>CAZQVC010000044.1:0-13476 GCA_964596625.1 uncultured bacterium | reverse complement strand
CCATGCAGGCCGACGTCAGCAGCGCGGTGTTCGACGCCTTGGGGGACCCGACCAGGAGAGCCATCGTGGAGCGCCTCAGCGACGGGCCGGCGTCGGTGAGCGCGCTGGCGGAGCCGCTGGGCGTGACGCTCGCTGCCGTGCTGCAGCACGTGCAGGTGCTGCAGGAGGCCGAGCTGGTAAAGAGCGAGAAGGTCGGCCGCGTCAGGACCTGCAGCCTCGACGCCTCCGGTCTGCGCGCCGCGAGCGAATGGCTCGCCGAGCGCCGCCGTTCCGTGGAGAAGAAGCTCGACAGGTTGGCCGAGGTCCTCGGCGAGGACTAGCCAGCCTGAACGCGCTTGCGAGCCGCGCCGAGCGGGTTGGACAAGGCGTGACGCGCCGCCGCCCAGGCCCGCTTGAGCTCGAGCTCGTCGGGATCGAGGGAGGCGTCGGCGGCGTCCGCGAACCGCGCGACCTCGTCGCTCTTGGCGTTGAGCACCTTGTTCAACACGGCGTGAAGCGAGTCGCGGACGGCCAGGCCCTCACGCAGCATGTCTTGAAGCTCGAGCACCCTGTCGACCAACTCCTCGTGGCTCATCGCCTCCAGTTCGGCGCGGTTGCGTTGCATGGGGTAAGTCTAACGGTGCCCTCGCGTTATCCTGCCGCCATGTCACAGGACGTGACCGAGCTGGGGGTCATCGAGCTGGCTGCCGCCTACCGGGCGGGGGAGCTCGACCCGGTGGACGTCACCGAGGCTTACCTCGCGAAGATCGACGGCCACCCGCACGGGCACACCACGTACCGCGTGGTGACCGGTCAGCGGGCCAGGCGACAGGCTGCCGGGGCGGCGCGCCTCTTCAAGGACGGCATCGACCTCGGACCGCTCCAGGGCGTGCCCATCGCCGTCAAGGACCTCCTCGACATGGCGGGCGAGGTCAGCGCGGCCGGCTCCAAGGTCCTCGCGGAGCGACCCCCGGCCGCTCAGGACGCGCCCGTCGTCGCGCGCCTCGACGAGGCCGGCGCCGTCTTCCTCGGCCGGACCAACATGACGGAGCTCGCCTACTCCGGCATCGGCATCAACCCGCACTTCGGGACCCCGCCATGCGCCCTCGACGAGACGAGGGTGCCGGGAGGCTCGTCCTCCGGCTCGGGGGTCGCCGTCGCGTTGGGGCTGGCCGCCGCCGCTGTCGGCTCCGACACCGGCGGCAGCGTGCGCATCCCCGCGGCCGTCAACGGCATCGTGGGACTCAAGACGACCGACGGCCTGTTGCCGACCAGCGGCTCGGTCGCCCTCTCGACGACGCTCGACACCATCGGTCCGCTGGCTCGCAGCACACAGGACGCCTGGGCCCTGTTCCACGCCATGTGCCTCGGCCGGCACGCCGACCTGGTCGAACCTTCAGCGGGGCTGACCTTGCTCGCGCCCACCACGCTCCTCACCGAGGAGCTGGAGCCGGCGGTCGGCGACGGTTTCGCGGCCGCGCTGACACTGCTCGAGCGGCTCGGCCACGCCGTGGAGCGCAGGGCCGTGCCCAGCCTGGCCGAGGCGCCGGCGCTCTACCAGCGTTACGGGAGCTTCGCGAGCCACGAGGCCTGGGCTCTCTACGAGAAGGAGCTCACCGAACGGGCCGACGAGTTCGACCCCCGCGTGGTCCGGCGCATCGTGGAGCACGCCGAGCGGCCGGCGAAGGACTACATACGCCTTCACCTCGAGCGCGACGCGCTGCGTGAGCGCTTCTGGGACGAGCTGCCCGGCGTTGACGCCATCGTCGCCCCGACCGTGCCGGTGCTGCCGCCGCGCGTCGCCGACCTCGCCGACGACGCGGAGTACTTCCGCTACAACGGCTTGATCTTGCGCAACACAGCGCCCTTCAACGTTCTCGCCAGCCCGGCCGTGTCGGTGCCGGTGCCCGGTTGGTCGGCCCCCGGTGGTCTGTCGGTCGGCCTGATGATCGTGGCCCGGCCCGGCGAGGAGGAGCTGGTGATGGGGCTAGCGGCGCAGGTCGAGCGCGCGGGCGGTGACGCGGCCGCTTTCGGCGCTCACGAGGCCGGCGCGTCGGCGATGAACAGGTAGAGCACGTCGGCCACCAGCACCGGGGCCCGCGCGGCGGGCGAGGTCACCTCACAGGCGAGCGTCGCGAGCATCCGGCCGTCGCCCCTCGGCTCGACCTTGCTCAGCGAGGCGGTGAGCGAGATCTCGGACCCCGACGGCAACGGCGCGGGGAAGCGCAGCTTGTCTAGCCCGTAGTTGATGACCGTGAAGCCGGGCGGGAAGAGCGCAAGGCGCTCGACCAGCGTCACCAGGAGCGACAGGGTGAGGTAGCCGTGGGCGATGGTCGTGCCGAACGGTCCGCGGGCGGCGCGCTCGCGGTCGACGTGGATCCACTGGCGGTCGAGGGTGCACTCGGCGAACGCGTCGATGCGGTCCTGATCGACGAGCAGGGGCTCGGTGGGGCCGAGGGTCTGGCCGACCAGGTCGCTGAGGAACGAGAAGTCGGGTGAGCTCAAGGTGGTCCTCCGGAGGCGCCGTCGTGGCGCGGGGCGGCCCCGGGCGTGCCGGGCCCGTGCAGCACGCGCGGCAGCGCGGAGCGCAGGACCGCCAGCACGCCCAGCGCGGCCAGCATGCCACTACCGTACTTGACCAGCACGTCGGTGACGATCACCTGGGTGAGCCATGCCGGGGTCGCGAAGTCCTCGCCCCAGAAGGCCAGGAGCGTGAAGATCAGCGTGTCGAGCGGTGCGCTCACCGCGTTCGAGGAGGCCACGCGCGTGAGCCAGCGGCGGTCCTTCAGGCGTTGGAAGATCTCCGTGTCGGCCGTCTCGGCCAGCACGATGCTGAGGAAGCTGACCGCGACGTAGCGCAGCGGGGTGCCGAGCGCCGTGGCCAGCACGACGTTGGTGACGGCCGCTACGAAGATCATCTGGTAGACGGCGCGGCGCCCGAAGCGGTGGACGCGGTCACGCTGGGTGAAGGTTATGCCGAAGAAGAGCGTGCCGACGTTGAGCAGGAAGAAGTCGCCGATCGGCAGGAAGCTGTCGAGCGTGTAGTTCGCCAGCAGGGTGCACGCGACGTAGACGGTGGCGGCCGAGACCAAGCCGGGTCGCTCGAGCCGCGCGGCGAGGGCCGCGAGCGCCGCCGCGGCCAGCGGCGAGAGCACGTAGCGCGCGTCGCCGAAGGGGGAGAGCAGGGTGGCGCCGGCCGCGGCCACGCCGAGCACGAGGAACGCCGCGAGCGGCGCTCGCCTCTGTGCGCCGATGTCGTGCAGGACGCCGGTGAACAGCGCGCCGAAGAGCGCTACCGCCAGCCAGGGCAGTCGCTCGGGCGGCTGCTGGCCGAAGCCCGCGAGCCACAACAGCGCGGCCGGTCCGGCGCCCGCCAGCAAGGCGGCCGTGACCAGCAGCCACCGGTTGGTCCTGCGCAGCGGGCTACCCATGGGCTGGCACCGGACTATCGTGAACCATGGCGACGACCACTGACAAGCGAGGCGGGCAGGGCCGCGGACGCTACCTCGGCACCGTGCCAGGCACGCTGCTCGAGACGCTCGGCATCGACGTGAGGTTGGCCGAGCCCGACCGCGTCGAGGCGACGATGCCGGTCACCGCAGCGCATCACCAGCCCCACGGCATCCTTCACGGCGGCGCGTCGGTGGCGCTGGCTGAGACCGTAGCCAGCATCGGGGCGAGCCTCGAGCTCGACGCCGGGCGCAGAGCGGTGGGCCTGGAGATCAACGCCAACCACCTGAGGCAGGTCGTCGGCGGCGAGGTAACCGCGGTGGCGACGCCGGTTCACAAGGGCCGTCGCACGCACGTCTGGGCGGTGGAGATCCGCGACGCCGACGGCAAGCTGGTGTGTGTCTCACGCTGCACTCTGGCCATCATCGACGGTTGATCTGGAAGCCGGCGGCCGCGTCGCTGCGAGCCGCCAACGAGAAGGCCGGACCCGTGGGCCCGGCCGTCGTGGATGCCTTCCGGCACCGAGAGATTGGTCGGGGCGAGAGGATTCGAACCTCCGACCCCATCGTCCCGAACGATGTGCGCTACCAGGCTGCGCTACGCCCCGACGCAACTAGAGAGTCTACTTCTTTCGTCGCCGTTCCTTCAACTTTCGAACCACCCGACGTCCTCCACGGCCGCCACCACGACGTCGGGGGAGAAGCCCCGGCGCGCGAGGAACGACTTGGCCTTGGCCTCGGCCCGGCGTAGCCGGTCTCGCGCCTCGAACTCGTCCTCTTCGCCGGCTTCTGGGGCGGCAGGAGCAGGTCGGTACCGCCAGGCGTGCTTGCGGAGCAGGCCGAGCGCAGCCGAGAGCTGCTGCGCCTCGCTGAGCCCGGAGACCCTCTCCTCGACGATCTCCTCCGCCACGCCTTTGCGCCTCAGCTCGGCGCGCAGCGCCAGGCGGCCGCGCACCTCACGTCGCGCGGCGACGTACTGCTCGGCGTAGCTGCCGTCGTCGACCAGGCGCAGCTCGATCAGGCGGCCCAGCAGCTCCTCGGCCAGCGGCTCCGGCACCTTCCGCCGCGCCAGCTTGGTGCGTAGCTCCTCGACGGTGTACGCCTGGCGGGAGAGCACGTTGAGCAGGTAGTCCCAGGCGCGCTGGCGGTCGGGAAGCTCGCGCCCTCGCGCCTTTGCTCGGCGCTCGGGCCGCGCCTCCCGCGGGCCGCTCACCTGAGGACCTGCACGGGGTCGAGCCGCGCCGCGCGGCGGGCGGGGAACACCCCGGCGATGACGCTGGTGATCAGCGAGACGGCACACACCCAGAGGATGTCGAAGGCCTGCACCTCGACCGGCAGCTGGGTGATGAAGTACAGGTCGCCAGGCAGCGGGAACGGCTGGACCCTGAAGTAGCCGGCCACCAGCACACCGAGGACGGCGCCTAGCGCCGTGCCGACGAAGCCGAGCAGGAAGCCCTCGAGCATGAAGACCGAGACCACCTGCCGCTCGGACGCGCCAAGCGCCCGCAGGATGGCGATCTCCTCGGTCTTCTCCGCCACCGTGAGCACCAGGACGTTGGCGATGCCGAACGCCGCCACCAGCACGATGAGGAACACCACCACGCCGATCACGGCCTTCTGCAGCTCGAGCTGGCTGATGAGGCTGGCGAACAGGCTCTCCCAGGTGACCGGCCGCAGGGAGAAGCGCTCGGCGAGCTGCAGGCCGACCTCGCGCGCCCTGGTCGGCTCGTCGAGCCGCACGTGGTAGCCACTGATGCGCCCTGGCGCGTCGAGGTAGGCCTGGAGGTTCTCGATCGACATGTAAGACGCCACCGAGTCGATCAGCTCGTTGCCGACGCGGAACGTGCCGGCGACGGTGAAGGTGGCGGTGGCGCCGGTGATGTCACGCATGATGATCTCGTCGCCCTGCATGACGCCTAGCTGCTGAGCCAACGAGGAGCCGAGCACGATGCCGCCCTCGCTGGCGATGGCCTCGGCCTGGTCAGCCAGCACCTCCAGTTCGAGGACCTCCGTCTCGAGCTCCGGATCGATGCCGACGACCTGCGTGTAGCCTTGGCGCGCGCGGATGCCGAGCGACGCGCTGGCGCGGCGAGCGATCAACGCCTGCGAGCTGAGGAACGGCGCCGCGGCCGTGACACCCTGGCTGTCGCCTATGGCCTCTAGCAGCTCAGGATCTTCGCCGAGCGTGTCGCCCGCGAGGTAGCTCTGCAGCGTCACCATGGGCGTGGCGCGCAGGGTGCTGCGCACCAGCTCGTCGATGAAGCCGTTGGTCAGCGATAGCGCCACGATCAGCACCATCACGCCGACGGCGACGCCGAGGACCGTGAGCCCCGACTGCAAACCGCGGCGGCGCATGTGCCGCCAGGCCAGGTACGGAACCAGCGAACGCCCCAAGGCCCTAAGGCTCCCTCAGGCGCCTAGTGGAACGCCAACAGCTGCGGCGTGGCTTCGAACTCCGAGGCCAGCACGGGCTCGATCTGCGGCCCGTAACGCCCGTAGCGGACGAGCTCGACCTCGACGCGCCTCACGCCCCACTGGATGGCCGTGGAGTACTCCGGGAACCAGACGTCGAGCTGCTGCGTCTTGCGGGCGTGCATCGTGTCCTCGACGATGAACAGGCCCTGCGAGTCGAGCAGCGACTGGAACGCGCCGGCGCCGCGGCCGGTGTAGTAGCTGCCGAGGTCACGCAGGCGAACCAGCGAGCCGTAGGGGAACTCGTCGCCCAGCAGGTCACGGCTGACGGCCACCACGCCGAACCTGGTGCGGGCGCCGGTGGCGGTGATGAAGGGCGTCGAGTCGGTCTGGTTGACCAGTGAGTTGTAGCCAGTAGCGCGCAGGGTGTACGTGGGGTTGGCCGTTGGGCCGACCTGGACCGAGAAGAGCCGATCGTTCTGGACTGGCGTGTCGAGAACGACTGCGGTGGGCGAGAGTGCCAACGAGATGGTCTCGGAGACGGCCTCAACCGACTCTTGACGGGGCGCGCTGAAGGCGGTGATGAGTGCGGTGATCACGAGCCCGAGGGCTACGAGCTTCCCGCTGACATGCAAGGCCATGTACGCCTCCCAATCGTCAGATGTTAACACCTTCACATGAGAATCAGCTCTCTCGCAGACGACGTGGACCGGCCGGTTCTAGGCAACCGCCCAGGCGCCGCCTGCGGGTCCGGCAGCCCTGCCGACGGCTCAGAGGCGTCCGCGTCGAGCCCGCCCGGGCCGTGACGACCTGCCGCCGGCCGGCGACCTGATAGCATTGCCGACCGCGATGGAAGAGCCCCTGAAGTTCGAGATCGCAGCCCGCCGCGGGTCCGCCCGCCTGGGCCGGCTGCGCACCGCGCACGGCGAGGTCCAGACGCCGGCCTTCGTCGCGGTCGGCACGCAGGCGACGGTGAAGAGCGTCACGCCCGAGGTCGTCGCGGCGACCGGCACGCAGCTGCTGTTCGCCAACACCTACCACCTCTACCTCCGACCCGGGCCGGCAGTCGTCGCGGCCCACGGCGGCCTGCACCGCTTCATGAACTTCGACGGGCCGATCCTCACCGACTCCGGCGGCTTCCAGGTCTTCTCCCTCGGCGCCTCGATCGAGCACGGCGTCGGGAAGGTCGCCAACATCTTCCCGGACGACGACCGGGCCGCCGCGGACGGCCAGCCGCGCAACGAGAAGCGCAAGCCGATCGGTAAGGGACTGGTGAAGGTCGCTGAGGACGGCGTCGAGTTCACCAGCCACATCGACGGCAGCAAGCACTACTTCACGCCGGAGCGCTCCATCGAGATCCAGCGTCAGCTCGGCGCCGACATCGTGCTGGCCTTCGACGAGTGCACCAGCCCCCTGCACGACGAGGCCTACACCGAGGCGTCGATGGAGAGGACGCACCGCTGGGCGCGCCGGAGCCTCGACGCCTTCCGCGCCGGCCGTGACCTGCACGGCTACCGCCAGGCGATATACGGCATCGTCCAGGGCGGCGCCTTCCAGCGCCTCAGGGCCGCAAGCGCAGCGGTCGTCGGCGCGATGGACTTCGACGGCATCGCGATCGGCGGCAACCTCGGCAGCAGCCGCGAGGAGATGTACCGGGTGCTCGACTGGACCGTACCCGGCCTGCCAGAACGCAAGCCGCGCCATCTGCTGGGCATCGGCGACGTCGCCGGCATCTTCGAGGCCGTCGAGCGGGGCGTCGACACGTTCGACTGCGTGATGCCGACCAGGAGCGCGCGCTCCGGGGCGCTGCTGCTGCTACCGCGAGCAGGCGAGGGCGAGCAGCAGGGCGCCGTGCCGGCAGCGGCCGACGGCCGCAAGACGGGCGTCAACGCCCGCTTCCGCCTCAACATCCTCAACGCCGGCTTCGCCGACGACCTCGCACCGGTCGACGACGAGTGCGACTGCTACACCTGCAGCCACTACTCCAGGGCGTACCTGCGGCACCTCTTCAAGGCCGACGAGCAGCTTGGTCAACAGCTTGCGACCATCCACAACCTGCGCTTCATGGCGCGCCTGATGGAGCGCATCCGCGGCGCGCTGGCACACGACTCGTTCGACGAGCTGAAGGCGCAGGTGTTGGGCGAGGCCGCGGTGCGGGGCTAGAAGCTCTTCTCGATGAGGTCGATGACGGTGCCGTCCTGCGTCTCGAACCGGACGATGCCGACGGTCGGCACGAAGTAGATGTCGAGGATCGTCTGGCCGCCGTTGCTGGTGAGCGTCGTCTGGCGGATGAGCAGCGCGTTGAAGCGTCCGGCGGGCGTGGCCACGCCCCGTAGCCCCATCACCTCGGAGCTCAGCGTGAGGTTGAAGCCGCTCAGGCTCGTGGTGCTGGTCCAGGTCATGCCGGCCGCCAGCGGCTCCTGCGGGTAGACCACCAGCGGCGGCTGGTAGGCGAACACCTCTCCGCCGGCCGCGGAGCCGTAGGTCAGCACCCCCTGAGGCGTGTACTCCATGTAGTCCTCGGAGATCGGCACGCCCTCGAAGTAGTGCGTGAGGACCATCACCTGGCGTCCGCCCAGCTCGCGCGGACCGCTCAGCTGCTGGGTCTCGCCGGAGGAGTACGTCCAGCTCATGCCGGACTCGGAGGGGTAGTAGGCCTGCGCCTGGCCCACGGCGGCCAGCATCAGCACCAGGGCGAAGGCGAGAGCACGAAGGGTGCCGCTACGGTTCATCGTTCCTCCTGGCTGAGCTCTCCGGCCCGTTTGGTGGCCTCCTCGATCGCGTCGATGAGGGCGAACCTCAGCCTGTGACGTTCCAGCGTCCTCACGCCGGCGATCGCGGTGCCGCCGGCGGAGGAGACCTCGTCCTTGAGCTCGCTGGCGTGGCGCGTCTCGAGCAGCCGGGCCGTGGCCAGCAGCACCTGCCTGGCGAGGTCGCGAGCGAGGCGGCGGTCGAGGCCCACGCGCACGCCGCCGTCGGCCAGCGCCTCGGCCATCACCGCGGCGTAGGCCGGACCCGAGCCGGCCATGCCGGTGAAGGCGTCGAACAGCTCCTCGCGCACGTCGTACACGCTGCCGACGGCGCCGAACAGGCCCCGCGCCAACGCGAGGTCCTCGGGCGTCGCCTCCGGCAGCGCCGTGAGCGCGGTGGCGCTCACGCCGAGGCTGGCGCCCATGTTGGGCATGGCCCTGATCACCCGCTTGCTGCCCACCCGCTCGGCGATAGCCGCGGCCGGCACCCCGGCCATCAGTGAGATGAAGCAGGCGTCGCGCTGGGCGATGAGCGGCGCGACCCGGGCGAACGACTGCGGCTTGACCGCCAGCAGCACGTGCTTGGCCGCGTGAAGACCGCTGTCGTCGACGAACGCCACGCCGTGTCGCTCGGCGAGCTCACCGCCGCGCCGCTCGTTCGGGTGGTAGATCGCCACCTCGGTGGGCTCGAGCAGCTTCGCTCCGAGCGCCCCCTGAAGCACGGCGCCGCCCATCCGGCCGGCGCCGACCAGGACGAGGCGCAGCCGCGAGTTACCGTGAGGTACGTCAGGCACGCCGTTCATTCTACGGTCGGGCCCGCCGCGCCCCGCCACGGATACCGCACAAGGCGCGGCGCGCCGGGGAGCATCCCCTAGCGCTCGGCCGTGCCGCCGCGTCCCTTACCGAGCAGCCACGGCGCGAGCCAGGCCCCGGCCAGCGCGCCGACGGCGTCGGCCACCAGGTCCCAGAGGTCGGGGAAGCGACCGGGCACGAACGACTGGTGGATCTCGTCGCTGATGCCGAAGAGGACCGCCAGCAGCGCGCCGGCCGGCCGGCTGCCGGTGGCGAGCGAGGCGAAGCCGCCGAGCACGAAGTAGGCGAGGGCGTGCGCCACCTTGTCGGAGCCGGCCGGGAGGTGCACCATGAGGCCGCCGGCATCGGTGGACGACGACTGCCAGAACAGCAGGCCGGCCCAGAGCAGCGCGGCGACCCAGGCCCAGCGCTTCACGCGGTGAGCTCGCCCCGCAGGTCGAGCGGCACCAGGCGCCGCACCTCGGCGGCGTCGAGCCCGCGCCCGAACAGCCAGATGAGCTTGGCCAGCGCGGCCTCCGGCGTCATGTCGAGCCCGCTCACCACACCGGCTCGCTCGAGCGCGGAGCCCGTGGCGTACCCGCCCATGTCGACGCGGCCGCGCAGGCACTGCGTGATGTTGACGACGACGACGCCCCTGGCCGTGGCCTCGGCGAGCACCTCGAGCAGGGCGGCGTCGCGGCTCGGCGCGTTGCCGGCGCCGTAGGTCTCCAGCACCAGCCCCTCGACGGGCTCGCGCAGGACGTTCTCCAGCAGCCGCGCGCTGATGCCGGGGAACAGCCTCAGCGCTGCGACCGTCACGTCGGGCAGCTCGTGCACCGTCAGCTCGCCGTCCTGCGGCGGTCGCAGCGCGCCGGGGCGGAACTCGATGTCGACGCCGATGCGCGCCAGCTCGAGCTCGTTGGGCGAGTCGAAGGCGTCGAAGCCGCTGGTCGACACCTTGGTCACCCGGTTGCCGCGCAGCAGGCGGCCGCCGAAGCAGACGCAGACCTCGTGCAACTGCTCGCTGGCCGCCAGCAGCAGCGAGTTGACGAGGTTCTCGCGCGCGTCGGTGCGCAACTCGACGAGCGGCACCTGCGAGCCGGTGACGACCACGGGCTTGCGCAGCCCGTCGAGCAAGAAGGAGAGGGCGGAGGAGGTGTAGGCCAGGGTGTCGGTGCCGTGCAGGACGACGAAGCCGTCGAACTCCGCGTAGCGGCTCTCGATGGTGCGGGCCACGCGCAGCCAGTCGGCCGGCACCATGTCGGAGGAGTCGAGCAGGGGCTCGAACTCGAGCAGCTCGAGCCGCGGCAGCTGGTCGGAGGCGAGCTCCGGCAGCTCGCTCAGCAGCCGGGCCAGGTGCCCGGGGAGTGGCTCGTAGCCGCGCTCGCCGCGGCGCATGCCGATGGTGCCGCCCGTGTGCGCCACCAGGACGCGCTTGCCTGACATGCCTCCGAGTATCACCTGATGCCGGGCGGCACCTGCGCGGGCGGCGGCTCCGGCAGGTTGCGCGGCAGCGGCACGCCCTCCAACCTCTTGACCACGCCGTTCTCGTTGCAGCCGACGTAGAACGGGCAGCGCAGGCACTCCGACCAGACCCGCGGGTGCAGGTCCTTGGTCTTGTCGATGAGCGTGAAGCCGCAGCGCTCGAAGAAGCCGACCTCGTAGGTCCAGGCGAACAGCAAGGGTATGCCGACACGCCGCGCCTCGACCTCGCAAGCCGCCACCAGCGCGCGTCCGACCCCCGAGGAGCGCACCTCCGGCGCGACGGCCAGGCCTCGCACCTCGGCGATGTCGCCCCAGAGGATGTGCAAGGCGCCGTTGCCCGCGAAGCGCGGGCCGTCCTCGGTCATGACCTCGGCGACGAAGAAGTCGCGCAGGTTCTCGAAGATGTTCTGCATCGGCCGTACCAGCATGCGGCCCTGCGCGGCCCAGTAGCCGATGTTCTCGAAGATCAGCGGCACGTCCTCGGCGCGCGCGTGACGCACCGTGATGGCGCCGTTCGCCTGCGGCGGCTCGGCGACGCTCTCAAGCGCCACGGTCGTCCACCTCCTCGGCGCGCTCGGCGAGCGACCGCCTCGCGAGGTCGAGCTCCTGGCGGGCGCGCTCGATCGCGGCCGTGACCTGGGCCCGGGAGGTGCCGCCGTAGCTGTCGCGGGCGTCGACCACGGCCTCAAGGTCGAGCGCGGCGTAGACGTCCTCGTCGATCCGCGGCTCGACCTCGCGCATGGCCGCTAGCTCGAGCTGCTCGAGCCCGACGCCGGCGTCGAGGGCCAGCGTCACCAGCCGTCCGACGGCGTGATGGGCCTGCCGGAAGGGCACGTGCTTGACGCGCACGAGGTAGTCGGCCAGGTCGGTGGCGTTGGAGAAGCCGGCGGCCGCGGCGTCGCGCATCCGCTCGGCGTGGAAGGTCGCCCGCGGCAGCATCCCGATGTAGATGGCCAGGCAGTCCGACACGGTGTCGAGCGCGTCGAACAGGCCGTGCTTGTCCTCCTGCATGTCCTTGTTGTACGAGAGGGGCAGGCCCTTCATGACCGTCAGCATGCCCATCAGCGCGCCGTAGACCCTGCCGGTCTTGCCGCGCACGAGCTCGCACATGTCGGGGTTCTTCTTCTGCGGCATCATCGAGCTGCCGGTGGTGTACGCGTCCGGCAGGGTGACGAAGCCGAACTCCTGGCTCGACCAGAGGATCAGCTCCTCGCTGAGCCGCGAGAGGTGCATCATCGCGATCGCCAGCACGCTCAAGGTCTCGATGACGAAGTCGCGGTCCGACACGGCGTCGAGCGAGTTCCCCGCCACGCCGGCGAAGCCGAGGAGGTCGGCGCTGCGCTGCCGGTCGATGGGGAACGTCGTGCCGGCCAGAGCGCCCGCGCCGAGGGGGGACACGTCGGCGCGCCGCAGCGCGTCGGCCAGGCGGTCCTGGTCGCGCGCCAACATCCGCTCGTAGGCCAGGAGGTGGTGCGCCAGGCGCACCGGCTGCGCGATCTGCAGGTGGGTGTAGCCCGGCAGCAGCACGTCGACGTGCTCGGCGGCCAGGTCGATGAGCACTTCCCTCAGCCTGCTGAAGGAGCCGGTCAGCTCGCCGCCGCGTCGCTTGAGGTAGAGCCGCATGTCGGTCGAGACCTGGTCGTTGCGGCTGCGCGCCGTGTGCAGCTTGCCGCCTACCGCGCCGATGCGCTCGGTGAGCAGATGCTCGAGGTTCATGTGGATGTCCTCGAGCTCCTCGTCGAACTCCAGGCGGTCGTTGTCGAGGTCGACCAGGAGCTGGCGCAGGCCCTCCTCGATGGCCTTGCCGTCCTGCGGCTCGAGGATGCCGGTCTCGGTGAGCATGATGGCGTGGGCCAGCGAGCCCTCGAGGTCCTCGCGCGCCATCGCCGAGTCGACGCCGATCGAGGCGTTGACGCGCTTGACGAGGCTGTCCATGCCCTCGGAGAAGCGGCCGCCCCACATCGCCGCCGCCTGCTTCTCGCCCCGCTCGCTCACGCGCCGTGCCCCTGCCGCTGCCAGACGCCGCCGACGCGCTTGCTCCACAGCTCGGCGCCTTCGCCGGCCGGGCGGTAGCCCAGGCGCTGGAAGTACGGCTCCTGCTGGGGGTCGGCCAGTTCGACGTCGAGGCGCGCGACGTTGCCCTTGATCGCCAGCGCCTCGAGCTTGGTCAGCAGCCACCTGTCGTAGGCCTGTTCGGTGTCGCTCTGCTCCATCACCGGCGGCTCGAGCCGCCAGCCGTTGGCCTGGGGCTGCCAGCGCACGGCCGCCACCGGCCGCTGCTTGCCGTTCTCGACCAGCAGCGCTCCGCCGGTCTCGAGCCAGGCCTGCATCTCGGTCTCGCTGGCGCAGAACAGCTCGGCCAGTGAGCCCGCGTCGGTCAGCTCGGCCCGCCGCAGCCGCGCCGTGGGGGCGCCTCCGTTGGCGCCGGGCAGCACCGCGCGATCAGGCATTCAGGCGACCTCTTGCGGAGCGTCTTCGGCGACTGCCGCTGCGTCGCCGTCGCTCCCGGCCGCCTCGCCCGCATGCCCCGCTGCCTGGCCGGCGCTCCCGGCCCCGGCGTCGGCCAGCTGGCGGCGGATGCGCAGCCGCAGGGCGTTGAGCTTGATGAA
>CAZQVC010000043.1:12657-18074 GCA_964596625.1 uncultured bacterium | reverse complement strand
CATGAGAATGCCCGGGCCTTGCAGCGCGCTTGGCACTGCCCGGTCCCGGGCGCCCATCAAGTCCCGTCGCTGGTCAGCTAGGGGACCGTGAGGTCTACTAGAGGTTGGTTGACGTGATCAGTAGCGACCGCCGGGCGCGTGGTTGGTGACGACCACGTTGGCGGCCTGCAGGCCCTTCTTGCCCTGTTCGACGTCGAAAGTGACTTCGTCGCCTTCGTTGAGGTTACGGAAGCCCGAACCCTGGATGGCGGAGAAGTGAACGAACACGTCCGGCTGACCGCCGCCCTGTTCGATGAAGCCGAAGCCCTTTTCGCCGCTGAACCACTTGACCTTGCCTGTTGCCATGTTACTACCTGTTCCCAACTGCCCGTAGATACCGCTGGTCAACGTACCGAGGTACACGGGCACTCTTTGATTTCGGGCCCCTGTCAGGGCCCTGTCCGTAGATCCCAATGGGTTGTCTCGAACGACTGAGAGTCTACGCGGTGATTCTGAGATTTGCAAGCGACCACGGCACTGCGCGGGCGACCTATGATGCCTCGGTGAAGGACAGCGACCCCCCGACGACACGGCAGCACGAGGAGCGCGGCTACGCGCCCTTCGAGACGCTGCGCTTCGACCCGACCTCGCTGGCAGCGACCGGCGCGGCGCCCGGCTTCGTGCGCCTCGAGCGGCACCTGGCGCGCTTCGCGCGCTCCTGCGACTGGCTCGGCCTCGAGTTCGACCGCGACCTGGTCATCGCCGGGCTGCGCCGGGCCGTGGCGGGGCTCAGCACGCCGCACCGCGTGCGGATCACGCTCACGCCGGAGGGCCAGCCCGAGGTGGAGGTCACGCCCCTTGACCTGCCGCGCTTCAACGACACCCCTCAGGCCGCCCTCGAGGCCGCTGCGTCTCGCCTCGAGGCCGGCGGCTCCCTGGCGCGGGCCGCCGTGGCCCGGCAACGGGTCGACGAGTCCGACCCTGCGAGGTCGCACAAGACCACCGCCCGCGAGCTCTACTACGCGGCGCGCGAGGTGGCGCTCCGCTCGGGGCTCGACGACATCGTCTTCCTCGACAGCCGCGGGCGCGTCGCCGAAGGCTCCATCGCGACCGTGTTCGTCGTCGGCCCAGGCGGCCCTGCCGATGTCGTCACGCCACCGTTGAGCAGCGGCGCCTTGCCCGGCGTGCTGCGCGAGGAGCTGCTGGAGCACGGTCTGGTGCAGGCGAGGGAGATCACGGAGCACGAGTTGCGCTCGGCGGCGGCGGTGCTGCTCGGCAGCTCGGTGAGGGGCCTGAGGCGCGTGACGTTGGAGCCGGAGCCGGTCGACGTCACCTGAGCGGCCACGAGACTGTTCCCGCGGGCCACGCGTGCGGCGCAGGTCGGGGATAGACTGCCTGGCGTAGTGAACGACGCCACCCCCACCCCCAGCGCGAAGTCGGGTACCGCCGCCGTCCGCGACGCCACCGACAACGAGCTGCCTGCGAGCACCAGGCCGTTCGTCGACTACAGCTCGCAGATGCGGATCCACAAGAACCCGGCGCTGCGCGTGCTGCTGCGCGTCCTCGGCGTGCTGTTCCTCGGCCTCGGCACGCTCGGCTACATGCTGCCCGGCCTGCCCGGCACCGTGTTCATCCTCATCGCCGCGTACTTCTTCGCGCAGTCCAGCCCGCGCTTCTACAACTGGCTGATGAACCACCGGCAGTTCGGGAAGTGGGTGCGTGACTTCAGGGCCGGCAAAGGCGTGCCGCTGTGGCTCAAGTTCTACGTGCCGGCGGTGATCGTGGTCTCGTCCGCACTGAGCATCTACTATCTCGGCTTCGTCAGGGGCGTGCTTTGGGCCGCCGTGCTCACCGCCGCGGTCGCGTTCTACGGGGTCTACTACATCCTCAAGCTGCCGACGCGCCCGCCCGAGAAGCGGGATTGACCCGGCTGCACGGACGCCGCTGACATAGAGGTGACAAAGAGGAACGCCGCCGGCCGGCGCGGGGAAGCGCGCGACCGGCGGCGGCGTAGTCGGCCCCTTGGGCGCATTGGTCAGTGCCTCGGCTAAGAGACCAGCGTCGCGTCGACCGAGATCTCCAGGCCGGAGAGAGCCTTCGACACCGGGCAGCCGCTCTTGGCGTTCTCGGCGTGCTCCTGGAACGCGGCGTCGTCGATGCCGGGCACGCTGGCCCGCACCACCAGGTGGCTCTTGGTGATGTTGGCGCCCGAGCTGCCCGTCTCCATGGTCACCTCGGCTTCGGCGTCGATGTAGTCGGGCGTGAACCCGGCGGAGGCGAGCTGTCCGGAGAGAGCCATCGCGAAGCAGCCGGCGTGCGCCGCTGCGATCAGCTCCTCGGGGTTCGTGCCGGTATCGCGACTCACGCCCTTCTCGAAGCGCGTGGCGAAGCTGAAGGGACCCTCGTAGGTGCCGCTCGGCAGCCGCATCTTGCCGTTGCCTTCCTTGAGCGTGCCCTCCCAGCGAGCGTTGGCTTTCGTCTTCATGCGATCCTCCTCCTAGATCTGGCAGCGTATCGCGTCACGCCTTGACCTCCAGTTCGTCGTAGCCCTCGAGGTAGCCTCGCGCCTGGCGCAGGAACATCCGGGCGTAGACGCCGCTGAGCTCGAGCAGCTCGTCATGGGTGCCGCTCTCGATGACCTTGCCGCGCTCCAGCACCACGATCCTCTCGGCCATGCGCACCGTGCTGAAGCGGTGCGAGACGATGATCGTGATGCGTTCGCGGGCGTGCGCCCTGAGCGTCTCGATGACCTCGAACTCGGCGTCGGCATCGAGCGCGGCCGTCGGCTCGTCGAAGATCAGGACCGAGCCTCCCCTGAAGTAGAGCCGCGCCAGCGCCAGCCGTTGCCACTGTCCGCCGGAGAGCTGCCTGCCGCCCTCGAACCAGCGGCCCAGCATGTTGTCGTAGCCCTCCGGGAGCTGCTCTATGAACTCGTCGGCGCCGGCCTGCGCCGCAGCCCGCATCACGGCGTCGTCGTCGGCCACCGCCTCGACGTCCCCAAGCGCGATGTTCTCCCGCACCGTCATCTGGTACTGGCCGAAGTCCTGGAAGACGGTGCTCATCTGCTCGCGCAGGCTCGAGGGACTGAAGCGCCTTGCGTCCTGCCCGTTGACCAGGATCTGGCCGGCGGTCGGTTGGTAGAGGCCGGTGATCAGCTTGACGATCGTCGACTTGCCGGCTCCGTTCTCCCCCACCAGCGCCAGAGTCTGGCCCCGCGAGACCTTGAAGGAGACGTCGGTGAGCACGTCGCGCTCGGTCAGGGGGTAGCGGAAGTACACGCCGCGCAGCTCGACCTCCTCGATCGGGCCGGTCCAGGTCTCGCCGGCGTCGTGGTCGGTGGTCGGCAGTTCGAGGAACTCGTAGAGGTTCCGCATGTACAGCAGGTTCTGGTAGATGCCGGTGATGCCGGACAGCAGGTTGGAGAACTGGCTCTGCAGCTGGCTTATCCCTTGGATGAACAGGCCGAAGTCGCCGACGGTGATGGCCCCAGCGGCGGCGCGTCTCAGCACGATCGCGGTGGCGCCCCCGACCAGGCCGGTGGAGACCAGCGTCGCGGCGAGGCCCCAGCCGCTGCGCCGCCTTATCAGCGAGACCAGCTGGCGGCGGAAGCCGAGGTAGTACGCCTGCCACTTCTCCATCAGGAAGTCGGCGAAGCCGAACAGCCGGATCTCCTTGACCGCCTGGTCGTTGGTGAGGAGGTTGCCGAGGTAGTTCTGACGCCTGGCGTCCGCCGCCTGGCGCCGGATCATGCGGTAGCCCTCGGTGCCGAAGCGCGACTGCACCCACACCGCCGGCACCGACGCCAGCAGGATCAGCGGCACGATCGCCGCGCCGAGCTGCGCCATCAGCGCGCTCACCGAGCCGAGCGTGACGACCGCCTGCGCCAACGTGATCATCTGCGTGAACACCCCGAGCGGTCGGCTGCCGACCTCGCGGTAGGCGTTCTGCAGCGCGTCGTAGCTCTTGGGGTCCTCGAACTGACCCAGCTCGAGCTCGCCCGCCTTGTTGAGGATCCGGCGGCTGATGCGGTTCTGCAGCGAGTCGCCGAGCAGCTCGCGGTTGGCGCCCTGCACCGTGCCGATCACGTTGCCGACGGCCACCACCCCCACCTGCAGCGCCAGCAGGCCGAGCATGCGGCTGAAGGCCTCCTCCGGCGTGCCGGCAGCGCCCGTCACCGCCTGCGCCACCGCGTCGAGGAGCAGCTTGGCGATCCACATGTTCACGGCCGGCATGCCCGCCTGCAGCAGGCTCAAGGCGGCGATGAGCAGCGTGCGCCAGCGGCTCGCCTCCCAGACCAGGGCCAGCGTCGCGCCGAGGTCGCGAAGGTGCAGGCGCCAGCCGGCCGGAGCGGGAGGAGGTTGTCGGGGAGGCCGCAGCACGACTGCACGAGCTTACCGCCTGGCCAGCCGCGCCTAACATCGTGCACTCAGAACAATCCGCTAGCTTACTGGTAACGAACGCCACGCGAGCTTCGAAAGCGTAGGACGCACCAACTGGAGGTGTTGATCATGGCAGAAGCCGATCTCAGAAGAGAGTTGGAGACACTGCGCAAGGACCTCGCGACCTTGCGGGGTGACGTGACCACCTTGTCGGAGACAGCCGGCAAGACGACGAAGGAGACGATCCAGGAGATCATGGACGCAGCCAAGGAAGCCACCGCGAACGCCAGGGCGAAGCTGATGGAAGAGGCCGACCACGTGGTACGCAACGTCAAGGCCGGGGCCACCGACGTGGCCGGCCAGGTCAGGCAGACCGGCGCCCAGATGATCGAAGGGGTCGAGCAGAAGGTCGAGGAGAAGCCCATGACGGCGGTGTTGACCGCGCTCGGCGTCGGCTTCGTCGTCGGCTGGATGATGACGCGCCGTTAATCGCATGGAAGGCCGCGAGGTGAGGCATGCTTAGGGCGTTCGCCGACTTCGGCATCGCGTTCCTTGAGCTCCTCGAGGTGCAGGCCCGCCAGCTGGGCACCGGCGCCAAGAAGGTGGCTGGCAGCATCGCCATCGTCGCGGTGGCCGGCGTCCTGGCCGGCGGCCTGCTGCTGGGCGGCACCGGCTTCCTCGTGTGGTCGCTCTACCTGGTGTTGCTCGAGAGGTTCACTCCCGCCTCGGCTGCCGCCCTCACCGGCGTGGCCGTCTGGCTGGTGATCGGAGTAGCTGGATGGATAGCGCTGAGCAGGTTGCGCCGGAGCGGCTCGAACTAGAGATAGCCAAGGCGAGGCTGCGGCTGGCGGCCGAACGCGCCGAGCCGACCCGCCTCATCAGGCAGGGCGTGCAGGCCTCGCCGCTCGCCTCGGTCGCCACCGCCACGGTGGCTGGCGCCGTGCTGGCGCTGCTGCGCGGGCGCAAGGGCAACCCCGACTCGCTCGGGGCTCGCCTCGTCGACCTGGCGGCGCCGCTGGTGGCCGGCATCATGGCCAGCTCGAGCGGCCAGTCGGGCGA
>CAZQVC010000043.1:0-12557 GCA_964596625.1 uncultured bacterium | reverse complement strand
CCGCGCCAGTGCTTGGCCAGCATCACGATCTGACCGACGTGGTGGCCGCTGTGGTCGTAGCTGCGTAGCAGCGCGTCCATCACCAGGTGCTCCTGACCGCGTATGGTCACCGTCTTGCCGAGGTCCTCCTCGGTCAGCTCCGCCAGCGCCGACAGCAGCACGCTCCAGCCGGCGTCCCACTCGGCCATCAGCTCCGCCGGCCCCAGGCCGGTGGGTTCGAACTCCCCGTCGCGGTCGCGGCTGGGCTTCTCGCCGTCGGTCGTGAGGAAGTCGGTGAAACGCGAGGTGAGGTTACCGGCCAGGTGCCTGACGAGGACGGCGATCGAGTTGCTCTCGTCGTCGAGCGTGGCGTGCCAGTCGGGGACCTCGAGCTGCGAGAAGGCTCGCTCCGCGAGGGCCTTCTGGCGCACGTAGCCCTGCTTAAGGCCGGTGATGAAACGCGAGCCGCAGGAGCCGCGGCGGGTGGTGGCTACGTCGCTCATGGCCCCATCGTAGGTGGCGTGGCGGTGACTAGCAACCGCTCGGGTTGTCGTTAAGCTCATGGGCAACGCATGGCGCCCCTCGTTCAGTTCGCCGACGTCGTCGACAAGGTGCTCGCGCTCTCGACCGACGGCCTCCCCACGATCCTAAGGACACCCGGCATCGGCGGGACGACCTTGGCCATCGTCGTACTCGCCGGCGTCTCCGAGGCGGTAGGCGAGAGCGTCGTGCTGTTCGCCAACCGCGTGAGGCGCCTGCGCTTCCTCCTGTCGCTGCTGATCTCGGCGTTGCTGTTCGTGTTCGGCTACCTCTTCCAGGCCGCCAGCATCTACGTCGTCGCGCGCTACGGCTTCGGCAGCACGGTCGAGTTGACGACGATCACGACCGTCGTGGGCCTCGCGTACGCTCCCCGGCTCTTCGGCCTGCTCGGCTTCCTGCCGTTCCTGGGCAGCGGCATCTCGGCCTTGCTGACGATGTGGAGCGTGCTGGCCACCGTGCTCGGCGTGGCGGTCGTCACCGAGCTCGAGCCGTGGAGGGCGGTGGCGACCGTGGCCTTGGGCGGCCTCATGCTCGCCGCGCTGCGCCGCTCGGTCGGCCTTCCGCTCTACTGGGCGGCTCGCTGGCTGAGGCGCATCGGCGCCGGCGTCGACGAGCTGATAACCGATCCCGAGGAGTTCGCCGAGCAGCTGCTCGAGGAGACGGCGTCGACGCTCATCGACATGCCGGTCGAGGAGTGGGCGAAGCAGCCGGAGGAGAGCAAGTCGTGATCGCCGCTCTGCTCCTGGTGGGCCTCGCCATGCTCGCCATCTCCATGTTCCTCGCGCCGCTCGAGGCCCTCGGCTGGTGGGCCGGCTGGTTCGGTGAGCACGCGGAGGAGCCGGTGGCGCCGGTCGCCGCTCAGGCCGACTACCGGCAGTTCGGCAGCGGCAAGGCGACCGAGCGCTTCGTGGTCTACCTCGACGGCATCGCCAAGGTCGGCCACTCCAACTACGACGACGTCACCGGCCTGCTCGACCGCCTCTCCGACTCCCTGCCGGCGACGGTGGTGCTCGGCGACATCCTGCCGTACTCGGTGCGGAACCTCGAGCTCACCAAGGGTCGCCCGCTGTCGCGCTTCTGGCGGCGCATGCTGCAGTTCAAGCTGGAGGGCAGGCAGCCGCTGCTGGCCTTCAGCATCAACGTCCGGAACCTGCTGCAGGTGCTGGTGGCGGCCGACAGCCGCTACGCGCCCATCTACGGCCGCGGCGAGACGGAGGTGATCGTGGCCTCCCTGCTGGCCAACGGCTACCAGCCGGGCACCGGCACGCCGATCGTGATCGTCGGGTACAGCGGAGGGGTGCAGGTCGGCCTGGTCAGCGTGCCGTTCCTCAAGAGAGCGCTCGACGCCCCCGTCACGATGGTCTCGCTGGCCGGCGTGATGGCCAGCGAGCCTGGCATGAACGAGCTCGAGCACTTCCACCACATCGAGTCGAGCAGCGACAAGATCCCCTTGTACGGGCGCGTGATGTTCCCCGGCCGCTGGCGCATCGCGAGGGGCTCCCACTTCAACCGGTTGCGGCGCTCTGGCAGGCTCACCGTCCACCGGCTGCCGGCGATGAGGCACAACGGCGAGGGCAGCTACCTCGACGACGAGGCGTTCATCGAGGGCAAGAGCCACCAGGAGATCACCGCCGCGCTGCTGGTCGACCTCATCAAGTCGGTGGCGCCGGCGGCGCGTGGCGCAACGCAGGCGATGGGCTAACATCGCCCGAGGAGAGGCGAAACCTGATGGCCGACAACCAGCTCGGGCGGACTCCCCGCCAACCACTCGACGGCCCTTACCGCCCGCTCGGTTGCGGGACATGGCTGCTGCTCATGGCCGGCCTGTTCATCGCGAACTACCTCATCGTCTCGCTGTTCTTCCCCGGCGGCACCGGACCCGTCGAGATCCCCTACAACGAGTTTCGCGAGCAGGTGATAGCCGGCAACGTCGAGCAGGTCGCGACACGGGCCGATGTCGTCCAGGGCGTGCTGGAGGAGCCGATCACGGTTCCGGGTCCGCCCAGCGCCGGCCTCTTCGGCGACGGCGAGCCGACCCAGATCGAGGTGACGCGCTTCTCCACCACGCTGCCGTCGTTCCTCTCCCCTGGGCTGGAGGAGCTGCTGCTGGAGAACGGCGTGGAGATCAACGCCGAGACTCTCGAGACGCCGCGCAGCCCGCTGCTCACCTTCCTCTTCTCGTTCGGGCCGGCACTGCTGATGATCGGCCTGCTGATCTGGTTCACGCGCAGCATGTCGCGCGGCGGCGGCCTCGGGCAGGGCATGAGCAACATGTTCGGCATGGGCCAGAGCCGCGCCAAGCGCTACGACAAGAGCGAAGAGAAGGTGACCTTCGACGACGTGGCCGGCATCGACGAGGCCGAGGCCGAGCTGGCCGAGATCGTCGACTTCCTCAAGAACCCGGAGAAGTACACCCGCCTCGGCGGCACGGCGCCGAAGGGTGTCCTGCTGGTCGGCCAGCCGGGCACCGGCAAGACGCTGCTGGCCAAGGCCGTGGCCGGCGAGGCCGGCGTGCCGTTCTTCAGCATGAACGCCTCGGAGTTCGTGGAGATGATCGTCGGGGTCGGCGCCAGTCGCGTGCGCGACCTGTTCAAGGAGGCGCGGGAGGCCGCGCCCTCGATCATCTTCATCGACGAGCTCGACGCGATCGGACGCCGGCGGGGGCAGAACGTGTACGGCGGCGGCAGCAGCGAGCAGGAGCAGACCCTCAACCAGATCCTCACCGAGATGGACGGCTTCAGCACCAAGGAGGGCGTGATCGTGCTCTCCGCGACCAACATGCCGGAGGTCCTCGACCCAGCCCTGCTGCGCGCGGGCCGCTTCGATAGGCGCGTCACCGTCCACCCACCGGACAAGGCCGGACGCGAGGCGATCCTCGAGGTCCACACCCGCGACGTGCCGCTGGCTCCCGACGTCGACCTCGGCGCGGTCGCCGGCATCACTCCCGGCCTGGTCGGCTCCGACCTGCGCAACCTGGTCAACGAGGCGGCGATCCTGGCAGCTCGTAACGGGCAGGACAAGATCACCCAGGCCAACTTCGCCGACTCCCTCGAGAAGATCATCCTCGGCCCCGAGCGCAAGCTGCTGCTCAAGCGCGAGGACCGCGAGCGCGTCGCGTACCACGAGGCCGGTCACGCGATCCTCGGCCTCGTCGTGCCGGGAGCGGACCCGGTCACCAGGGTGACCATCACCCCGCGCGGCCAGTCGCTCGGCGTCACCTACCAGCGGCCGGAGGACGACCGCTACAACTACTCGGAGTCGTACCTGCGCGGCCGCATCATGGGCGCGCTCGGTGGGCGCGCGGCCGAGGAGCTGGTCTACGGCGACCGCACCACCGGAGCGGAGAACGACCTGCAGCAGGTCACGCGCATGGCGCTCGGCATGGTCACGCGCTGGGGCATGAGCGACGCGATCGGGCCCGTCGCGCTGGCGCCGGAGGGCGGCCAGTTCCTCGGGGGCCAACAGCCAGGCGTGTCCAAGAGCTTCAGCGAAGCCACGCACGAGCGCGTCGACGAGGCGACCCGGCGCATCATCGAGGAGTGCGAGCAGCAGGCGCTCGAGCTGCTACGCGAGCACCGCGAGGAGCTCGACAAGTTGGCCGCTGCGCTCATGGAGCACGAGTCGCTTGACGAGCAGGATGTGCTCGAGGCGACGGGCATACCGCGCCAGGTCGAGCACCGCGACCTGCCTCAGGTGCCGCCGGAAGGGGTCTAGGACGCGCTAGCCGAGGAGCTCCCTCGGGCTGCGGAAGTAGCGCTGGCTGAGCGCCTCGCCGGTGAAGTAGGCGAGCGCGAGCAGTGGACCCGTCGGGTTCATGCCCGGGTTCTGCGGGTAGAGCGCAGCGCCGGTGACGAAGACGTTCGGCGTGTCCCACACCTGGCCGTACTTGTTGGTAACGGAGTCGCCCGGGTCCGCGCCCATGATCGCGCCGCCGGTGCAGTGCGTGCTCTGGTAGGAGTGGACGTTGTACGGCTCGAGCTCCTCGGTCAGGTAGGTCCGCGTCGGGTTCATCGCCCGCAGCAGTTCGGCGCAGCGTGCGGCCATGAAGCGGTAGAGGTTGTAGTCGTTCTCGTGGAAGTCGTACGTCACGCGCAGCAGCGGCTGGCCCCAGGCGTCCTTGTACACCGGGTCGAGGTCGAGGAACTGGTCCTGGTACGGCAGGCTCTCGCCCTGTATGCCCACGCCGGCCACGCTGTCCCAGTTCCGGCGGAGGTTCTCCTTCCACTGCGCGCCCCACTCCGAGCCGGCGCCGGCCAGGCTACCGACCTCGCCCGCCACCGGCGGACGCCGCAGCGGCCCGTTGGAGCCGTTGCCGTCGCTGTCGCCCTGGGAGCCGCTGGAGCTCATCTCGAGGACCGGCAGGCTGAGGGTGCTGAGCAGCGGGGAGTTCTCGCCCCCGCCGCAGGTGATCGACGCGCCGCCGATGAAGTCGAGGTCGGAGTGGTCGAAGTTGTCGGCGTTGAAGTCGTGGATGACGTCCTGCAGGCAGCTGTTGCCCATGTAGCTGTTGAAGCGGCGACCCTCGAACACGCCGGTCGCGGGGCCCAGGCTGAGCTGGTAGGTGTAGTTCTTGCCGACCCTCTCCCGGTCGTTGCCGAGGCCATTGGGGTGAGCCTCGGAGCGCGACAGCAGCATCAGGCGCACGTTGCTGAGCGTGTAGCCGGAGAGGATGACGACCTCGGCCGGCTGGAAGTGCTCCTCGCCTGTCAGCTGGTCGACGTAGTTGAGCCCGGTCGCCAGGCCGTCGCCGTCGACCTCGACCCCGGTGACCTTGCACTCCGTGCGGATCTCGTAGAGGCCGGTCTGCAGCGCCGCTGGTATGTGGTCGGTGACGGGGCTGTTCTTCGCGTCGACCTCGCACCCGAAGCGGGTGCAGAAGCCGCAGTAGAGGCAGCCGGAGCGCTCCACGCCGGAGACGCCGCGGTACGCCTGCGAGAGGATCGCGGCCGGTTGCGGGAACGGGTTGTAGCCGAGCTCGCTGGCGGCTCGCGAGAACATGTCGGCCGGCAGGCTGCGGACCAGCGGCGGCAGCGGGTACTCGTGTGAGCGCGGGCCCTCGAACGGGTTGCCGCCCGGCCTGATCTCGCCGTTGAGGTTGCCGGCCCGACCGGAGATGCCGATGTCGTACTCCATGCGGGTGAAGTACGGCTCGAGCTCCTCGTAGCTCACCGGCCAGTCCTGCACCGTGCTGCCCTCGGGCAGCTTGCCCTCCCCGTAGCGCTCGATATGGTGCGTGCGGTACTTGAAGTCGCTCGGGTAGAAGCGCCAGGTCTGGGCAGCCCAGTGGATGCCGGCGCCGCCGATCCCCTGCCCGGGGTGGAACGAGCCGAACTGCCGGATGGGCAAAGACGGGCTGTTGGGGTTGGGCCGCCAGGTCCAGGTCTCCTTGCCGAGGTTGAACATCATCGCCTTGCGCATGCTGTAGCGCAGGCTGTCGTGGTTGTGCTCGAAGTCGGGCGTCGCGAAGCGCGCCGGCCCCTGCTCCAGCGACGTGACGCGGTAGCCCTGCTTGGTCAGCAGGTAGGCGAGGATCGCGGCGGTCCAGCCGGCGCCGACGGTGACGACGTCGACCTTGCTCTGCACGGCCACGGCTACTCCCCTCCGGACGCGTCGGCGCCGCCGGCGCCGGGAGCGCCGCCGTGCCTCGACTCGCCGTGCCGGGAGCCGCTCACCGGCAGCATGACGTGCTCGTTGGCGTCGAGACCGGCGTGGAAGCGGTGCATCTCGACGATGCCCTGCGGCTCGCGCGGCGAGCCTTCCGTCCTGATGTCGGACTCGGTGTACGCGCGTTGCGCGCCGGGGTAGCCGATGAGCAGCCAACCGACCAGGTCGCGGTTGCCGCCGTAGACCGGGTCGGCGAACATCCCCTCGGAGGTGTGCCGCCGCAGAACGTGGAAGAACGACTCGCCGCTGGGGTCCTCGAAGCCCGTCGCCTCACCGGCGAGCATCGCGCCGACCAGCTCGTCCTGCTGCTCCTCGGCCAGCTCGACGAAGGCCGCGCCGAAGCGCTCGTTGGCGAACCGGTCGAGGCTCGCCAGACCGCTGCGGTAGACGTCGCGCGGCGTGTGGATCGACTGGTAGCCGTAGCGCTCGATCTGATCCTCGGCGACCCAGACCACCTCGAAGTCGTTGCCCTGCTCGTCGGGCGGAGCGTCGCCGGCGTAGGTCTCCGCGAACGGGGGCGTGCGGTAGGTGGCCTCGGCGAACGGGTTGTCGTAGGCCAGCATGTTGTCGATGTAGTAGACGACGCCGGCCTCGCGCGCTCCGGGGTCCTCCGGCGTGCCCGGCAGGATGCGCGCGGTGACGGCCTCCACCGTCATGGCCTCGTGGAGCGTGAAGAACTGCAGCACGCCCTCCTGAGGTGGGGCGGTGGGCGTGTCAGGGACGGCCGGGTACTGCCCCCGCACGCGGTCGGGCTGGCGCGGGACGAAGCGCGGCGCCGGGTGCGGAACGCGGGGCTCCGCCGGGTGGAGCCCGAGGGGCGCCTGCACGTCGGCCTCGCAACCGGCCAGTCCGGCGCCCACGATGAACGCGCCGGTCGCCTTGAGGAAGCGCCGCCGGCCCAGCTGCTTGTCGTCGAGCTCGTCCTCGGCGTCTCGCTCCGGCTGGCGTGGGTGGTTTCTGTCGGTCATGGGGACCTCCTGAAGCGTCCGGGCGTTGGCCCCGTGCGGCGGGCCGATGCGTGGCTGGGCGTGGCGCGTCTCACTCGAGCGAGTAGAGGTAGGCGGCGATGTCGCGGGCGTGAGGCTCCGTCACGCCCAGGTCGGGCATGGCGCTCCCCGGCGCGACCTCCTGCGGGAAGCGGATCCAGTGGATGAGGTTCGCTGGCGTGTTCTGGAGGCGGCCGGCGATCACCGCGCGGTCGGCGAGGCGCGACAGCGGCGGGCCCACCATGCCGTCGGCCTGGCGCACCCCCGCGACCTCGTGACAGGTGACGCAGCCGTACTGACGCAGCAGCTCGGGGCCGCTGGCGGCGTTCCCGCCTGCGACGGTGGTGCTCGGCGCCACCGAGATGCCGCCGCTGGCGCTGCGACCCAAGACGTAGACGACGACCAGCGCCATCAGTGCCAGGCCGAGCACAGCCACTACCGTGCTGAACGCGACGAGGCCGGCGCCGGAGCGCAAGCCAGAGACGCCGGTGGGTCGGGGCGGGCCGACGCCGGCTCTCGCGCCGCCGCCTGCTGCCGCGGCGGCCGCCCCGGCTGACCGGGCTTCGCTCGCCTCTCCGCCGCTCGCGCGCAACCACGACCAGAGCAGCACGCAAGCCAGTAGCACGTACACGGTGCCGAGTGGCATCCACATCAGCACGCCGGCGAGCTGCTGGTCCTGCAGCGGCGTCAGCCCCCAGGCGGCCGTGGTCGCGGCGTACGAGGCGTACCAGGGCTGCGGCGAGAACGCCATCAGCGCTCCGAGCGCGCTGCCCTGGACCGAGGCGCCGAACAGCACGGCCGCGCCTGCGCCGCCCTGCAGGCGGTGGCGACCGAGTGGAGAGAGCAGCACGTGCCAGAACAGGTAGGAGGAGCCGAGGAAGCTGGCGTGCTCGAGCACGTGGACCACCTCGCTGGCCAGCGCGGCCTGGTAGAGGAACGGCGCGTGCCAGGCCCACAGCACGCCGGTGGCGACGAGCAGCGCGCCAAGCGGCGAGGCCATCGTCGACCAGAGGCCGCGCGCGGCGCGCAGCGTCGTGGAGCGGTTGAGCGCCCGTGACAGGCCCCGCCTCGCTCGGCGCGGCAAGGCCCAGGTGAGGGTGTAGCCCGGCGCGCTGGCGACCAGCAGCGCCGGCGCCACGACCAGCAGGAGGAGGTGCTGCCCCATGTGCGCCGACAGCAGGCTCGTGCCGAGCGCGTCGAGCGGCGACACCAGCGCCACCAGCAGGGCGACGACGGCGGCGTAGAAGCTCGCGGCCCGCCAGCCGTTGAGGACCGGGTGTCGGCCGTGCGAGACACGTAGGCAGCGGCGGTACCCCAGGGCGTAGGCGACGCACAAGAGACCGAGCGAGCTGAGCAGCGGCGGGCTGAGGCTCCACGAGGTCCACAGGTCGTGAGGCGCCGGCGGCAAGCCCACGTGCGCCGCGGCGTGCGAGGCGACCGCCGCGCCAGCGGAGGCAAGGACCGGCACGACCCACCTCGCGGTCGAGCCCGCGAGGCCCCTCGGGGGCCGGATGGCAGCGGTCACGACGCCGGCCTTCACGCGCAGCCTCCCCCGATGAACAGCGGCAGCACCTGAACCGCGATGACGAAGGCGAAGACGCCGCTCAGCATGAAGCCGGCGAGGCCGACCCAGCGGCTGCCGCCGTGCGGTTCGCGTCCGGGCTCGCCGTGTGCGTGGCGCCGGGTCTCGCCGGCTTGCTGCGCATCGTCCCCGGGCCCTGCGCGCGCGGCCTCTTCGCCGCCCGCGAGCCACACGCGTCGCCCGGACAGCGCGGCGAGCACGGCGACCACGAAGGCCGCGAGCGACACCAGCAGCACGCTCAACGACGCGCCGGACAAGGCGCCGCTCTCGTTCACGGCGCCGGCGGCCGCCACGCAGGAGCCTTCGGAGATCAGGTAGCCGGCGAGGAACTGCACAGCCCAGGCGGCCGCTCCGCCCAGCAAGCCGAACCACAACGCCGGCCCCGCGCCGTCGGCATCGCGCCCGGGCGTTCGGTCGGCCGTGATCATGCTGGGCATGGCTCGGGAGCACCCCTTTCCGTTCAGCCGAGGTACGGCGTCAGTTGGATCACCGCCAAGGTCACGACGTTGGCCGCGACCACGAAGTTCCAGAGCATCGCCGTGTGCTGCACCGAGACGTTGAAGCGCTCGTCGAAGTGGTTCCGTACGGCGCGTAGCAGCACGGCGGCCGTGAGGGCGAGCGCCAGGACGAGGGTGAACGCGATGAGGCCGCCGAGGATGAAGTAGATCGAGGCGTAGGCGTTCTGCTGCGGCGCGAAGTCGAGACCGAGGAAGTGGTAGGCGTGCAGGCCGAGCGCGAGCAGGCCCACGACGAGCGCGACGATCAGGCCGGTCCGCAGGCCTCGCTGGTCGCCTCGTCTGATGGCCCTGGCGCCGGCCAGCGTCGGCACGACGCTCAGCAGGAGCAGGCCGGCCGTCAGCGCGGGCAGGGGCAGGCTTGGCAGGGCGATGCCGCCCTGCGGCCAGGCGCCGGAGTAGAGCTTGAGGTAGAAGTACGCGAAGAGGCAGATGCCGTAGACCACGCCGACGGCGACCAGGAAGAGCATCACGCCCCACCAGCCGGCTTCCCTGCTGCCCTTGCCCTCGAGCGGCAGCCCGAGCCGCTCGTTGAGCGGGTCGTGCAGGAGCCTCTCGCGCTCCTCTGGGCTGGGCCACAGCCACACCGCCAGCAGAGCGATCGCCGCCGCCGCCCCGAGGCCCATGAGCCAGTAGGCCTTGACGATGGGGCCGAACGCGACCATGGTCACGGAGAACGCCGTAAGCACGGGGATGTAGCTGGGGCCGGTGAGGTTCCACATGCCCTGGGGTTCGGCGTCTACGACGCTGGTGACGAGCGTGGCGCGGTGGTGGTCGGGCTCGTAGCGCAGCGCCTCCACCTGCTCCAGCTCGCTGCCGTCGCGGACGCGCGGCTCCAACTCACCACGAGCCGCTGCTTCGGTGCGCGAGGCGTGCTCGTACGTGGACGCGCCGCGAGGCTCCTCGCCTGCGTCCTCCCGAGGCTCGTCCCACAGCGGGTAGCGCCGGTCGACGACGGGCTGCGCCACGAAGTTGTAGTTGGGAGCGGGCACGTCGACCGCCCACTCGAGGGTGCCGGCGCCCCACGGATTGAGCGGCACCTCGCGGGAGCCGTCCCGGTTTCTGCCCTCTCGCCAGGCGAGCAGGAAGTTGACGAAGAACAGCAGGAACCCGACCGCCAGCAGGTACGAGCCGACGGTGGACAACAGGTTGTAGCCGGCGATGCCCTGACCCTCCTGGTAGGTGTAGACCCGCCGCGGCATGCCGAGCAGGCCGGAGATGTGCATGGGGAAGAAGGTCAGATTGAAGCCGACGAACGTGATCCAGAAGTTCCAGCGGCCCAGCCGCTCGTCGAGCAGCTTGCCCGCCAACAGCGGCATCCAGTAGTACAGCCCGGCGAAGATCGGGAACACCACCCCGCCCACCAGCACGTAGTGGAAGTGCGCGACCACGAAGTGCGTGTCGTGGACCTGAGAATCGAGTGGCAGGGAGGCGACCATCACGCCCGTCACCCCGCCCAGCATGAAGATCACGATGAAGCCGAGGGAGAACAGCAGCGGGGTCTTGAAGCGGGGCCTGCTGCGCCACAGCGTCGCGATCCAGGCGAAGATCTGAGTGCCGCTGGCGATGGCGATCATGAAGCTCGCCGCGGTGAAGAAGCTGGCGGCGATGAGCGGCAGCCCGGTGGTGAACATGTGGTGGGCCCACAGCGCGAAGCTGACGAAGCCGGTGACGATGAGGGCGAGCACGACCAGCAGGTAGGCGGTGATCTGCCGCCTGGCGAAGGTCGGGATGATCATCGAGACGATGCCTGTTGCCGGGATGAACATGATGTAGACCTCCGGGTGTCCGAAGATCCAGAACATGTGCTGCCACAAGAGCGGGTTGCCGCCGCCCGTCGGGTCGAACAGGCGCGTGCCGGCCGCTCTGTCGAGCTCGAGGAACAGCGTCGAGACGAGCAGCACGGTGAACGCGAAGATGATCGCGAGCGCCATGACCAGCAGCGCCCAGGCCAGCAGCGGCATGCGGCCGAGCGTCATGCCGGGCGCGCGCAGCTTGAGGATGGACACGGCCAGCTCGATGCCGGTGGCGATGCCGCCGAGCTCGATGGCGCCGAGGCCGAGCAGCCAGAAGTCCATGCCGAGGCCGGAGAAGTCGATGTCGGAGAGCGGCGTGTAGGCGAACCAGCCGGCGTCGGGGACCGCGCTCACGAGGAAGCTGGAGAAGAAGATGATGCCGCCGAAGAGGTAGAGCCAGTAGCCGAAGGCCGTCACCCGCGGGTAGGCCAGGTCGCGGGCGCCAAGGAGCGGCGGGAGGATGTAGTTCGCCAGCCCTTCGAGGAACGGCACGACGAAGAGGTACATCATCGTCGAGCCGTGCATGGTGAAGAGCTGGTTGTAGGTCTCCGGGTCGAGGAAGGTGTTCTCCGGGACGATCAGCTGGGTGCGGATGAAGAGCCCCATCACGCCTGCGATCAGGAAGAACATCAGCGAGGTCACCATGTAGCGCGCGCCGAGCGGGTTGTTGTTGACGGTGGCGAACCAGCCGGCGAGGCCGGTCGGGGCCTTCCAGGTGCGTTCGAAGTTGGCGCGGACCTGGTCGGGGTCGGTCGGCCGCGCGGGGCGGGCCGGATCGGCGGGGGCGGCGGCCGCCCCTGCCGCGTCGGTCGCCCCGGCGGGGCCTTGGCGCAGGGAGCGGGCGTCGGCGCTGAGGTCGGCCATCAGCGCAGCGTCTCCAGGTACGCCAGCATCGTCTGCAGCTCCTCACCGCCGAGGTCCATCGGCGGCATGCGGTTGCCCGGCTTGATGGTCTGGGAGTTCATGATCCAGCCGGCGAGGTTGCCGCGGGTGTTGGGTATCGCGCCGGCGCCGAGCAGCCGGCGGGAGGCGAGGTGCGTGAGGTCGGGACCCAACTTGCCGCTGGCGTTGGTGCCCCTCACCGTGTGGCAGTAGACGCACGCCGAGCCGAGGAAGACCTGCTGTCCCTCGAACGTGAGCGCGTCGCTGGGAGACGGAGCCGGTCGTTGCTGAGTAGAGAGCCACTGCTCGAAGTCGGCCCGCTCCCTGGCGACGACCAGGAGGTTCATCTTGGCGTGCTGCAGGCCGCAGAACTCGGCGCAGAAGCCGAAGTACTCGCCCGGCTCGCTGGCCTCGAGCGGCAGCGTGGTGGTCTGCCCCGGGATCAGGTCCATCTTGCCGTTGAGAGAGGGGACCCAGAGCGAGTGGATGACGTCGACGCTGCTCAGCTCGAGGCGCACCGGCGCGTTCACCGGGATGACGATCTCGTTGGCCGTGACGACGCCGCTCTCGGGGTAACGCACCTCCCACCACCACTGGTGGCCGATGACCTCGA
>CAZQVC010000042.1:5604-18804 GCA_964596625.1 uncultured bacterium | reverse complement strand
GTCTCGAGGACCAGCGGGAGGCCCTTCACGCGCTCGTCGGCCAGCAGCTTGGCGAAGAACTCCTCGCCGATCAGCCCGTCGCCGATGTTCTCGTGCCGGTCCTTGCGGCTGCCGACGGGGTGCTTGGAGTCGTTGAGGTGCACGGCCTCGAGCCGCGCCAGGCCGATGAGCTCGTCGAAGCTCTCGAACATCGCCTCGTAGCCGTCGGGATCGGTGAGCTCGTAGCCGGCGGAGAAGGCGTGGCAGCTGTCGAGGCAGACGCCGACGCGGTCCTTGGCGTCGACCAGCGCGATGATCGCGGCCAGCTCCTCGAAGCGCGCGCCGATGCTGGTGCCCTGCCCCGCGGTGTTCTCCAGCAGCAGGCGGGCGTCGCCGGTGGCGGGGTCGGCCATGACCTCGTCGAGCGACCTGGCGATCTGCTCGATGCCGGCCTCCAGCCCCTCGCCGAGGTGACCGCCGGGGTGCAGCACGAGGCCCTTGAGCCCGAGGCGGTAGGAGCGCGTGAGCTCGTCGAGCAGGCCGGCCTTCGAGGCCGCGTGGATGTCGGGCTTGGGCGTCGCCAGGTTGATGAGGTACGCGGCGTGCGCGATGACCGGTCCGCCGTGGGCGGCCTGCGCCTCCTTGAACTGCTCGACGTCGGGCTCGGTAAGCACCTTCCCGCGCCACTGGTTCGGGCTCTTGACGAAGATCTGCAGGCTCTCGCAGCCCATGGCGTCACCGCGTTCGAACGCCTTGTGGAGACCGCCGGCCGTTGAGACGTGTGCACCGATGAGGGCCATGCCGCTGAGTCTACGACGAGGCGCCGAAGAGCCGGTGGAACGCGGTGGTACGCTCGCCTGCGTGCTACGCGCCTCGCTGCACTCGCCCCAGCCGGAGGAGCTCTGCTCGTTCCTCGCCGAGCAGCTCGGCAGCCGCGACACGTTGGTGCAGGTGGCCGGCGAGTGCGAGCTGTTCTACCAGGGGCGCGCGGCGAGCGTGGCCGAGGCCGGCGACTACCTGGTGATGGTCAAGGCCGACGGCAGCGTGCAGGTCCACTCCTACCGCGGCGTGAAGCCGGTCAACTGGCAGCCCCAGACCGACGACCTGCGGGTGGTGCTCGAGGACGGCTACGCCGTGCTGCTGGCCGAGCGCTTCGCGCCCGCTGAGCTGCTGCGCGTCGGCTTCCTCGCGCCGGCGTTGGCGCAGGCGCTGGAGCTGCGCGAGGGCGCCGGCTTCGTGCTCATCGGCTCGGAGTCGGAGATGCAGGCGGCCCTGGCCAGCGACCCCGAGATCATCGAGCCCGGCCTCACCCTCGTCGACATCGAGCTGCCCACCGACGTCGGCGGCATCGACCTCATGGCCCGCGACGCCGCCGGCCGCCTGGTCGTCGTCGAGCTCAAGCGCGGCAAGGCGAACCACGAGGCCGTGCACCAGCTCTCGCGCTACGTGCAGAGCGTGCGAGCGCTGGTGGGGGGAGAGGTACGCGGCGTGCTGGCCGCCCCCGCCGTGACGGGGCCGGCGCTCAACCGGCTCGGCGCGCTGGGGCTCGAGTTCAAGGAGGTCACGGCGCTGCCCGACGCGCGCGGCGCCGCCAGCGACCAGCCGAGCCTGTTCTGAGGAGCGCGTCTCAAGCGAGAAGTTATCGACGGCTCGCTTGAGGCGCGCGTTGCTAGACTCGTAGGCCTGATGCCGGTCTTCCGCAAGGACCCGTTCGGACGCGCCTGGGTGCTGCTGTCGCCGGAGCGTGGGCTGCTGCCCTCCGACTTCGGGAGCGTGCCCCCGGCTCCTCGCGTCTCGCCGCTGTCGCCGGGCAACGAGGGCAAGGTCGCCCCGGAGATCGCGGCCGTGCGACCCACCGCCGCCGACTCGGACGGGCCGGAGTGGCGCATGAGGGTCATCGGCCACCCCACGGAGCTGGTCTCGCCGCGGTCGTTCACGGTGGAGCGCGACGGCCTGTTCAGGTCCGCGCCGTCGGCCGGCTACCAGGAGATCATCGTCGAGCACCCCGACGCTCGCCAGACGCTCGACGGCATGCCGCGAGCGCACCTGATCGACGTGCTGCGCCTCTACCGCGACCGCATCGCCCTGCTCGCCGCACGCCCCCACGTGCGGCACGTGCAGCTCACGCGCAACGTCGGCAGGGCCGCTGGCGCGCTGTTCGAGCACCCTCACGCCCAGGTGCTGGCCGTGCCGGTGCCGAACCGCTGGGTCGAGGAGGAGATGGAGGTCGCCGAGGCACACCACCAGCAGCACGGCGAGTGCCTGTTCTGCGCGGTGGTCGCCAGCGAACTCCGCGCGCGGGAGCGGATCGTCACGCAGAACGACGAGTTCGTCGCGCTGGCGCCGTACGCGGCCAAGACCCCGTTCGAGACCTGGATCCTGCCGAAGCGGCACGGCAGCGCCTACGCCGGCGTGGCCGCCAACGCCCTGCCGTTCCTCGCCGACATCCTGCAGACCGTCCTGCGCGCGCTGAACGTCGCGCTCGACCACCCGCCGTACAACCTCGTGGTGCACACCGCCGTGGACAGCGAAGACCCGTCCTTCCACTGGCACGTCGAGCTGCTGCCGCGCCTCACGACGCAGGCCGGCTTCGACTGGGGCTCAGGCTTCTTCGTCAACCCGACACCGCCGGAGGACGCCGTGCGCTTCCTCCGCGAGGCGCTGGCCCTGCAGGAGGTGGCCGGGTGAGCTACGGCCCCGGTTCGACCTGGTCCGCTACCAACGAGTCCGACGACGACGAGCCTGCGATCCCGCCCCGGCGCGCGCACCCCGTGCTCATCGTGATCGCGGTCGTCGGCTGCCTCCACCTGTTCTTCCTGCTCGCGGTCGAGCTCGACCGCAACCTCGTGCAGCGCCGGGAGGTGGCTCGCCTCGAGAGCGAGGTCGCGGCGCTGAACGCGGAGCTCGACCGGCTGGTCGAGATCGCCGCCCACGGCGAGGACCGCGCCTACCGTGAGGTGCTGGCGCGCAAGCAGGGCTTCGTCTACCCCGACGAGTCGTTGCTGGTGACCGGACCGGAGTAACCGAGCGCATGCCGGTAATCGACTTCGACATCGCCAACCTCGTCGCCGTGCTCTCACGGCTGGCCATCAACATCTTCACCGCAGCCGCCATCCTGGTGCTGGGCTGGCTCGTCTCGCGTTGGCTGGAGGGGCGCTTCACGTCGCTCATCGAGCGGCGCTCCGGCATCGACTACGACTACACGCCGTCGCTAGCCAGGGTCGTGCGCTTCGTGGTCATGGGGCTGGCGGTCATCGCGGCGCTGGCCAGGGTCGGGGTGCAGACCGCGAGCATCACGGCGCTGGTCGGCGCCGCCGGCCTGGCCATCGGCCTCGCACTCCAAGGCACGCTGTCGAACGTCGCCGCCGGCATCATGCTGATGGTGCTGAGGCCCTTCAAGGTCGGCCAGGGGGTCGACATCGCCGGCACCGGCGGCACCGTCACCGACATCGGGCTGTTCTCCACGCGCCTCACCACCTGGGACGGGGTCGTCGTCTACATCCCCAACGGCACGGTGTGGGGCAGCAAGATCATGAACTTCTCGCAGGCCGGCAGGCGACGTTTCGACCTCGTGGTCGGGATCAGCTACAAGGACGACGTGGCGCGCGCGCTGAAGGTCATGCGCGAGGTGGTGACGGCCGACCCGCGGGTGCTTGCCAACCCCGCGCCGCTGGTCGCGACCAAGGAGCTCACCGACACCTCGGTGAACCTCATGGCGCAGTTCTGGACCGCGGCAGCCGACCTCTTGCCCACGCAGTTCGAGCTGACCAGGAAGGTCAAGGAGCGCTTCGACGAGGAGGGCTTCACGATGCCAGTGCGGCAACTCGACTTCGGCTTGCGGCCACCGGAAGGCACCTAGAGAGCGAGATAGGGCGTGCGCCTGCGGTTCGCGGCGCGCTCAGCTGCGGGTGTGGTCCGCTCAGCCGACCTCGCGCAGGTCGTCCATCAGCTGCCAGCCGACGTCCTTGGGCGTCTCGTCGAGCATCGCCTGGAGCAGCTCCGCGACCCGCGGCAGCAGCTTGCCCGGGTCCTCCCCCGGCTTGACGATGGCGACTACCGTCAGCTGGTAGACCTGCTGCGTGGCGCTCATCGTGCCGTCCTCGAAGAAGGTGAACGGCGCTTGCGGCATCGCGTCGACCAGCACGTGCACGTCGTCGAACAGCTCGGTCGTAAGGCGGCGGTCGAGCTCGAGTTGCTGCTCGCGCGGATGCCAGACGTAGCCCTGGATCAGCTTGATGGCCTTCGGGCCGGACTGCGGACCCTCCCAGAGGTCGCGGTCGTCGCGGTAGTCGGTAGGCGTCTCGTCCACGGGGCCTCTGCCGGCGTCGCGGCGGTCGTCGTCACTCCGCGTCATGCACGTCGAACCCGTCAGGCAGGCTCACACCGGGCAGCGCCTTGCGCCAGCGAGCGGCGAACGACGGCAGGTCGTCGAGCAGCAGGCCCCGGAAGCCGAGCTCCTCACAGGCGGCGATGTTCTGCGCGTTGTCGTCGACGAAGGCGATCTGCGCCGGCGGGAGCTCGAGGGCGGCGGCCAGCGCGGCGAACGCGTCGGGATGAGGCTTGCGCACCGCGATCTCGTTGGAGAAGACGAACGCCGAGAAGTGGGCGAGGCGCGGGTCACGCCTCACGGTGTCGCACAGGACCGGCACGTTGTTCGACAGCATGCCCAGCTTGAAGCGGCCCGAGAGCTGCGCCACCAGGTCGTACATCACGGGGCGTTCCTTGACGGCGCCGAGGAACGTCGCCTCGAAGCGGTCGAAGCGCGGCCACGACTCCGTCGCCTCGCAGAAGCGGCGATGGAAGCCGCGCATGTCGAAGGCGCCAACCTCGAACTCCGCCATCAGTGCCAGGTAGCGAGGCTCGACGAACTCGGGCGCGGCGCCGATCAGCTCGCCCAACTCGACCACGGCGCTGCTGTCGAAGGTGCCGCGGGTGAAGATCCCGCCCCAGTCGAAGGCGATCGCCGCGGGGAGGTCGCGGCTCGTGGGCCCTTCCGGCTGGTCGGCGTCTGCCGGCCCCGCGCTCACGGGCGCGTGCCGCCGTGGCTGCCGAGCGGCCGCGCCCGCGTGTTCCGCTGGTCGGGGCCGCCGCGCTGCGAGGGCGACAGCTCGCTGTTGTACCAGTTGAAGAAGGTGATCACGAAGGTGATGCCGAAGGCGAACAGCCCGAACACCTTCATGATGATGCCGGCCAGCGCCTGGTCGTCCTCGATGCTGAGGCCGAACGCCCTCGTGGGGATGTTGCCGTACGCCTGGTAGAGCGTGCCGTCGTAGAAGGTGACGCCAGCGAAGATCGCGAGCTGTGCCACGGGGAGCAGGAAGATGTACGCGAGTCGCGGCAGGAACGGCGGCTTCTCGAGCCCCTCGATCCCCCCGATCAACGGCCACCACATCTGTAGCGAGACGAACAGCAGCACGATGTGCACCGCGTGGTGCACCGAGGTGTTGCTCAGCGAGAGGTCGTAGAAGGCCGGCACGTGATAGACGGCCATGACCAAACTGAAGGAGAAGAACGCGACCACCGGGTTGAGCAGCACGCGCGCCAGCGGCGCGACGCGCGGCGCGAGCAGCACCGCCTTGTAGAGCCAGCCGGGGATGCCGACCAAGATCACGGGGGCGACGATGTAGCTGAGCGTCAGGTGCTGGATCATGTGCGCCGATAGCAGGTAGCGCTCGGCGAGGTCGTGAAGCGGCGAGCCCTCGTTGAGGAACACCAGCAGCAGGCCGAGGCCGAACACCAGGGCGTGCCTCACCGGGTACTTCTCCCCCGGCGCCAGTCGCCGGCGCAGAGGCCCGACCGCCAGGTAGTAGGTGACCGCAGCGGCAACGAGCCCGCCTATGAGGACGGGCTCGATCTGCCAGTTCAGGTAAAGCACTGCTTAGCCTCTCGCTTCTACGTCACAGGCCGAGCTGGTTGCGGATCTCGAGGACGTCGGTCGCGCTGAGACCGTCGCCACGGTGGTCGGCCACGTCGGCCGCGACGTACGGGGTGAAACCGTCGGGGGCGCCGTCACCGAGGTTGACGACGATGTGGTTGAGCACGTTGGCGATGGCCGCGTCGTCGAGGCTCGACCAGCCGGGCATGAGCCCGTTGTAGGTCATGCCGTCGACCTGGATCTGGCCCTGCATGCCGAACAGCAGCACCTGGATCAGGAACTCCTCGCCGCCCGAGGCGTACACGGTGGCGGCGTGGTCGGCCAACGGCGGGAACGCGCCGGGGATGCCCTGGCCGGCGCCCTGGTGGCAGCCGCTACAGGTGGAGGAGTAGACCTGCTCACCCTGCGCCTGGTCCCAATCGGCTGGCGCCGCGGCCGCATCGTCGGCGGGCTCCTCGGCGGCCTCGGCCGCGACCTCCTCGTCGGCCGGCTCTTCGGCCTGGGTGGCCGGCTCCTCGCCCGCCCCTTCGGCCGCGTCAGCCTCCGCTTGCGTATCCGCCACCTCCGGCTCGCCGAGCTCACCCTCCACGCCGGCGCCTTGCACCTGGTAGGTGGAGGCGTCGTTGGCCGCCAGCGGTGGCGCGATGGGAGCGCTGCGGTCGGCGGGCGCGGGCGTGTCGGCCCTCGAGGCCAGTGGCCGCGAGCGCCCGTCGCTCTCGATGAGGTCGACGAGCTCCTGGTCGAGCGCCGCTTCGCCGTGGTCGGGAGCGTGGCCTTCGGCCTGCGCCTCGGCCTGGGTGATCCGCGCCTCGGAGCGGGCGTACGACATCGCGCGCGGCAGTATGAACATCGCGGTCATCGCGATGAACGTGGCCAGCGCGATCACCATGCCGCTGGAGAAGAAGCCGGAGTACATGCGGTCGTCGTCCTTGAGGTGCATGAAGAACAGGACGACCATCACGAACTTGATGATGGAGAGGACGGCCAGCACGATCAGCGTCCAGGTCGAGCCGAGCCACGCCTGCGGGTACTCGACGATCGCGAACTCGACGTAGGTGATGACCCCGAGGATCAGCGCGACCAGGATGTAGTTGCCGACGGTGCCGTTCTTGTGGTCGTTAGCCATTTGAGTGACGTTCCCCGCTCACACGAATTCCACGAGGTAGACGACCGTGAAGATCACGATCCAGACGATGTCGACGAAGTGCCAGTAGAGGCCGGCGATCTCGAGGTAGACCGCGTCCTTGCTGCTGGTAGGTCGCTTGTACGACGCGATGACCAGGGCCAACAGCCAGAGCACGCCTACCGAGACGTGGATGCCGTGGGTGCCGGTGAGGATGAAGAAGGTCGTGCCGAAGAGGTTCTGGTGGATGCTCAACCCGGCGTTGACGAAGTGCACGAACTCGTAGACCTGGAAGCCGAGGAAGATGCAGCCGAACAGGGCCACGCCGAGCGTCCAGAGGCGGAACTTGGGGATGTCGTCCTGCCGCAGTGCGTGCAGGGCGAGCACCATCAGGAAGCTCGAGAGGAGCAGCACGAACGAGCTGACGGTCGTGAGGGGGATGTCGAAGACGTCGGTGGGGTACGGCCCGACGATGCTGCGGTTGTGATAGGCGAGGTAGGTGCCGATCAGCGAGCCGAAGAACATGCAGTCGGACGCGAGGAACACCCACATCAGGAGCTTGACGTCTGGCAGCCTGGTGCTGCGCCAGCCGTGCGATGTCACCTCGCCCTGCGCGGCGCCGGAGAGGCGCTCGTTGCCGGGGCTGGCGTGAGCGGACGCGTCGGCGCTCATGCTGCGTCTCCTTCGAGTTCTGGGTAAATGTGCCTACCGCCGACGCCCTCGAACGCCCAGCCGAAGATGCAGAAGATGAAGGCGAAGCCCATGATGATGGCGAGGATCCAGTTGTCGTACATCAGGCCGTAGGCTCCCGTGATCAGGGCGATCACCGAGAGGATCGGGTACCAGGACTGACCCGGGATATGCACGCCGTTGCCGTCGTACTTCTTGCCGGCCGTTGCGGGGTCGATCGGGTCGACGTTGAGGCTCTCGGGATGCTTCCAGGCCCAGAAGGCGTCGAGCGAGTTGACGACGGGCTGGGACTTGAAGTTGTAGTACGGCGTGGGCGAGGCGGTGGCCCACTCGAGCGTGCGGGCGTCCCACGGATCCGGTCCGGCGCGGCGGCCACTGCGCAGGCCGTAGATGACGCTGCCGAACACGAGGACCATGCCGATGCCCATGATGAAGGTGCCGAAGGTCGAGGCGAAGTTCCAGATCTCCAGGCCGATCCCTTCGGGGAACGTCTGGATGCGGCGCGGCATGCCCATCATGCCGGCGATGTGCTGCGGGAAGAAGATCGTGTGGAAGCCGACGACGATGAAGGCCCAGGCGATCTTCCCGACCCGCTCGTTGAGCATGCGCCCCGTCATCTTCGGGAACCAGTAGTAGACGGCGCCGAGGAACGTGAGCAGCGCGCCGCCGCCCATCACGTAGTGGAAGTGCGCGACGACGAAGTAGGTGTCGTGCACCTGGGCGTCGAAGGTCGGCATCGCGACCATGATCCCGGTGATGCCGCCGAGCGTGAAGGTCACGATGAAGGCGAGGCTGTAGAGCAGCGGCACCGTGAAGCGGATACTCCCGCCCCAGAGGGTGCCAAGCCAGTTGAAGATCTTCACCCCCGTGGGGATCCCGATGATGAAGCTGGTCAGCGAGAACGCCGTGTTGACCACCGGACCGAGGCCGGTCGTGAACATGTGGTGCGTCCACACCGCGAAGCCCATGAACGCGATGAGGATCGAGGCGAGGATCATCACGGGGTAGCCGAACAGCGGCTTGCGCGAGAAGGTCGGCACCATCTCGCTGATCATGCCGAAGGCCGGCAGGATGATGATGTACACCTCGGGGTGCCCGAAGATCCAGAACAGGTGCTGCCACAAGATCGGCAAGGCGCCAGCGGCCGGCACGAAGAACAGCGAGCCGAAGGTGCGGTCGATGATCAGCTCGAGGAACGCGATGGTCAAAGGCGGGAACGCGAAGATGATCATGAACGAGGTGATCAGCATCATCCACGGGAAGACCGGCATGCGCATGAACGTCATGCCGGGCGCGCGCATGTTGACGATCGTGACGATCAGGTTCATCGCCGTCGCGGTGGTGCCGATGCCGTTGATGAACAGACCGTAGACGTAGAAGTCGACGCCCAGCCCGGGGTTGGCGGAGAGCGACGTGAGCGGGGCGTAGCCGACCCAGCCGACGTCAGGTGCGCCGCCGAGGAAGAAGCTGGTGTAGATCATCAGCCCGCTCAGCGCGAAGAGCCAGTACCCGAACGCGTTGAGTCGTGGCAAGGCGAGGTCGCGTGCGCCGATCATCAGCGGCACGAAGTAGTTCGCGAAGCCGATGCCCAGCGGCATGATGGCGAGGAACACCATCGTCACGCCGTGCATGGTGAACAGCTGGTTGAAGACGTCGGGGGAGACGAGCTGTTGACCGGGGCGCATCAGCTGCAGGCGCATGATGAACGCCTCGATGCTGGCCGCGCCCATGAAGACGAAGCTGGTGACGATGTAGAGGATGCCGAGCCGCTTGTGGTCGACGGTGGTCAGCCAGCTGCCGAAGCCGGTGGTCCAGGTCGGCCGGACGAAGAGCTTGCTGCGTGCCGGCTCGACGGTCGGAGAAGTCGTTGCCATCAGTTGCCTCCTGCCGTGCCGATCGCCATGACCTCGCCAGGCCGGGCGCCGGCGGTCACCTCGTCGGAGCCGAGGCTCAACAGGTAGGCGGCGATGGCCGTCGCCTCTTCTTCACGGTTGGGATCGTCTTCCTGCCACAAGGTCGGCATGTAGTTGCCGGGCTTGACGGCCTGCGGGTCCATGATCCAGGCGGCCACGTTCTCCAGGTTGGCCTCGAGGACGCCGGCCCCGACCGTCAGCCGTTGGCCGAAGTTGGTCAGGTTGGGGAAGTTCCGCTGGCCGACGTTGACGCCCTCGGCGTAGTTGTCGGTGGTGTGGCAGCCGATGCAGCCCTTGCTGGCGAAGAGCTGGCGCCCCTGCGAGATCTGCGCATCGCTCGAGACCGCCACGACGGTCGGCTGCTGGAACGACTCGACCCAGGCGTCGAACTCCTCCTGCGACTCGACGACGACGCGGAAGCGCATGTAGGCGTGCGCCCCGAGGCAGAGCTCGGCGCACTGGCCGTAGTAGACGCCCTCTTCGTCGGCTTGCAGCCACAGCTGGTTGTCCTGGTTGGGGATCAGGTCGACCTTGCCGCCCAGCCGCGGGGCCCAGAAGGCGTGCAGCACGTCGGCGGACTGGAGGTCGAGGACCATGCGGGCACCGACCGGCACGTGTATCTCGTTGGCGGTGGTGAAGCCGTACTCGGGGTACTCGAACTCCCACCACCACTGGTACCCGGTGACGTTGATCTGGACGTCTTCCTCGCCGGCCTCGATGAACGACTGGAAGTTGAAGATCGAGCGCACGGTGGGCACCGCGATGAGGATCACGATGATCACGGGGATCGTGGTCCAGATGACCTCGATCATCACGTTGCCGTGCGTCTGCCCTGGGATCGAGTCGTCTCCGGCGCGGCGGCGGTACTTCACGATGACGTAGACCAGCACGCCGCCGACGAGCAGCATCACGGGGATGCTCAGGTACCAGGTCCACATGAACAGGTCGATCTGGTCCTGTGCCACGGGACCGGCCGGTGAGAACGTCGACTGCTCTCCGTCCAACGAGCACCCTGCCAAGAGGAACGTGAGAACAGTGACGGGCACCGCCCGCCACAACCACCTTATCGGCACTTTTACCCTCCTAGGACGCACCAGTGGACCTTCGAACCGCGCCCTCGTGAATACCGGCCCAATCTATCACAGCGCCGTGGGCAGGAATCAGGTTCTGCGCGTACTTTTCGGGCTTAGGAGGCGCGGTAGGCACCGGCCTCGGCGAGATGAGCACCGCCGATGTCAGGCTCGCCGGCGAGGTCGGCGATGGTGCGCGCCACCCTCAGCAGGCGGTCGTAGCCCCGCGCCGACAGGTCGAGACGCTCGGTCAGCACCCGCAGGAGGGCGCCGGCCGCCGGCACGGGCGTCGCGTGGGCGCGCAGGCCCGCGCCGCTCAGATCGGCGTTGACGCAGCCTTGCCGGGCCAGCATCAGCCGCCTGGCAGCGAGCACGCGTTGCGCCACGGGGGCGCTCGGCTCGCCGGGTGCGGCGCCGAGCAGCTCGTCGGCGGTGAGGCGCGGGAGGTCGAGGTGGAGGTCGATGCGGTCGAGCAGCGGCGCCGAGAGCTTGCGCCGGTAGCGCTGCAGCTGCTCGGGCGTGCAGAGGCAGCCGCTAGCTGCGGGCCCTGCCGCTGCGGCCTCGCTGCCCTCTGCCAGCCACCGGCCGCAGGCGCAGGGGTTGCGGGCCGCCACCAGCTGGAACCGCGCCGGCAGCGTGAGGGAGCCGGAGGCGCGCGAGAGCTGCACGACGCCCGATTCCAGCGGCTGCCGCAGCGCCTCCAGCACCGGACGTGCGAACTCGGGCAGCTCGTCGAGGAACAGCACCCCGAGGTGGGCGAGGCTCGCCTCGCCGGGCCGGGGCAGCTGACCGCCGCCGATGATGCCGGCCGAGGAGCCGCTGTGGTGTGGGGCCCGGAAGGGCGGGCTGAGGTCGAGCCCCGGCCCGCGCGAGCGGCCGGCCGCCGAGTAGACCCGGCCGACCTCGACCGCCTGGGCCGTGCTCAGCGCGGGCAAGAGGCCCGGCAGGCGCGCTGCCAGCATCGTCTTGCCGGCGCCTGGAGGGCCGGTCAGCAGGAGGTTGTGTCGGCCGGCCGCAGCGATCTCGAGGACCCGGCGGCCGGCCGCCTGCCCCCTCACGTCGGCCAGGTCGAGGTGGTCGGCCGCGCGCGGCACCCGTGGTGGGCTGCGCACCGGCACCAGGGCCTGACGCCCGCGCAGGTGGGCGACGGCCTCGGCCAAGGTGCGCGGCCCGAAGCTGACCGCGCCCGGCACCACCGCGGCTTCGGCGGCGTTGCTCGGCGCGGCCAGCAGCGCCAGGCCGCTCGCCGCCGCCAGCACCCCGACACTCACCGCTCCGCGCACGGGGCGCAGCCCGCCGTCGAGCGCCAGCTCGCCGTAGGCCAACAGCTTCTCGAGGGCGCGTGAGGGCACGTGCCGTTCGGCAGCCAGCAGGCCGAGCGCGATGGGCAGGTCGAAGGTGGGGCCCTCCTTGCGCAGGTCGGCGGGGGCGAGGTTGACGACGATGCGGCTGGGCGACAGGGGAACGCCGAGCTGCTTGAGCGCGGCGCGCACGCGCTCGCGCGACTCCTGCACGGCGGTGCCGGGCAGGCCGACGATCGTGAAGTTGGGCAGCCCTCCACTGACGAAGACCTCGACGCGCACGGCGGCTGCGTCGACGCCGATGACCGTAGCGGAGTTGACGACGGCGTACATCTCGCCTGCTTAGGCTAGGTGCGGGGGGCACGGGCCGACCACCGGCACCCGGCCAGTTGCCGGCCAGTGATGGGCTCTGGAGTAGACAGTGGGGGCTTTCACTCCCGAAACGGCTCCAGCGACGTAGCTTCGTGGTAGACCGCGTGGCAGCTCGACTGCGTGACGTCCTCTTTAATCTCCACCGCGCGTCACAGCGGCTGGCTGCCTCCGCACCAGGAGGTAGAACCGTGAGACAGCCGAAGGCACACACCCCCGGAGCTTCCAAGGACGTGCGGCGCTCGACCTGGGCTGGCGCCCTGGCGGTGGTCGTCGTCGCCGCCTTGTTGGCAGCCTGTTCAGTGATCCCGCCGCAGAGCGTCACCGACCCGCTCGGGCTCGACAGCGAGCAGCTGGCGCTGCAGTTCGTCGGCCCGACCGCCGCGGCCGAGGTCGGGCCTCAGGCCGTCACCGGCGCCATCGCCACCTCCTTCGAGTTCGAGGACTGGGACGTCGACATCCCCGTCACGCCCGGCACCCTCACCAACGACGTGAGCATCAAGTCGGCCTCGCTCTCGCCGGTCACCGAGGCCGAGGCGCCCGCCGAGATCACCCTCAGCGACCCTGTCCTCACGCTCCGCGTCTGGCAGGGCGCCGCGACCTGGGACGGCGCCGACGCAGGCGACCGCGTCGAGTACGTCCTGGAGGCGGCCTCTTCGATCACCCTGGTCCGCGGGACCTGCGTCATCACCGGCAGCCGCTGCCCCTACGCCTATCAGGGCGGCGACGCGGCGTTCGGCTCGATCAAGCTCTCCGGCACGCCGCTGCAGAACCTGTTCAACATCGCCACCTCGGAGCCCACCCCGAACAGCGGCAGCGTCTCTTTGACCGTTCAGGGCGAGCCCGACTCGCTCGCCGGCAAGACGCTCACGATCACCCT
>CAZQVC010000042.1:0-5504 GCA_964596625.1 uncultured bacterium | reverse complement strand
GAACCCGCCTAGCCGACCTTCTGGTGTGCGTAGAGCCCGAACGTGTTGGGTCCGACGTGGCTGCCGATGACGGCGCCGATCTCGTGAACGCCGTTGAGCGTGTACTCCACGCCGGCCTTCTCGAGGGCGGCCTTCAGGGAGGAGGCGGCGTCGGTGTCCTGGATGTGGATCAGGTTCGCCACCACCGGGCCGGACGAGGCCTCGACGTAGGCCTTGAAGCGCTCGACCATCTCCTGCTGAGCCTTCTTCATACCGCGCGCCCGGCTCAGCGGCTCGATGCGGCCGTCCTTGAGCGTCAGGAGCGGCTTGATGTTGAGGAGGCTGCCCAGCATGGCGCTGGCCCTGCCGATGCGACCGCCCTTCTGGAGGTACTCCATGGTGCCGACCGTGAAGACCACGAAGTTCGTGTCCCGTATCGTCTCGAGGGCGGCGATGATGGCCTCGAGGGACGCGCCGTCGGCGCGCATCGCCGAGGCCACGCGGGCCATCTCACCGTGGCCGAGGCTGGCGGCGCGGCTGTCGAACACCGTCACGGGCACCTTGGCGTCCTCGGCGGCGATGACCGCCGACTGGTAGGTGCCGGAGAGCTCGGAGGTGAGCGTGATCACCAGGATCTGATCGGCTCCGCCCTCGATCACGCGCTCGTAGACCGCGGCGAAGTCCTGCGGGCTCGGCTGGCTGGTGGTCGGCAGGTCGGCGCCGGCCGCCACCCCGGCGATGATGTCGGCGGGGGTGATGTCGAGCCAGTCGCGCTTGGTCTCCCCCTGGAAGTTCACGTAGAGGGGCACGCGTTCGACCCCGAGCTGGGATAGCTCGGCGGCGTCGAGGTCAGAGGTCGAGTCGATGATGATGGCGAGGTTCATGGGCCTCCGTACCGCGGGTCGCTGCTGGCCTGGATCCCGCCGGTCGAACTAACGTCTTGGTGTCGTCGTCGATTATACGTTCAGCTGGTGGCGGCGGCCTCGCGCGCCTCGATCGCACCCCGCCGCAGCAGGTCCTCGGCGATCTGCACCGCGTTGAGCGCCGCGCCCTTGCGTATCTGGTCGCCCGCGACGAACAGCGCGATGCCGCCAGGACGGCTGCTGTCCTCCCGCAACCGCCCTACCAGCGTGACGTCGCGACCGGCGACGTCGAGCGGCGTGGGGAAGCTGTTGTTGGCCCGGTCGTCGACCAGCTCGAGCCCGGGAGCGCCGCGGAGGACGGTCTCGGCCTCGGCGAGCGAGACGGGCCGGTCGAACTCGGCGTGAATAGCCTCGCTGTGGGCCCTGAAGACGGGCACCCTGACGCAGGTGGCGCTGACCATGAGGTCGGGGGCGCCGAGGATCTTGCGCGACTCCTCGGTGAGCTTGCGCTCCTCGGCGTTGTAGCCGTCATCGCCGACCGCGCTGTCGTGGCTGAAGACGTTGAAGGCGATCTGGTGCTGGAACTTCTCCCGCCGCGGCTCCCTGCCGTTCAGCACGGCTTCGGTCTGCTGCCGCAGCTCGTCGATGCCGGCCGCGCCGGCCCCCGATACGGCCTGGTAGGTCGCGATCACCGCCCGCCGCAGCCCGAAGGCCCGGTGCAGGGGGGCGAGCGCCATGAGCGCGATGATCGTCGAGCAGTTCGGGTTGGCGACGATCCCCTGGTGCTTCGTCGCGGCCTCGCCGTTGATCTCCGGCACCACCAGCGGCACGCGCTCGTCCATGCGCCAGGCGCTGGTGTTGTCGATGACCACGGCCCCGTTGGCCGCCCAGCTCCAGGCGCGCTCCTGCGACAGCGCGCCGCCGGCGGAGGAGAACACGACGTCGGCCCCGAGGTCGCCGTCGTCCGGCAGCTCCTCGATGGTGAGCGTGCCGGTGCCGAACGGCACGCGTTTGCCGGCAGAGCGCCGGGAGGCGAACAGGCGAAGGCTCGAGAGCGGGAACCTTCTCTCCTCGAGCAAGGCTAGTAGCTCAGCCCCCACGGCTCCGCTGGCTCCGACGATCGCGACCCTCGACACTGCAAGACCTCCGGGTGCGGTCGCGCCGCCGGGAACGGCGGGACGGACCGCAGTCGTTGGCCGCGGAGTCTAGCATGTGACCCGGTCCGGACGTAGCATTGGCCGCATGTCTCGCGCACCGACGCCGGAAGGGGCGGCCGACCTCACCCACGACGCGTGGCCCGCCGCCCCGTGGCGCCGCATCGTCATCAAGCTCGGCACCAGCTCGCTAACCGACGACGAGGGGCGCATCGAGCAGGCCAAGCTTGACGCCATCGCCGCCGGCACCAGAGCGCTGGTGGCGGCCAACGCCAGCCACGGGCAGCCGGCGAAGGCGGTGATCGTCTCCTCCGGCGCCGGGGCGGCGGGCCGCGAGCGGCTGGGCCTCAAGCTGCCGCTGACCCTGCCGCAGAAGCAGGCGGCGGCGGCCGTCGGCCAGAGCCTCCTGATGCGCGCGTGGGGCGAGGCGTTCGCCCCCGAACCCGTGGCGCAGATGTTGCTGACGGCCGGCGACGTGCAGGCGAGGCGCCGCTACGTCAACGCCAAGAACGCGCTCGAGGCGTCGCTCGCGGTCGGCGCCGTGCCGATCGTCAACGAGAACGACACGGTCGCGACCTCAGAGCTCAAGGTGGGCGACAACGACACGCTCTCCGCCTGGGTCTCCTACCTGCTGGGAGCCGACGTGCTGATCATCCTCACCGACGTCGACGGGCTCTACGACGCCGACCCGAGGCACAACCGCGCCGCGCGGCCCATACCGGTGGTGCACGACCTCGGCAGCGTCAAGGCGCTCGGTGGCGGTGCCGGCGGCGCCCTCGGCACTGGCGGCATGAGCACCAAGCTGGGCGCGGCCAAGATCGCCGCCGACGCCGGCATCCCGACGATCGTGCTGGGCGGCGGCGGGGAGGGCCTCGCCGCCCTGGCCAGAGGTGAGCGTCGCGGCACGCTCTTCGTCGCCGGCTCGCAGGTACCGACGCGCAAGGCGTGGATCGCCAACCAGCCGACCAGGGGCGTCGTCACGGTCGACGCCGGCGCGGCGCGCGCGCTCGCCGCCGGCCGCAGCCTCCTGCCGAAGGGCGTGCTGAGCGCCTCCGGCGAGTTCGCCTTCGGGGACGCCGTGGAGGTGAGGCACGAGGAGGGCCTGGTGGGCATCGGCCTCAGCAACTACGCCAGCGGCGACCTCGCCAGGATCGTCGGCAGCCACACCAGCGCCATCGCGGGGATCCTCGGCGCGCATCACTACGACGAGGTCATCCACCGGGACAACCTGCTGCTCGTCCGCGCGCGGTGATAGCATTGACGACTCGTGAGAGGCAACGACCGAGGCCGCCCGTGAGCCGTCACCGCAACGTTCTTCGCCGAGGCCACCGATGAGCCGCCGTCAACTCGCCTACATCTCCGCTGCGATAACCATGGCCATCGGCCTCCTCGGCCTGCTGAACCCCGCGCTGACGGTGCGCATGCTCGGCCTCGAGGTCGTCGACCCGCGCGGCTTCAGCCAGGCGCGCGGCACGTTCGGCGGGCTCTACCTCGCGCTCGGCGCGATGATCCTCTGGGCCGTCAGCGCCCGCTCCGCCGGGCCGACCTTCCTGCGGGCAGCGGCCGTGCTGGTCGGCGCCACCGCGCTCGGTCGCCTCGCCAGCATCCTCATCGACGGCGCGGTCACCCCTTTGAACCTGCTGTTCTTCGCGATCGAGACCACCGTCGCGGTCGTGACGCTGCTGGCGTCGTTCGGCGTGTCCGAGGCCCCGCCGCGCCCTCCGCGTTGAGCGGTGCAGCCCTGCGCGTGCGGCCGGTCCTGGTGAGCCGGTGACGTTGCCCCCGGCCGACGGCACCCGCTACCTCACGCCGCGTGAGGTCGCCGCGCGCGACGCCGCGCTGGCCGCGTTGCGCGCGTTGTACTTGGAGTGGGGCTACGAACGCGTCGAGGTGCCGGCGCTGGAGCGCCTCGACGAGTCTCACCCGCGCTCCGCGAAGTCGTTCAAGCTCGTCGACCGCGACGGGGGAGTGCTGGCGCTGCGCAGCGACTTCACGCCGGCGCTGGCAGGCTACGCGCGCAACCACCACCCGCGGATCGCGGCCGGCGAGGCTTCCCCATTGCGGCTGAGCTACGACGGCCTGGTGTGGCACTCGATCGACCCCGAGCTGGCTCGGGGGCGCGAGTTCACCCAGGTGGGCATCGAGCTCATCGGGGTCTCCAACCCGCGCGCCGACGCCGAGGTGATCCACCTGGCGCGGGAGTCGGTGCGGGTCGTCGGCCTCACGCCGCGCGTCGAGGTGGGCAACCCCGCCTTCGTCAGCCGGCTCTTCGACGCCGCCGAGGTCGCCGCGGGCGACCGGCCGGCGCTGGCCGAGGCGATCGACCGCAAGGACGTCAGCGACGTCACCGCGCTCGTCGCCCGGCTGGGTCTGCGGGGCCGCGCCGCCGACGCGCTCGTCGAGGTGCCCGACCTGTACGGCGAGGCCGAGGTCATCACCCGCGCCCTGCAGCTCGCCCCCGACGCGGCCTCCCGCGAGGCGGTCGAGCGGCTCGCCGGCGTGGTCGACGAGTTCGAGGACCCCAGCGAGCTCATGCTCGATCTCGGGTTGGCGCGCCGCCTCAGCTACTACACGGGCGTCACCTTCCGGGTCTACACCTACGACTACGGGCAGCCGCTGCTGGGGGGCGGCCGCTACGACGGCGCGCTGCTGCCTCGCGCCGCCGGCTTCGCGCTCGGCCTCGGGCGCCTGCTCGCGGCCACCAACGGGGCTAGCGAGGACGACCAGGGCCTCGCCGACCGGCGCCCGGCGGCGAGCGAGCTGGTGCTCTCCCTCGACGACGCCAAGGCCCGGGAGCTCAGGCGCCAGGGCTACACGGTGCTGCGCGCCTTGTCGGAGACGCCCGCCGCCGCGCTGGCCGAGGCCCGGTCGCTGGGCGCCCGCTACCTCGCGACCGCAGGCGAGCTGCGCGACCTGGAGGCCGAGGAGCCGTGAGCGACGCCCGTCGCCAGACCGCGCTGGTGGTGGCCCTGCCGAAGGGTCGCGTGCTGGCCCAGGCCATCGCGCGCCTGAACGCCGCCGGCCTCGACGTCGAGCTCGGCGCGGGCGAGCGGACCATGCGCCACGAGTACGAGGGCCTGACCGTGCTGCTCATGCGCAACGCCGACGTGCCGACCTACGTCGACCTCGGCGTCGCCGATGCCGGCGTGGTCGGCCGAGACGTCCTGCTCGAGTCGGGCAGCCGGCTCTACGCTCCAGCCGACCTCGGGGTCGGCGTCTGCCGCATCTCGCTCCTGCGACCGGTGGGCGCGAGCGGGCCGATCAGGCGCGTCGCCAGCAAGTACCCGCGCATCACCGGCGCCTACCTGGCGCGCAACGCGATCGCTGCGGACGTCGTGCCGCTCACCGGCAACGTCGAGCTGGCCTGCGTCTCGGGCTTGGCCGACGCGGTGGTCGACGTCGTCGAGACCGGCGCGACCCTGGCAGCCAACGACCTCGCTGAGGTCGACGTGATCACGACGAGCAGCGCGCGGCTGGTGGTGAACCGGGCGGCCATGAAGCTCAAGGC
>CAZQVC010000041.1:7330-19133 GCA_964596625.1 uncultured bacterium | reverse complement strand
GCGAGCAGCTCGAGCTCCTTCTGCTGGCGCCACTCGCTCTCACGGATGGTCGCCGCCACGTTCACGGCGCCGCCGACCGGCAGGTGGCCGGCGAGCTCGCCGAGCTGCCAGGCCACGCCCTTGATCCCGCCGACGCGCAGCTGGAGGGTGCTGCCCGTCGCGCCCACCGCGCGCGCCTGGTCGAGGCGGCCGGCGACCGCGAAGAGCGGCTGGGGGTGGCCCTCGCCGAACGGCTCCAGCTCCTGGATGGCGCGGAACAGCCCGGGGTCGACCTCGTTGCTGTGGATCACCGCGTCGGCGGTGAGCCGCCTCACCGGTGGCTCGAAGCCGCCGACGTACTCGTAGACGGCGCGCTTGAAGCCCTCGAAGTCGGCCATGTCGAGGCCGAAGCCGGCGGCCTGGCGGTGGCCGCCGTAGCGCTGCAGGTGGCCGGAGGCCGCCTTGAGCGCCTCCACCGCCGAGATGCCGGGCGTCGAGCGCACGCTGCCCTTGCCGGAGGCGGCGATGAACACCGGCTTGTAGTAGCGCTCGAGCAGCTTGCTGGCCACGATGCCCATCACGCCGACGTGCCACGCCGGGTCCTCGAGGACCAGCGCGGGCGCGCCCGCGTCGACCTTGGCCAGCGCCTGCTCGAGCATCTCGTCCTGCAGCTTGCGGCGGTCGACGTTGCGGGCGTCTAGGTAAGCCGCGAGCTGCTGCGCCTGGCTGGTCGAGGCGGTGGTGAGCAGGGACATGCCGACGTCGGCCTCGCCAAGCCGGCCGGCCGCGTTGAGCCGCGGCGCGATGACGAAGGCGACGTCCCGCGCGCTGATCGCGCCCCTCAGCTTGGCCTGCCTGATCACAGCGGTGACGCCCGGCCAGCGGGAGTCCTCGATGCGGCGCAGCCCCTCCTTGATGAGCGCGCGGTTCTCGCCCAGCAGCGGGGCGACGTCGGCGATCGTGCCGATGGCCGCCAGGTCGGCGTAGTCGAGCGGCGCCTCGAGCCGGAGGCGCTCGCGCAGCGCCCACAGCAGGTGGAAGGCGACCCCGGAGCCCGTGAGCTCCGGCAGGCCGTCCTTGGCCAGCGGCGAGAGGCGCGGGTGCACCACCAGGCAGTCGGGCGCGACCTCGCCCGGGGTGTGGTGGTCGGTGACGATCACGTCGACCCCGGCGGCCACGAAGCGGGCGACCTCGTCGACGTTGCTGATGCCGCAGTCGACGGTGATGAGCAGGTCGGCGCGAGCGGCGAGCTCGTCGACGCGCGCGGGGTTGACGCCGTAGCCGTCGCGCAGCCGGTCGGGGATGAACGCGCTCGCGGTCGCGCCGAGCTCCCTCAGGCCCAGCAGCAGCAGCGCGGTGCCGGTGATGCCGTCGGCGTCGTAGTCGCCGTGGATGAGGATGCGTTCGCCACGCTCCACCGCCGCGGCGAGACGCTCGGCGGCCTGCGCCAGTGCGGGGTTGGGGCTGCGCACGAGCGGGGGGTCGAGGTGGTCCTTGGCCTGGTCGCGCAGGCCCCTGGCCCAGAGGATCGCCGCCAGCGACGGCGGGACGGCCAGCGCGCGGCTGAGCGCGGCGACGGCGTCCGGGGGCGCCGGGGGCCTCACCGTCCAGTCGACGGGCGCCTGCCTCACCGTCTCACGCGGCTTCGTCGGGGTCGAGGTCCGTATCCTGGCGCGCGCTGGCGCCGAACTCGGTGTCGCGGCGATCGGGGATGACCGGCACCTCGGGCGCCGGGTAGTAGGTGCCCGTCTGGTAGACGTTCGTGGGCGCCTCGGGGCGCTGGCGGAGCTCGGCGAGCTCCTTGTTGAGCCGCCGCAGCTCGCGGTTCTTGCGCCACAGCAGGATGCGGCCGGGCACGAAGCCGATGAGCCAGCCGATCAGCAGCGCGGCGATGACGACGAACCCCACGGGCAGCTGGGGCAGGAAGGCGCGCGTCAGGGGCAGCTCGACCATGTCGGGGTTGGCGCTGTGGAACAGCCAGAGGTAGACCGCGACGAGCACCAACAGGATGAGCTGGACTATGCGCACGCCTTTCATGGGCCAACTCTACCGTAGCGCTCGCCCGGGAGTTGACGCCGGCTAGGTGTCATGCCGCTCGGCTCCAGCCGCCGTGAGCGGCTAGAATCACCTGTTGTGAGCGCGCTGGCCACCCCCGCAGCCAACCCCGATCCCCGCGCCGCGGTCGCACCGAAGGTGCTCGTCGGCATGTCGGGCGGGGTCGACTCCTCGGTCGCCGCGACCGTGCTGGCCGAGCGCGGCTACGAGGTCGTCGGCAGCATGCTGCGCTTCTGGCCGGACGAGCGGCCGGAGGGCGCGTTCGACCTGTGCTGCAGCCCCGACGCCGCCTACGACGCCAGGCGCGTGGCCGACGAGCTCGACGTGCCGTTCTACCTGCTGGACTTCCGCGACCGCTTCCAGGAAGTCGTCATCGACCCGTTCGTCCCGACCTACCAGGGAGGCGCGACCCCGAACCCGTGCGTCTGGTGCAACCGGGAGATCAAGTTCGGCGCGTTCGTCAAGCGCGCTCAGGCTCTCGGCTGCGAGTACATGGCCACCGGCCACTACGTCAGGCGCGTCGACGGCGAGCGCGGCCCCGAGCTGCACCGCGGCTTCGACGACGACAAGGACCAGACCTACTTCCTCTGGGCGCTGCCGCGCGAGGTGCTGCCGTACCTGCTCTTCCCGCTGGGCGAGATGACCAAGCCCCAGGTCCGCGAGATCGCCCGCCAGCACGACCTGCTCACCGCCGAGAAGCCCAGCTCCTCGGGCCTGTGCTTCGTGCCTACCACCGTGAAGTCGTACCTCGCGGAGGTCGTGGCGGCCGAGCCGGGCGACGTGGTCGACGCCAGCGACGGCTACGCCGTCGTCGGGCGGCACGACGGGATCGCGCTGTTCACCATCGGCCAGCGCAAGGGGCTCGGCCTGTTCAAGTCGCACCTCGAGCGTTACGTGATCGAGCTGCGCCCCGAAAGCAACCAGGTCGTCGTCGGCACCAAGGAGCTGTGCCACTGGCCGAGGCTGACCGCCAGCCGGCGCAACTTCCTGCTCGACGACGCCGACCTGCCGAGCCGCGTCACGGCCCAGGTGCGCTACCGCCAGACGCCTGAGGCCGCCACGCTGCGCCTGCTCGACGGCGACCGCTTCGAGCTGGAGTTCGACGAGCCGCAGTTCGCGGTCGCGCTCGGGCAGTCCGCCGTGCTCTACGACGGCGAGCGCCTGCTCGGCGGCGGCGTGATAGACGCGGTCGAGCGCGCCTGACGGACCACAGCCGGCCTGCTCTCTCCCCGCGGTGATCACGTGGCCCGAAGCGGCCGTCTAGCGCCGGGACGTGCCCGGCCGGCCCAACGGCATCAATTCAGGGATCACGCTCCAGCGGCCGGGAGCGGCGCTTGAGCACGCCCTCCAGCGCGTCTTTGCCCTCTATCCCCACCATGTCAGAGCCGGAGACGTAGGCCGCCCTGCCCAGCAGGTGCCCCGCGATCGGCACGGTGAGGAACAAGAAGATGATGGCCAGCAGTGCCAGCACGGTGCCGGTCGTCCCCTCGATGGTGAGGGCCGTGCCGAGCAAGATCAGGCCAGCGCCGACGGTGCCGGCCTTGGTCGAGGCGTGCATGCGCTGCAACGTGTCCTTGAAGCGCAGCAGACCAAGAGCGGCCGCGAACAGGAAGCCGGCGCCGGCCAGGTTGAGGGCGATCGACAGCACGGCGAGGACGAGGGTCACGGTTCGGTTGGCCTCTCGCGTTCGAGGAACGCAGCCAGCGCGGCCGTGCCGATGAACCCGACGAGCGCGACGAGAAGGCCGACGTCGAGGTACTCGCGCCGGCCGGTGACCACGGCCATCAGGCCGGCCATTGCCACCGCCAGCCCGCTGAGCATGTCGAGCGCGACGAACCTGTCAGTGAGGCCGGGGCCGGCCAGCAGGCGGTAGATGGTCATGCCGAGCGGGACCACCGTGAACACCAGCACGGCGACGGCTACGCCGTCGGCCAGAGCCTGCACCTGCTCGATCACCGCTCGAGCTCCTTGAGGCAGCTTTCGAAGGTGGTCTTGATGTGGGTGGATACCTCCTCGGCCGTGGGGGCGTCGAGGCAGTGCACGTAGAGCGTCTTGCGGTCGGGGCTTACGTGCAAGGAGGTGGTCCCGGGCGTGAGGGAGATGAGGTTGGCCAACGCCGTGATGGCCTGGTCGCTCTTCAGCTCGCAGGGCACGGCGATGATCGCGGGGGAGAGCAGCGGCTCCCTGGCGAAAGCCGCACGCGCCACGGCGACGGCGGAAGCGAACAGCTCCCGCACGAAGATCGCGCTCAGCCGCGAGGCCGTCCACAGCCTGCGAGGGAGAGGCCTGCTCACGGCAGCACCCCTGGCTGCTGGCCCCCTTCGAGCACCGCGATCACGTAGCCTTGCGGGTCCATCAGGGCCTCACCGGCCGCGGTCGCGTACTGGACGAACGCCTCGGGTTGCAAGCCGATCCACAAGGTCAACGCGCATAGGGCCATTATCGGAGCCAGCATGACCGCAGGCACGCGTGCTCGAGGTTGGGCCCGCTGCACGTCGCCGTGCGGCGGCTCCTTCCAGAACGCTTCGATCCAGATCTTGCTCATCGAGTAGACGGTCATCAGCCCGACGAACAGGCCGACCGCGCCGAGCCACGCGCCGTCGGCCTTGAAGGACGCGTCGATGACCATGTACTTCGCCCAGAAGCCCGAGAGGGGCGGGATGCCGGCGAGCGACAGCGCGGGGACCGCGAACGCCACGGCCAGCAAGGGGTGGCTGCGGGCGAGCCCACCGGCTTGCCGGATGTCGTAGGTGCCGGCGGCTCGCCGGACGGCGCCCGCGACGAGGAACAGGTTCGCCTTCACGATGATGTGGTGGATGATGTAGAAGATCGCGCCGGCCACCGCCAAGGGGGTCGCCAGCGCCAGGCCGAGCAGCATGTAGCCGACCTGGCTGATGATGTGGAACGAGAGGATGCGCCGGATGTCCCAGTGGACCGCGGCGCCGAACACGCCGAACAGCATCGTGCCGGCTGCCATCACCGCGATCACGTCGCGGAGGCCGGCGCCCCCGTCGAACAGGAGCGAGAACACCCGGAAGCTGGCGTAGACGCCGACCTTGGTGAGCAGGCCGGCGAAGAGGGCGCCGACCGCGGGCGTGGCGGTGTGGTACGAGGCCGGCAACCAGAAGAACAGCGGGAAGTAGCCGGCCTTGATCCCGAAGCCGATGAGGAACAGCGCGCCCGAGAGCCAGAGCGCCGCGCTGTCCGCGAGGCCCGGCACGACGCGGGCGAGGTCTGCCATGTTCAACGTGCCGGTCACGCCGTAGAGCACGGCGATCGCGAGCAGGATCAGCAGGGTGCTCAGGAGGTTGAGCACGGCGTACTTGAAGGTGCCTATGAGCTGGGCGCGCGAGCGGTCGAGGAGCAGGAGGCCGAGGGCCGTGATCAGCATGATCTCGAACCAGACGTAGAGGTTGAAGATGTCGCCGGTGAGGAAGGCGCCGTTGACCGCCGCGAGCAGGCCTTGCAGCAGCGGGTAGTAGCCGGCTCGCTCCTGGCGGCCGCTGATCTCGGCCAGGCCGAAGAACCCGACGGCCAGCGCCAACACCCCCGTGATCGCGACCATCGCAGCCGCCAACCGGTCGACGGTGAAACTGATGCCGAAGGGCGGGTCCCAGCCGCCGAAGGTCATGACCAGCATCCGGCCGCCCATCACCTCGGCCAGCAGGAGCAGCGAGGCGGCGCTCATGAGCACGATCGCCGTGAGGCTTATCCACCGCTGTGCCCGCCGGTTGGTCCAGAGAACGGCCGTGAGGGCGGCCGCCAGCAGCGGGATGAGGATCGGCCAAAGCAGGAGCTGGTCCACGACGAACGCGCTCACTGGGAGACCTCGCTCTCGCCGCGGGGGTCGGCGTCCTCGCTGGGGTCGAAGTCGGCGCTGTCGAGGGTGCCCGTGGTCCGGAACACCTGCAGCGCCAGGGCCGCGACGAACGCCACGAGGGAGAAGCCGATGACGATCGCGGTCAGGATCAGGGCCTGAGGCAGCGGGTTGGCCGCTCCGGCGGCGAGCACGCTCTCGTCGGGGCCGATGACGGGCGGCGGGAAGGGGCCGAGCCGGCCGGCCAGGAAGATCGCGAGGTTGACGCAGGCCGAGACCAGCATGACGCCGAGGATGAGCCGCACGATCTGCCGCGAGAGCATGAGGTAGAGGCCGCAGCCGATGACGGCGGCGATGCCGGCCGCGTAGAACAGGCTCACGCGTCGACCTCGTAGAGGCGCAAGATCAATGCGACGATTCCGCCGAGCACGACGAGGTAGACGCCGAAGTCGAAGATCAGGGTCGTGCCGAGCTTGAGGTCGCCGCCGAGCAGCACGACCCACTGGTGATCGAGGAAGGTGCCGGCGCCGAACAGGCCCGGCAGGCCGCCGATGATGGCGAACAAGACGCCCAGCCCCGCGATGCTGATGGGGTGCAGCGGCAGCCGGGCGCGCGCCGTGGCCGCGCCTTCCGCCAGGGCAACCAGCCCGATGGCCATGGCGGCCACCAGACCCCCGACGAACCCTCCGCCGGGCTGGTCGTGGCCCCTCAGCATGATCAGCAGTGACGCCGCGAGCATCACCCAGAACAGGATGCGCGCCATGGTCGAGAAGATGACCGAGGGCACGGCTCAGGCCTCCTCGTCCGGCGGGCCTTGGCGGCCGCGCGGCCGCAGCAGCGCCCAGACGCCAAGCGTCGCGAAGGTCACGACCGAGATCTCACCCAGCGTGTCGAGGCCGCGGAAGTCGACGATGATCACGTTGACGACGTTGCGGCCGAAGGCCTCGAGGTAGCTGACAGCGCCGTAGTAGTCGGACAGGAAGCGGTCGAACGGCTGCGCGACCATGCTGGCGAGGCCGACGAACACCAGCACGGCGAACCCTGCTGCCACGACGGCGTCGACGGAGCGCTCGCGGGGGGTGCGGGCTCGCGGCGCCATCGTCGGCAACCTCACCAGCACCGCGGTGAGGATCACCAATACCAGCGTCTCGACTGCGAACTGCGTCAGCGCGAGGTCCGGCGCGCCGTTGAGGAGGAAGATCAGCGCCGAGACGTAGCCGAACGCGCCGACGCCGATGACGCCGGCGATCAGCGACTTGACCCGCACGGCGACCAGGGCGCCGGCCAGGCCGACGAGCAGCAGCACGACGGGAAACAGGTCGACCGGCCCACCGGACCACGCCAGAGACACGGAGCCGGAGCGCACGACGGCCAGCGCGCCGACCGCCACCAGGGTGAGGCTGACGACGAGCGTGTAGCGGCGCTGGTCGCCGTTCTGCAGCCAGGCGGTGCTGGCCCTCGCCAACGCGAGGATGCCCTCGACGCTGCGCTCGTACCCGCGATTGGCGTCAAGACGCGCGGTGCGCAAGGTGCTGGAGGCGCGGCCGACCGCGGCCTGCACTGCGTCCCAGCGCCAGGCCAGCAGCGCTCCCAGCGTGACTACCGCCCCGCTGAGGGCCAGCATCGGCGTGAAGCCGTGCCACAAGGAGAACGAGACGGCGAGCGCGGAGCCGTGCAGGCTCGACGCCGCCGGTAGGGCCAGCGAGCCGGCGAAGGCCTGCGGCGCCAGCCCGAAGAAGAGGCCGAGCAGCCCCAACGCCAGGGGACCGGCGATCAAGCCCGGCGTCTCGCCGCGCGTCAGCCCAACCGCCTCGGGCCGACGGCGGAAGAACGTGCGCCAGACCACCGCGGCCGCCACGGCCACCATGACCGCGTTGACCAGCACCGAGACCGCGACCGTGACCAGGGTGAGGTCGTTGGCCAGCTGGGCCTCGAAGAGGTACTCCTTGGCGATGAAGCCGACCAGCGGCGGGAGGCCGGCCATGGAGAGGCCGGCGAGCACGGCCGCGACAGCCGTCAGCGGCAGCCGGTTGGCGAGGCCGCCCAGCCGGCGCAGGTCGGACAGGCCGGTCGTGCTGATCACGGTGCCGGCGCAGAAGAACAGCGCGGCCTTGAAGAGCGCGTGGGCCACCGTGTAGGCGACGACGGCGACGCTCGCGGCCGGCCCGTCAAGGCCTATCAGCAGCACCAGGATGCCGAGCGAGGCGACGGTGGAGTGGGCCAGCAAGGCCTTGATCTCGGTCGCGCGCAACGCGTTCGTGGCCGCGACCAGCATGGTCAGCAGCCCGAACGCCACCAGCAGCGTCCCGAACGCCGGCAGGTCGACGAGCACGAGGTCGAACCGCGCCAGGAGGTAGACGCCCAGCTTGACCATCGTCGCCGAGTGCAGGTAGGCCGAGGCCGGGGTGGGCGCCGCCATCGCCTGCGGGAGCCAGAAGTGGAACGGGAACTGCGCGGACTTGGTGAACGCGCCGAGCAGCAGCAAGGCCACGATGGCGGGCAGGTAGGGGCTCTGAACCAGCGCGCTTCCCTGAGCCGCGACCTCGGCGAGCGAGAACGTCCCCAGCTCCACGCCGATGAGGAGGATGCCGCCGAACAGCGCCAGGCCGCCCCCCATCGTCACCAGCAGCGATTGCCAGGCGGCCTTCCTGGCTTCGGCCTTGGCCGCCTCGAAGCCGATCAGCAGGAACGAGGTGAGGCTCGTCGCCTCCCAGAAGACGTAGAGGACGATCAGGTTGTCACTGAGCACCGCGCCGAGCATCGCCGTCATGAAGGCGAGGATCAGGCCGACGAAGCGCGCGCCGGCGGCCGGCGCAGAGCCCGCGAAGTAGGCGGTGGCGTAGAGCGTGACGAGCGTGCCGATGCCCGTGATCAGCAGCGCGAACATGAGCGAGAAGCCGTCCAGCACGACCGCCAGCTCGACCCCCAGCGAGGGCACCCAGGCCACGGCGTCGCTCACCACGCCGCCGCCCGAGACCGGCCCGAGATGGCCGAGGACGGCGGCGAACAGCGCAGCCGGCACCGCTGCGCTCAGGTAGCGCAACGGCCCCGGCAGCCGGGCCAGAGCGTAGCCCACGACGGTGCCGGCGATCGAGAACAAGAGGATGTGAAGCGGGCTCAAAACTTCGGACACTCCTAGACAGGCACCCCGGCCGAACGGCAGGGGCACCGTACGAAGATACAATCATTACTGCTCTCCGACCGAGGGTTGGGCGCGCGGGCGCCAGTGGACTCTCCGCGCCCGGCGCGCGGGCGCATGTGGCGTCTGCCGCGGTCCTGAGTGCCTTACAATGGAGCAGGAGGTCGACAACGATGGCAACCCTGGTGATCCTGGCGGTGCTAGTGGTGTTGGCGCTATGGGGCGTCAGCGTGTACAACCGCATAATCCAGCTCGAGAACCGCTATGAGAACGCCTGGAGCCAGATCGACGTCCAGCTCAAGCGGCGCGCCGACCTCGTGCCCAACCTCGTGGAGACGGTGAAGGGCTACGCCAGCCACGAGCGCGAGCTCTTCGAGGACGTCGCGCGCTCGCGCTCCGCTTTGATGAACGCCCAGGGCATCAACGAGTCCGCCGAGGCGGCCAACATGATGTCGGCTGCGCTCGGCCGCCTGTTCGCCGTGGCCGAGGCGTACCCGGAGCTGAAGGCCAACCAGAACTTCGCGATGCTGCAGGAGGAGCTCTCCAGCATCGAGAACAAGATCGCGTACGCGCGGCAGTTCTACAACGACGCCGTGCTGCAGTTCAACAACACCATCGAGACGGTTCCAGGCAACTTCTTCGCCGGCCCCATGGGCAAGAAGGAGGCGGTGTTCCTCGAGATCCCCGAGGAGAACCGCGCGGTGCCGCAGGTCTCGTTCGGCCAGCCCACCACGCCTCCGCCCGCCTGAGGCACGACCCGCGCCCTAGTTGACCGACACGGCGAACCTCAACCGGCTGCCCGACGTCTTCACCGACCCGGCGTCGGGCCAACGCATCAACCTGCTCGACTACAAGGCCGCCAACCTGCGCATGTCGTGGCTGATGGCGCTGCTAACCATCGCGCTGCTCGCTGGGCTGGCGTACCTCATCGCGCAACTCACCGACGTCGCCTCGACGAGCTTCTTCGTCGGCACGGCCGTGGCCATCGGCGGCGCCCAGGGGGTCGTCGGCTTCTGGTTCTCCGACAAGATCGCGCTGGCGGCCGCCGGGGCCCACAAGGCCACCTCGCAGGAGCACCGCTACCTGGTTAACGTCACCGAGGCGGTCGCCATCGGGGCCGGCGTGCCGATGCCCGACATCTACGTCATCGACTCCCCGGCGCCCAACGCCTTCGCCACCGGACGCAACCCCGAGAACAGCTCGATCGCGGTGACCAAGGGGATGCTCGAGCTGCTCGACCGCCAGGAGCTCGAGGGCGTCATCGCCCACGAGATGGCGCACATCCGCAACTACGACATCCGCTTCATGTCGATGCTGGTCGCCACCGTCGGGGCGATCCTGGTGCTGCGCGACCTCGTCATGCGCTGGCTCTACTGGGGCGGCATGGGCAGCGGCTCCGGGCGGCGGCGCAGCTCCGACCGCGGCGGCGACGGCGCGCGCGGCCAGGGGATCATGGGCCTGCTGCTGATCGTGCTGCTGGTCCTCGCCCCGCTGCTGGCCACGCTCCTGCGGCTGGCCGTCAGCCGCCGGCGGGAGTACCTCGCCGACGCGGCGGGCGCCTACATCACCCGCAACCCGGAGGGTCTCGCCAGGGCGCTCGAGAAGCTCAAGAACTACCGCGGGCCGCAGCTCGAGGTGAGCGAGGGCGTGCGCCACATGTTCTTCGTCAACCCGCTCTACGGGCAGAACAACGTCGACCTGTTCGCCACCCACCCGCCCATCGAGGAGCGCATCAAGCGGCTGCGGAGGATGTGAGCCACAGGGTGCTCATCGACTTGTCATCTGCTGCGGCGGGCGCCTAGGCCCCACCGTATATCATTGTCTTTGCGGCCGGCGAGCCGGCGGAGCAGAGCAAAATGGGGAGGGTCGATGCGGAACTGGCGGGTACCGGTCACCTTTACACTGTCGCTTGACGGACAAGTAACATCCTGGAGTGAAGGCGTGAGAGCCGTCCTGGGCTACGGCCCCGACGAGTTCCTGGGGAAGAACTTCGAGATCCTCTTCACCCCCGACGACATCAGCGGCGGCGTGCCGGAACGACTCCTGCGCACGGCGATGGAGCAGGGCAGGGCGCCGCTGGCCGGTTGGCGCCTCGACAAGGACGGCGTGCGCCGCTTCGCCCGCGGCGACATGACCGCCCTTCACGGCCACGACAGGGAGATCGTCGGGTTCTCGGTGGTCTTCCTGCCGACCACGGTGGGCCCCAGCTCGGAGCGGCGCGTCAGGGAAGGCCGCCCGGCGAACCTCGCCGATCAGATCGACCCTGAGACGTTCGCCAAGATGTTCAGCGGGCTCGACGAGCGCTACTACGTGCTCGACGAGGAGTTCCGCTTCGCCTACGTCAACCAGGTCGCCGCCGACAACTGGAAGATGGACCGCTCCGACATCATCGGCAAGCCCATCCTCGAGGTGTTCCCGCAGCTGCAGGACACCGAACTGCTGGCCGAGCACCTCAAGGTGGCCAACGAGGGCGCCTCGGCGCGCTTCGCGACGGCGTCCCCGATCACCGGCCGCGAGGTCGAGGTGAGCATCTACCCCAACGTCACGGGCGGGCTCTCGGTCCTCATCCGCGACCCGTTCGAGCGGCGCTACGAGTCGCGCGGGATGATCCAGGACGAGCGGCTTGCTGAGGCCTACGCCGCCCTCGAGATCGGCGTGCTCGAGTGGGAGCCCCGCGGCGGGGCCCTGCAGGAGGAGTCGCAGACCACAGTCGACATCTTCGGGCTGCCGGTCGGCGGCCGGCTGGGTAGCCGCCAGGCGCACGCCGAGCTGATCTTCCCGGCCGACCTCGAGCGCTACCAGCGCACGGTGCA
>CAZQVC010000041.1:0-7230 GCA_964596625.1 uncultured bacterium | reverse complement strand
CGCACGCCGAGCTGATCTTCCCGGCCGACCTCGAGCGCTACCAGCGCACGGTGCAACGCGCCGTCGAGCGGGGTGAGGGCTGGCGCACCGAGTACCGCATCGTCAGGCCCGTCGACGGCGAGATCGCCTGGATGGAGGAGAGCGGCTCGGTGATGAGCGGGGACGGCCCGTTGCGCTACCTCATCCTCATCTGGGACGTCACCTCGACGAAGCTGGCCGAGGAGCAGATGCGCTCCAGCCAGCGGCGCCTCCAGCAGGAGCTCGCCAGCAACCGCCGCCTGCAGCAGGTGATGTCGCGCACCTCCCAGGCCGACGACACCCAGGTCGCGCTCGGCGAGGTGCTGGCCGGCGCCATCGAGCTGTTCGCAGCCAACCAGGGCACGCTGAGAGTGCTGTCGCGCGACGAGGGCATCCTGCGCATCGTCGCGCAACGCTGGTTCGACCCGGACTACCTCGAGAAGAACGCCGAGTTCGCCGTCGACCCCGAGCTGCTCGACAGGCGCTTCGGTCGCCACGGCGGCGCCCCTGACCACTCGGACGACAGCGGGCGCTTCGCGGTCGACGTCATGGAGGACGGCGGTTACAAGGAGCGCTGGGTGCCGCTGGTGGGGCTCAACGGTCGCGTCGTGGGGCTCCTCGCCCTGCACTGGCGCCGCCCCTGGACCTTCAGCGAGCGCGACGAGCACGACCTGATCATGCTGGCGCGCCAGGGCGGCGGGCTGGTGGAGGCGTACGTCAACGACCTGCGCTCTCAGGAGCTCGAGGAGGACATGAAGCTGCGCCTGCAGGCGCACGGCACCGAGCTCTTGGAGAGCGAGATCCGCTTCCGCCGCGCCTTCGAGGTGGGGCCGGTCGCCTCCTGCATCACGACTGTCGACGAGGATCGCTTCATCGAGGTCAACAGCGGCTACTCGAAGCTCACCGGCTACGCGCCCGACGAGGTGGTTGGCAAGACCTCGCGCGAGCTCGGCATGTGGTCGAGCAGCGAGGACCGCGCCAAGCTCCAGGCCGCCTTCGAGGCCGGCGGCGAGTTCCGCGAGCTGCAGCTCAAGCTGCGCACCAAAGAGGGCCAGATCCGCGACATCCTGCTCTCCGGGCAGGAGATCACCTACAACGGCAGGCCCTGCTTCCTGAAGATGTTCAACGACGTCACCGAGCAGCACCGCTCGCAGGAGGAGCTGATGGCGGCGATCCGCGAGGTGATGTCGGACACCGCCTGGTTCGGGCAGTCGGTGGTGCAGAAGCTCGCCGAGATTCGCGGCGGCTCCACGCCGTCCGACTCGGAGTTCGACCTCACCACCCGCGAACGGCAGATCCTCGAGCTGGTGGCGGCCGGCCTCGACGACGAGCAGATCGCCGACAACCTCGGGATCTCTCAGAAGACCGTGCGTAACCACCTGAGCAACACCTACGCCAAGACGGGCGTGCACAGCCGGGCCGAGGCGATCGTCTGGGCACGCGACCGGGGAATGGTCGCCCGGGTCTAGCGAAGACTGCGCAGAAACCCCGTTCCCAACGCAATAGTTACCGTTATCAAGCCTGCCCAAGAGCTGCCTGGGTAATTTTGCCCAGGCAGCTAGGTCTTACAGTTCTTCTAGGTTCGGCAACCCTCCATTAACTTGTGGACATGGGTAAGGAAACCGCCGGAGACCAGCCGGTCGAAAGCGGCCACCCAATCCCAACTTCTGGAGGAGCGATGGAGAAGGTATCGATGTTGCCAACCGTCACTAGCCCCGCTTCGGCGAGCCCGCTTCGGTCGCTCGAGCTGATGATGCAAGAGGCACTCGAGAAGGTATCGCGCCTGCAGAACGAGGTGGCTGAGCTGAAGTCGCTCGCGGCCTCGCTGCAGGGGGAGAACGGATCCTTCGAGACGGTGTCACGCACCGGTCAGCTGAAGCAGAAGCAGCCCGATCCCAACTTCGACTGGGACGCGTGGGCACGTGAGACGAAAGCCAGGATCCGCGGCGAGAGCCTGAGGTCAGAGGCTTCCTGATGCTGAGCAGCTTCGACACGTCCTCGCGTTTCGAGCAGGTCATCGCCGAGACGCTCATGGAGTTGGCGGAGATCCCGACCCCCAACCCCGGCCGTGGCAGCCCATCGCTGTTCACGCTCACGGTCGACGCCGTCGACGACGTCACGGTGTTCGAGCCGATGTCAAGGTCCCTACGGTCACGCGAGACCGGCCAGCGATGAGCCTGCAAGCGGGTGTCAAACGCCCATCGACCACAGGGCGCGTGCGCGCGTCGCCAGGGCCGCCACCCCGGCTCGCGCGCTATCGCTATCACCGCGGTCGTCGTTTGAAGCGCTTCATCCAGGTCCGCTCCTAGGACCGAGGAACCTCACGACTGGACGCTCTAGGGTCGATCTCATCCCGCTTTTCGGGAACGAACCACCCGACGAGGCCGCCGATCGATAGGGACAGCCAGCGAGCACTCCCAGCAGCCGGGGGTGCTCGCTGCTTCGAGTGGGGCGGGCTCCCCGCGTGCTCTCAAGCCGCCGCCGCGGCGACCCGCGGTAGCCCCGCGTTAAGGTGAGCAACGGATGCAGGACGAAGCCCGGGCGGCGCCCGATGAAGAAGTAAGGCTCCAGATGGCCGAATCGGTCGCCGGCCAGCCTCGTGTTCCCGTCGTCGGCGTCGGCGCCTCCGCCGGTGGCATCAAGGCGCTGCGAGCCTTCTTCGAGCAGGTTCCGGCCGACTCCGGCGCCGCCTACGTGGTGATCCTCCACCTCCCGCCCGAGCACGAGAGCAAGCTCTCCAACATCCTGCAGTCGGTCGCCCGCATCCCGGTCTTAAAGGTCGGAGGTCCGCTGCGCCTCGAGCAGAACGCCGCCTACGTGGCCTCTGCCGACCAGCAGTTGAGCCTGAGCGACGGCGAGCTGAGGGTCGCGCCCAAGGCGAGCACGGAGGCCCGCAGGGCGCCCGTCGACCTGTTCTTCCGGGCGCTCGCCGAGTCGCACGGCTCGGCCTCGGTCTGCGTGATCCTCTCCGGGACCGGCGCCGACGGCTCGATGGGCCTCCGGTTGGTCAAGGCGAACGACGGGGTCGTCATGGTGCAGAGCCCTCGCGAGGCCGAGTTCAGCGAGATGCCGCGTCACGCCATCGCCACCGGCTTCGTCGACGAGGTGCTGCCGGTCGCGGAGATCCCGGCGCGCATCCACGACTACCTGCGGCGCAGGCGGGCGCTCGAGCTCGAGCCGGCGCCCTCCCGCGACGAGCCTGAGCAGCCCGAGGTCCAGCGGGCCCTGCAGGACATCTTTGACCTCCTGGCGCAGCGCACCGGGCACGAGTTCAGCAGCTACAAGCGGTCGACACTGCTACGGCGCATCGGCCGCAGGGTGAGCGTGCGCAAGCTGCCCGACATCGCCTCGTACGTCGAGCACCTGCGGGAGAACCCGTCCGAGGTCAGGCTGCTGCTGAAGGACCTGCTCATCTCGGTCACCCACTTCTTCCGCGACAAGGAGGCGTTCGCGGCGCTCGAAGAGGAGGTGCTGCCGCGGCTGCTCGACGGCAAGGGCGCCGACGACGTCGTTCGCGTGTGGGTCGTCGGCTGCGCCACGGGCGAAGAGGTCTACAGCTTGGCGATGCTGCTAAGGGAGCGCGCCGACGAGCTCGCCGCGCCACCGAAGATCCAGCTCTTCGCCACCGACATCGACGAGACTGCACTGGCGGCGGCGCGGGAGGGCACGTACTCGCTCAGCGACGTCGCCGACGTCTCGCCCGAGAGATTGCGCCGCTTCTTCAACAAGGTCGGAGACGCCTACCGCGTCCGGCGCGAGATCCGCGAGATGACCCTGTTCGCCAAGCACAACGTCCTGCGCGCGCCGCCCTTCTCCCGCCTCGACCTGGTGACGTGCAGGAACCTGCTCATCTACCTCGATCAGCCGGCGCAGGAGAGGGTGCTGAGGACGCTGCACTTCGCGCTCAACCCCGACGGCTTCCTCATGCTCGGCAACTCGGAGTCGGTGGACGGCACCAGCGAGCTGTTCACGCCCGTCGACCGCGCACACCGCCTGTTCAGGAGCCGGCCCGCGCCCCACCGGCAGTTCAGCGCGCCGCGTGCGGTGCCGGCTCTCGACTTCGAGCCGGCCCTACCTGCCCCAGCGCCCCGCACCCGCTTCAGCGGTGACCGCGAGACGTACGGCGACCTGCACGGACGCCTGCTCGAGGCCTTCGCCCCGCCCTCACTGGTGGTCGACGAGGACTACCAGGTCGTCCACCTCTCGGAGCGGGCGGGGAACTACCTGCACATCGCCGGGGGGGAGCCTTCGAGCAACCTGCTGTCACTGGTGCGGCCGGAACTGCGCCTCGAGCTCAGGAGCGCCCTCGAGCGGGCCGTGAGGGACGGCTCCCCCGTGGACTCCAAGGCCATCGGCCTGGGCAACGGCACGAGCGTGACGCTGCGCGTGCGCCCGGTGCTGGAGTCGGCCGCCGCGGCTCGTGGCTTCATCCTCGTGATGTTCGAGGAGCTCGAGGGCGCTCCGACCGAGGGGGATCAGGCGGCGGCAGCCGAGCCGCTGGCCGAGCAGCTGGAGGAGGAGCTTCGCCGGGCCGAGGCGGAGCTGCGACGCTCGACCGACCAGTACGAGCGTCAGGCCGAGGAGCTGCGGGCCGCCAACGAGGAGCTGCAGGCGCTCAACGAAGAACTGCACTCCACTGCGGAAGAGCTGGAGACCAGCCAGGAGGAGCTCCAGTCGATCAACGAGGAGCTCAGGACGGTCAACCAGGAGCTCAAGGTGCAGATCGAAGAGACGACCGTGGTGAGCAACAACCTTCACAACCTCATCAACTCCACCGACATCGGCGTCATCTTCCTCGACCGCAGCTTCAGGGTGCAGCTCTTCTCGCCCGCGGCGCGGGCACTCTTCAACCTGATCCCCGCCGACATCGGCCGCCCGCTGGCGGACATCACGCACCGCATGGACTACGACGGGCTGGTCATAGACGCGGAGAGCGTCCTCGAGCGGCTCCATGGCATCGAGCGCGAGGTCCTCGGCCACGACGGCCGCAGCTACCTGATGAGGGTGCTGCCGTACCGCACCAGCGACGACCAGATCAACGGCGCTGTGGTCACCTTCGTCGACATCACCGATCGCAAGCGGGCCGAGGACGCGCGGCGGGAGACGGAAGAGAAGATGCGCCTCGTGGTCGAGAGCGCCAAGGACTTCGCGATCTTCACCATGGATCAGGACAGGCGGATCACCAGTTGGAACGTGGGCGCCGAGGCTCTGTTCGGGTACGCGGAGGACGAGGTGCTCGGCGAGCTCGGCGACCTGCTCTTCACCGCGGACGACCGGGAGCTGGGCGTGCCGGAGCTGGAGGTGCGCACGGCCATGGCCGAGGGCCGCGCGGGCGGCGAGCGCTGGCACGCGCGCAAGGGCGGTGAGCGCTTCTACGGCTCCGGCCTCGTGAACCGGCTGCGCGACAGGGAGGGTGCGCTCGTCGGCTACGTCAAGATCATGCGGGACCTGACGGAGAGGAAGCTCATCGAAGACGCCAGGCGTGCTTCAGAGGCGAAGTACCGCTCGCTCTTCGACTCGATCGACGAGGGCTTCTGCATCCTCGAGATGATCAACGACAAGACCGGCAAGAGCGTCGACTACCGCTTCCTGGAGGTCAATCAGGCGTTCGAACGGCAGACGGGCCTGGTCGACGCTGCCGGCAGGACGGCCCTCGACCTCGTGCCTGATCTCGAGAGGAAGTGGATCGAGGCCTACGGGAGGGTCGCCGCGACAGGCAAGGCCGCGCGCTTCGAGGACTCCTCGGAGCAGATGGGCCGCGTCTTCGACGTCTACGCGTCGCCCGTCGAGAGCGAGAGCGGGCGACTCGTCGCGCTGGTCTTCCGCGACATCACGGAGCGCAAGCGGGAAGAGGCGAGCAAGGCGGTGCTGGCTGCCATCGGTGACGAGCTCAACGTCCTCGAAGGCCCGCAGGAGATCATGCGCGCCGCGGCGACTCAGGTGGGGTCGCACCTCGCTCTCGCGACCTGCCTCTTCGTCGACGTCGACGAGGGCATCGATCAGGTCACCGTTCGTGACGGTTGGAGTCCGACCGGGAGCCGGTTGACGGAGGACCAGTCGAAGCGGTTGTCGGAGTTCCTCGACGTCGTCTCGGCGAACGCCCAGCGTGCCGGTGAGATGATCGTCGTCAGCGACACCGCCGACATCGCGCCCGAGGCCAGGAGCTTCGCCGGAAGCGAGGCAGGCTCCGCGGTCGTCGTGCCGTACCACCGGGAAGGTCGGTGGACCGCGAGCCTCGTGGTGACCGACGAGTCGCCGCGGGCGTGGAGGGACGACGAGCTGGCGCTGCTGCGCGACGTGGCCGACCGCGTGTTCCCGCGGATCGAGAGGGCGCGAGCCGAGGAGGCGCTGCAGGCGCTCAACGAGAGCTTGCGCGAGCAGGTGGAGGAGCGCACGCAGGCCTGGCTCAACAGCCGGGAGCGCTTCGTGCAGGCGTTCGAGGCCGGACCGACCGCGGCGGTCATCACGTCGATCGACGAGGACCGGATCGTGGACGCCAACGACGTGTTCACGGAGCTGACCGGGTACGGGCTCGAGGAGGTCGAGGGGCGCCTGGCAAGCGAGCTCGGCCTCTGGTCGAGCGAAGAGGACAGGTCGACGATCCGAGAGGCCCTTGACGAAGACGGCGACGGCTACCGCCACGTGAGGCTGAGCGTGCGCACGAAGGCCGGCGAGCTGCGGGAGGTCCTCCTCTCGGCGCAGCGGATCGTGCTCGACAGCGGGCCGGCGTGGCTCAAGATGTTCCTCACCGCCTCGCAGCGCAACCGCTCGCAGGAGGAGCTCCTCGTCGCCATCGACCGGGTGATGTCCGACACCGATTGGTTCAGCCAGCAGGTCGTCGAGCGGCTCTCGCAGATCCGCAGCCGAGGACCGCGGAACCAGAAGGACGCCGACGAGCTCCTGTCGGCCCGGCAGATCGAGGTGCTGGGCCTGATCGCCGAGGGCCTCAAGGACGCGGCCATCGCCAAGCAACTGAGCCTGAGTCCGAAGACCGTGCGCAACCACATCGCCAACATCTACGGCAAGATCGGCGTCAGTTCCCGCCTCGACGCGGTCCTCTGGGCCCGCGAGCGCGGCTTTGGAGGTTGAACGGCTTGAGCGACGACATCCCGCCTTCCCCCCGCTACCGTCAGCCCGGAGGCGCCTTGGAGCTCCCCGGCGGCCTCACCGTCAACCGCCTCGGCTTCGGCGCCATGCGCATCGTCGGGCGCG
>CAZQVC010000040.1:16741-20323 GCA_964596625.1 uncultured bacterium | reverse complement strand
CCTGCCGCCGCTGCTCATCGGGGAGGCCTGCGAGCGCTGCGGCGACCTCGACACCTTGGCGACGCTGTTCGAGACTCCCAGGGCCCAGGTCTACCGGCGCGCTCCCGACAACTTCCTGCGGTGGGACTCGCTGTTGCCCGCAGGCCCGAGCCCCCGCCGGCGCCTCACCGTCGGCGCCGTTCACAAGGTCCTCGGGCGCTACACCGAGGCCATCGCTCACCTCGAGGGGGCCCTGGCGACCGGCGAGCTCGAGCCCGACGACGAGATCCTCGCGCTCAAGGAGCTGTGCTGGTGCCTGGCGATCGTCGACCCGAGCCGCGCCGCACAGGTCGTCGCACAGGGCGAGGCGATCCTCGACGACGTCGACCCTGAGCTCGCCGGTCGCTTCCTCTCGGACGCCTCGTTCGTCGACATGATGGCCGAACGCTTCGACGACGCCGACGCGAAGCTGGTGCGGGCTCTCGAGTACCTCCCGCCCGACAACCTGTTCCGCACCGGCGCGCGCATCAACCTGGCTCTCAACCGCTGGGACCGGCACGGCGACTACGACGGCCGCCTCGCCGTGCAGCTCGACACGCTCGAGACGGTCTGGCGCGTCTACCCCAACGACGCTCCCGGTCAGTGCAGGGACGTGGCGATGATGTACTGGTGGTCGGGCGACTTCGCCGCTGCTCGGCGCTACCTTGAGCGCGCCAAGGAAGGGGAGAGAGCCAACCCGCTGGTGGGCCTCGAGGCGTCTGCCGCCCTCGCCGCCCTCGACGGCGACGTCTCCCCGTTCCCGCGGCTGCTGGAGCGGGCCGCGCTGCTCGGCGACCACTACACGCTCGACGTCATCGCGATGCACGCGCTCAACACCTTGCCGCTCGACGCTCCCGACGAGCTCGTTGAGGGTTACCTGGCCGCCGTCGCAGAGCCCGTGCTGGCGCTCGGCTCTTACGCCCGCATCCGCGCTGGCCGAGGTCACGTGGAAGAGGTGCTGGCGCGGCTTGACGCGGTGCTCGCCGAGTACTCTCAACGCCCGTACCAGATCTACCTGCGCGCGGCCCGCTACCGCATCACGCGCTCGGCTAACGACCTCGAGGCCTACCTGGGCCTGACGACCGCGGGGAAGCGCCTGCTGCCTGGCCTGGTTCCGATCGAGGAGCTCCCGCGCGAGCGACCCGACCTCGGCGCCCCCTACGGCATCGGCGCCGTGCTCGGCTCGGGCTGGAAGGCGTTGGTCGAGCAGCGCTTGGGCGAGATCCCGAACCTCGAGCTGCGCACCATGGGCGAGCTCGAGATCCGGGTCTTGGGCCGCGCGCTCGACCTGACCGACCGCCAGAAGCAGCTGGCGCTGCTCTTCTCGCTGGGCAAGGGCCGCGAGGAGGTCGCCGAGAGCATGTGGCCCGAGGTCGACGTCGCCAAGCAGCGCAACAACATGGGCGTGCAGGTGAGCCTGCTGCGCAAGAAGCTCGAGCCGTGGGGCGTGCCCACCTACCTCTTCGAGGACGGTCTGGTGCGGTTCGACTCCGACCACAGCGAGCTGATGGTCGCGCTGAGCGCCGGCGACGCGGCCACCGTGTGCGAGCTGTACCGCGAGCCGTTCGCGCCGGGTCTGGTCCTCGAGGCCCTCGAGGAGCATCGGGCGTGGTTGCGTGAGCAGGTCGTCGACTGTTTGAGGGAGGCCGCGTTGCGGGCCGAGCCGACCGTCGCCCTGCGCTACCTGCAGCGCGTCATCGAGCTCGACCCGTTCCACGAGGAGGCCGTCAGGCACCTCCTCGAGCGGCTGGTTGAGCGGGGTCGAGCGGCCGACGCCCGGCGCCACTACCAGGCCTTCGCGGCGCGCCTACGGGCCGAGCTGGGGCTCGAGCCGCTGGCCGAGACGCGCGCCGTGCTGGCGCTTCCGTAGCAGGTCGCCGCTTCTGCGCCGCCTGAGCTGCTCCTGCGCTGCTTCTGCGTTTCATATGCGCCGCATGTGCGCTGCACGTGCGCCGTTTGTGCGCCGCTCACTGCCCGTAGTACGGCGTGTAGTTGCCTGACGGGTCGATCTCGTACCAGACGTTGTTCGTCGCGTCGAACCAGAGCGGGTTGCCCGCGGGGCTCTGGTAGGTCCAGCTGTTGCTCGGCGCGAACGGCAGGCTCATGGTCTGGCCGGCGCCGTTGGTGTAGTTGCCCTCCTCGCGGATCACGCCCTGCACGAAGCCTTGGTGGGCCTCGTAAGACGACTGCTGCCCCGCCATCCAGGAGTCGAAGGCCGCGTCCTGCGCTGCTGCCACCCCAGCGATGCCCTCCATGTACGCATCGAAACCGGCTTGCTGCTGTGCCATGCGCTGCTGATGGGCGGCCGCGCTCTGCTGGAGCCACGCGCTCGAGTTCCTGTTGCCTTCGGCAATCGCCTGCTGACACTCGACGGGGTGGTTGTCGCACCACAGCTTCATGCCTGCCTGCCCGGCCTGCGCGTCCGGCAGCTGATGATCGCCGGTGAGGTCGCGGTAGTACTTGACGAACGGCTTCATCGCCTCCGCCATGTACGCGTCGATCTGCTGCTGGAGCGCCGCCATCTGCTGGTTGAGGTACTGCGTGAGGGCGTCCGACTGTTGCTGCAGCTGCTCCATCGTCGGCATGCCGGCCGGCCAGGAGCCGTACGGGTCGCCGTAGGCGTACGGGTTTCCATATGGGTTCCCGTATTGCTCGACGTACGGGTACTGATAGTTGGGGTAGGGGTAGCCGTACATGTCGTATGGGCCTGGCGGGTAACCGTACTGTGCGTGCACGGCCCCCAACACGGAGACAAGCGCAAGCAAGAGGCCGGTCACCATGCGGCGACGGGTGGGCGGCCGCCTCACGGCGCGTCTCCCGGGATGCCCGGCTGCTGCGAGGGGAACTGGATTGGCCACTGTGAAGACCCCGGCGCTGCGTACCCCGCCGGCTCGAGCATGTACTCAGAGCCGTCGATCTCTTCGATGAGGTAGACGTAGCCGTCGTAGAACTCGGCGTAGAAGCCGTACTGACCGCCGTTGACGACGTACACGCCTTCGAGGACCGTGCCCTGGGCCTGCGCCTGCAGCGGGAAGCGCCCCTGCCCCGAGACGTCGAAGTAGCCCTCGTAGTAGCCCTGCTGGTTCGGTTGCACGAACATCGTGAGCTGACCTCCGTTGCCGACGTAGCTACCGTTCCAGCCTGCGAACTGCTGCGTCGCCGGGTAACCCCCGGGCGGTGGCATGGTGGCTGGTCCACCCATGCCAGGCACCCCCGGCTGGTTCATCCCCGGCGCGCCCGGCGCGCCCATGCCCGGCATCCCGGCCTGGCTGGCACCAGGCATGCCCGGCGCTACGGTTCCGGGCATGCCCGGCTGGCCGACGCCCGGCATCCCCGGCTGGCTCATGCCCGGCATGCCCGGCTGAGCCATACCTGGCTGTCCCATGCCGGTCATGCCCGGCTGGCCGGGTTGGCCCATCCCCGGTTGTCCTACTCCCGGCAGGCCGGGCTGTGCCATCCCTGGTTGCCCCATGCCCGGCTGCCCCATGCCCGGCGGGCCAACGACGTTGGGCGCGGCGCCCGAGCCCTGGGCGCGCCGCAGCGTCAGCGCACCGACCGACACCG
>CAZQVC010000040.1:3254-16641 GCA_964596625.1 uncultured bacterium | reverse complement strand
GGCGCGGCGCCCGAGCCCTGGGCGCGCCGCAGCGTCAGCGCACCGACCGACACCGGCTGGTTGTTCTGGCCCATCTGGTACATCTCCAGCTGAAGGACCGCGCCGTCCGGGCCCAACTGAGCCTGGAAGCCGAGCACGCCCTGGGTGGACATGACAGTCCCGTAAGCGCCGTCCTGGTTGCCCTGACCCTGGATCGGGAACTGACCGTTGGGTCCGCTGAGGGCCCCTTGGAGCCCACCGTCCTGCCCCTGTTGCAAGGTGACGGTCACGCCGTTCTGCTGGTCGACGTAGGTGCCGGTGAAGTGCGTCGCGAATGCCGCGCCTCCGCTCGAGACCGCCACCATCAAGATGATCGAGAGCCTAAGTGCCATGGGCATGGTGCCTCCGCTTCAGGACCCACGATGCGGCCACGCCCGTTAAACGAGACTTAAGCAGCGTCCTCCAAGCACGCGGACGGCCCGGCGGCTTGCTCGCTGCCGCCGGGCCGTCCACCTGACCTCACTTCAGTTGATCTGCGTGGCGTAGTACGTGCACGATCCGGACCAGACGGTCTTGCTCTTGCTGCGTGCCGACTCGGGGGCGTTGACCTTGACCTCGACCCTGCACGGGTCCGTGCTGAGTGCGGCGTTGCCAGTGGTGTAAAGCGTCCACTGCGGGTCGCTGGCGCCGGTGCTGCTGATCAGCACGCGCTCGGTGCCGGTCTGGGCGAAGGTGAGCACGAGCCGCCAGTCGTAGGTGAGGGCCTCGCCGTCAGGGTTCTCGACGGTCACGCCCGCGAAGTAGCGATTCGGCGCCGTGCCGATGGTCACGGAGCAGCCCTTGTCGCGCAGGTCGATGGTCGTTCCCGGGCTGACCGCGACGTCCTCACAGCCGATGAACTGGTTGTTGAAGAACCTGCCGACGATGGCGTATACGCCGGAGTCGGTGATCAGCGGGTACGGGTTCTCGCGCGGCGGCTGGACCGCGAGCGTCGCGCTCCTGGTCGTGGTCAGGTTGTCCGCGTCCTTGACCGTCACCGAGACGGTGCGCGCGCCGCTGGTTCCGAAGGTGACCTCCACCTGGCATCCGCTGCTGGTCGACAGCGTGTCGGGGGCGCTCACCGACCAGGTCGTGTCGGCGCACAGCGAGCCGACGTCCGCGTCGTTCTTGTCGCTGACGACCGCCGACATCGCGTACGGCTCGTCCTGGTAGGCCGTGCCGCTGGTCTGGATGGTCACCGCTGGCGGGCTGTTGACGACGCGTGCGAGGAGCGTTGCCCCGGCCACGGCGGTGCCGTAGCGCGCCTCGAGCGCCAAGTAGTAGTCGCCCGGTTGTTGGAACACGTACTTGAGGCTCGAGCCGAACAACGCGTCGGGATCGGTGTTCCACGGGCCGTTGTAGATAGTGCCGAGCGTCTGGTTGGTGACCTTGAGCGTCACGCCCTTGGCGACGCCGTGCGTGACCCTGAAGAAGTTGGCGAGGTCGGTCTCGACGCGCAGGTCGACCGTCGCAGGGTTCGCCTTGATCTGGATGGTCGGTGCCTCGCTGCCGCCCGGCGTGGTCTGCTCGGCCGTCCAGGCTGCGCTCCTGCGCCCGTCGAACGACAGCGCGCTGAGCGAGTGGAACAGGCTGCTCACGTAGTCGGCTGGCACGTAGTAGTAGCCGCCGTCGCCGCTGCCGCAACCCCACGAGTTCTTGACGATGAAGTAGCCTCCGCCACCGACGTTGACCGGCGTCCGACCGGGCTTGCTCATCTCCTCGTTGCTGAGGAACCCGACGATCTGCACGGCGTGGTTGCCGTAGCTGCCGTCGACCTCGTTGCCCATGGCGTCTAGCCTGGTCTTGGCGTAGTTGGTGACCAGGCCGTTGCTGGTGACGTCGTCCGCGAACCCCTTGTAGACGGGGAAGGACGCCATCAGCACGTAGCCTTGCGAGAGCATCAGCCTGTAACGGTTGAGGTCGAACGACTGACCGTTGGCCCACACCTGGTAGGCGCGGCTCGCGCCGGTACCGGCGCCGGAGAACGTCACCGTCGAGTAACCGCAGACCGTGAAGATGAAGGTGCTGCACACGCGGGGGCTCTGGTGCGACGAGTCGGAGCAGCTGCCGGCGTTGGGGCCAGTCCCGTACGGGTTGCACGAGTTGGCGTAGTTCGCCGCCGAGCCGTCGGACGTGGAGCGGTTCGGGGAGGTGTTGTAGGTCCAACCGGACTCGTTCGGCAGGGATTGGCCCTCGTCGACGGCCAAGTTGAGCGCGCGAACCGCGTTGTAGCCGTCGGTGTACTCGCTCTCGTCCCAGTCCTCCTTGACCTTGTTGACGAAGAACTGCTCCGAGACGTTGACGGGGTTGGCGTTCTGCACGCGCTCGCGGCTCTCGACCGCGCCGATCGCCGTGAACGCCCAGCAGGTGCCGCGGTTGCCCTGGTTCTTCACCGGCGAGATGAAGTTCTTCAAGGGGAACCAGTAGAGCGCGGCCAAGTTCGACGGCGCGGTACACGGGGTGTCCTGGTCGCTACCTACGCCGGGCCGGATCTGCGCCGCTTCGACGTCCGGCCCCGGCTGGTTCGGGGTGAGCTCAAGGTGTGCCAGGTTCAGCATGTCGCTTCCGGCCAGGGCGGCGTCGATGTCCGCGAGGGCCTCGCGGATCTCCTCGGCCGAGGCGTTGACCAGGCTCTCCGGCGTCGCTACTTGGCTCTTCACGGTCTCCGGCAGCAGCATGTACGTCTGCCGATAGTCGGTCAGCGCGTTCTCGGCGCTGGCCGCGAGTTGGACGAGGGTGACGGCGTTCTCGACCTGCGTGCCGATGCCCTCCAGCATCACGCTCTGACCCGTGGCCAGTTCGAGCGCGGTATCCCCGACGTAGTCCTCGACTTCAGCCAGTTGGCCGACCAGGGCCTCGAGGGACGGTGGGACGGCTTCGCTCTCCAGCTGCCGCTTGTGTTCGTCGAAGTCGGCCTCCCTGGCCGCCGCCTGCTCCTCGATCTCGAGCGTGGTGATCAGCGACAGCTCGCCGGTTCCGACCATGCGGCGGAAGTCGTCGGGAGCAACGATGCGCGCGTCCGACGGGACCTCGCCCTGCCAGGCGTTCTCCTCGATGAACACCTCGGGGAAGGTCTTGCGGCCACAGGCCGTGAGCGTGACGACCAGTATCGCGAGGACCAGCGGCGCCAGCAGCGGCGTCCTGACGGTCCGCGGCGCCGCTCTCCGCCAGGTTCTAATACGTCTTCTCTCCATCGTGCGTACCTCCCTAGCCGAGCGCGTCCGGCCGCCAATCGTCAGCGACGCGGATTCGCAGCAGCGCAGCGAGAGGCTAGGCAGCCCTCGGTCATGCCCCGGTAAGGAGTTGAGTGGTTTCCGCCGCCGCTGGCCCCGCTCGACGCCTGGGCTACTGGTTGGTCAGGAACATCTGCCAGCGGCGTGGCAGGGTCTCGCCGAGCTCGGCGAGTCGAGCGCGCGCCGACTGGTAGACGCGCTCCAAGCTGCGGTGGTTGCCGGCGGCGCGGTACGCCTCGAGTCCGGTCGTGAGGTAGTCGACGCGGTACGGCTCGGCCTCCATGAGGATGCGCGCCAGGCGGCTGGCCGTGCGTGGGTCGCTGGCCACGAGGTCGCGTGCGTGGCGGGCCAGCGCCAGGTAGAGGGTGTCGCGGACGCTGCCGTCGAACTCCCGCCCGTCGAGGTAGAGGCCGCGCCACAGCGCCGCGTCCGGCTCAGCCATGAACCGCTCGAAGTCCGAGTCGCAGTTGCCGAGCGCGTAGCCGTCTGGGGTGGTGAGCACGAGGTCGGCGCCGTACGCGCTGCGCACGCCGTGCACCAGCTCCTTCAGGCTGGAGGAAGCTCGCAGCTCGTCCTGGTCGGGGTAGAGCGCGTCGATGATGGCCAGCTTCGCGACGCCGCTGCGACCGCTCACGCGCGCCTCCAGCAGCAGCGCCAGCAGCCCCTTGCGCTTCTCGCCCCTCACCGCCACCAGGTCTTCCCCCGCGAGGCGCATGGGTCCGAGGACCTCCAGACGCGGTGGGCGGTCCGCTACGTCGGCGTGGAGCGTCCCGGTCAGCCCGGCATGCCGGTCGGCGATGGCGACGCCGTTGAGGAGGCCGCGTTCCGCGAACCACCTGCGGTGCTTGTCGATGGCGCCCCTGTCGCCCCTGAGCCGTGCGAGCTCCAGGCCGATCTTGTGGGTGTCGATGGCGTTCTCGACCTGGGAGGCCAGCTCCAGGGCCTCGGTGAGATGACGCTCCGCTCCGGCCAGGTCGCCGCCGCCCTCGAGGGCCAGGCCAAGGGCCCACGAGGTGCGGTACCTGTCGGTTGGCGAGTCGCCGGCCGTCGCTGCCAGGGTCAGCGATTCGCGGGCCAGCGCCTCGGCCCTAGCTGCCTCACCGATCGTCACGTTGGCCAGCGCCGCATCGAAGAGCAGCTCGCGGATCACTCGCGGGTTGCCGGACTCACGTGCGGCCTGCAGAGCGGTCTCCGCCTGCTGCAGCGCGGCCAGCCGACTCATCGGCGTCGCCTGGGCCAGGCCTAACGAGCACGCCATCGAGCGCGCGTTGTTCAGGTAGCGACCGGGCGGGAAGAGCTCGAGCGTGTCGATCGCCTGGTCGAGGAGCTCGGCTGCCTCCTCGTAGCGCGCCTGCTCGATGCGGAGCTCGGCGAGCGCGGCGGCGGCGAACGCGTTGGCAGGCCCGTCTCCGGCGCGGCTGCGGAGGCTCATGCACTCCTCGAGACAGGCGCCCATCCCTTGGTAGTCGCCGAGCATGCGCAGGATGGCCCCGCGGTTGAGGAGCGCGGTGGCCCTCAGTCGCGGAGCGTCGAGCTCCAGCAACAGCTCGAGCGCGCCGGCGATGAGCTCATCGGCCCGCTTCGCGTCGCCCGAGTGCAGCGCCAGCAGCGCCTGCAGCGAGAGGAACTCACAGCGCAGCTCGACGCTGTCGGCAGTGGCCAGGCCGGTCTCGATCAGCGAGCGCGCTTCGCTCATGTGACCGGTGGCCAAGGCGGACGCCGTAGCGGCGCGCAGCAGCTCCGAGCCGGCGGCCTGCCGCAACGCCGGGTTGCTCTCCCAGATGGTCCAGGCCGCCATGTGGTCGCCCGCGACGTTGCGGCTCGTCAGGTGGACAGTTGCGGCTCCCACTCCCGTGCCGTCGTCGTCGATGAGCCGCTCCGCCAGCTCGTCGGCCTCCGCCTGGCGCCCGCTGCGCGCGAGCAGGTGCGCGTAGTTGGTGACGACCGCCTGGGCGACGCCCGGCACCTCCATCGCCAGCGCCATCACCGCGCCGGCCTCCGGCAGGTCATGGTGCTGCAGCACGGCCGCGGCGCTGGTGGCCAACGCGACGAGCTCGTCGCCTTCGGCGTACCGCACCGCCGCCGCCTGGAAGCGCGCCGCCTTCACCGCGTCGTCGCTGTGGTCCGCCGCCGTGCGCAGCAGGGAGAGCGCCTCTTCCCGCGGCAGCTCGGCGTCGGCGACGAAGCGTCCTGCCTCCACGGGAGCGTGTCCCAGTGCCGCGATCGCCCGCCGGGCCATGGCCTGACGCTCGCCTCTTCCGAGGTGCTTGAGGCCGTGCTCGGCGAACAGCGGGTGCGTGAAGCCGCCGTCGCTGACCACGCCGGCCTGCTCGAGTCGGGCGAGGGCGGCGTCGAGGTCGGCAGGGGAGACGCCGGCCACCGCCGCCAGCAGCGCGGCCGCGGGCTTCGGCCCCAGGTACGCGAGCGCCTCGAGCACTCGGGCGTCGACGTCGCCCGAGCGCGCCTCCGCCAGGCGCCTGCCGATCAGCCCCTCGATCGAGGTGGGCATGAGGGCGTCGTCGGCCGGTCGCCAGCGCCAGCGCTGGCCGTCGTTCCAGAGGTGGCCGAGGCGCGCGAGGTAGCGGAAGTACTCGATGGTGTACAGGGGGTTGCCGGCGGCCCTGCGGTAGATCCACGCCGCAGCGTCGGGCGGCAGCGCGCCGCCGGCCTGTGCCTCTAGGAGCTCTTTGGCGGCTTCTGCTGTCAGTGGCGTCACGTGCAGTGGGACGAGGGGCTCAGGGCTAGAAGCTCGGCTCGTGACGATGAGCCCCACGCCCCTGGTGCGTTGCGCGAGGCTTCCCAACTGCACTATCAGGGCGCGGCGCTGCTGATCGGCGCTCGGCAGGTCCTCCAGGTGGAGGACGAACGGGGCCGCCGCCGCGAGGAGCGCTCCCAGCGCGGCGACGACGTCGGTAACCGGCGGGGTCTCGCCCTGCTCGAGGTCCTCCAACGTACGCAAGGCCCAGCCGGGTAGGCGCTGGACGTAGGGCAGCGCTCTGCGCCACTGCCTCAGGCTCGCCGTCGCCGCTACCGTGACGCTGCGACATGCGGTGGACGCCAGCGCCTCTCGCACCTGGTAGCTCTTGCCGCTGCCCGGCTCTCCCCACACGCCGAGCGCCGCGCCAGCCCGTCTGCTTACGACGGGGCGAAGCCGCTCGACGAGCGTTGCCACCTGAGAACCCGGCACGACACCTTGCATGAGCGAGACCGCCAGTCCGCGTGAGGTCTGTTACGCCAGCACATCCTAAGGCCGCTTGGCGGGCGGCTTCCTTCCGTAGAGCACGGGAGCGGTCGCGAAGGCCGCGGCTGTGGCACGGCTCATCGGGCTGGCGCATAGAGTTGGGCCATGTTCGGACTCATCGGCAAGATGCTGACGACACCAGGCGACCGCGACAAGGTCGCGGAGCTCATGACCGCCGGCACCGGCAGCATGCCGGGCTGCCTCAGCTACGTGATCGCCAAGGACCCGACCGATGACGACGCGCTGTGGATCACCGAGGTCTGGGTGAGCCGCGACGCCCACCAGGCTTCGTTGGCCCTGCCCGAGGTGCAAGAGGCCATAGCCGAGGCTCGCCCTCACATCGCCGGCTTCGGCGAGCGCTTCGAGACCGAGCCCGTCAGCGTGATCGGCGCCGACGCCTAGTCGAACAGCCTGACGTCACCGCCGGCGCCCCAGTGCCGCCGTTCGTGGTCGAGCAGCCACTGCTTGCGAGGGACCCCGCCGGCGTAGCCACCCAGGGTGCCGTCGGCGCCGATCACGCGGTGGCAAGGCACGACGATCGCCAGCTGGTTCGCCCCATTGGCCTGCGCGACGGCCCGCACAGCGGTGGGCCGCCCGACCGCGTCTGCCAACTTCCCGTACGACAAGGTGTCGCCCGGCGCGATCCTCCTCAGCTGCTCCCACACGCTGCGCTGGAAGGGCGTGCCGCCCAGCTGCACGCTCGTCGCGAAGTCGTGGCTGGCGCCGGCGAAGTACTCGCCGAGCTCGCGCTCGATGCTCTCGATGGGCGCGGTGCGGCCGGGCACGATCGACGCCCGCTCCCTCAGGCGCTTCAGCTCGCTCTCCAGACCCCGACGATCGACGAACTCGAGGAGCACGAGGGCGGCGTCGTCGGCGACGGCCAGCATCGGCCCGAGCGGCGTGTCCAGCCAGGCGGCGCTGAGGACCTTGGCGTCCGGCCGGCTCGGCGGCGTGCCGATGATGCGGTTGAAAGCCTCGCGGAAGCCGCTGCCGGATCCGTAGCCGCTGCCTAACTGGGCGTCGATGACGCTGCTGCCGTTGCGGATGCTCTCCAGCGCCAACCCCATGCGCCGAGCCCTGGCGTACTCCATGAAGGTCATGCCGAAGCGCCTCTTGAACAGCCGCCTGGCGGTCGACTCGTCGACGCCGATCGCGCGGAAATCCCGGTCGCGCCAGCGGCGCTCCGGCTCGGCCTCGACGCTCTCGATCAAGGTCCGCACGACAGGCGGCATGTCGTTGGGATGCGACAGCGGCCGGCAGCGTTTGCACGGTCGGTAGGATGCGTGCAACGCGTCCTTGGCGTTGCTGAAGAACTCGCAGTTCTCCAGTAGGGGTTTGCGTGCGGGGCAGGTCGGGCGGCAGAACACGCCGGTGGTCCGCACGCCGACGTAGAAGACTCCCTCGAAGGCGGGGTCGCGCTCGACCAGCGCCCGGTAGAGGCGCCGGATCGTCGCTCGCTCACGAAGCGGGCCACGCTGGGTGGCCGGCTTGTCGGTAACGGCTGTCGTCGCGGGTTCGATCACGGTTCACCTCGTCTTCGGCGAGTGTAAGGGAGCCCCGAGCCGGGCGCCGCCGAGAATCGGGCAGGGCTTCTCCCCTCAGTCTTCCCGTCTTGACAGCGGACCCGGCGTGCACCACACTCGCCCGAGGCCTTAGACAGTGCGGGGGGAACCGGACAGGGCCTGACCTGTTTGGATGGGATGGTGCGCGCATGAAGAGTATCGAGCCTTACCTGAACTTCGCTGGCAACACCCTCGAGGCCTTCGAGTTCTACCGCTCGGTGTTCGGCGGCGACTTCACCAACAAGTTCAGCTACGCCGAGCTCAGCCAGAGCGAGCCCAAGCCGGAGGACCGCGACCGCATCGGCCACATCGGCCTACAGCTCGCTCCCGGCCTCCACCTCATGGGCTCGGACGTGCCCTCCACCATGGAGCAGGACTTCAGGCAGGGCACGAACTTCTACATCAACCTGAACGTCGAGAGCGTCGAGGAGGCCGAGCGCATCTACCGGGCGCTTTCCGAGGGCGGCAGGGTCGAGATGAAGCTGGCCAAGACCGGTTGGGCCGACCTCTACGCCAGCTGGTGGGACAGGTTCGGCGTGGGCTGGATGATCAACTACAACGCGTGAGCGCGGCGGAGGCCGACGGCCCTGGTGATGCCGACGAGCGGGAGCTGAAGGTGATGACGCCGCTGCCCGGCACGGCACCGGTGATCGGCAGCTGGCTGTGGGGCATGGAGGAGACGCGGCGCGGCCTGCTCGGGAGCGTTCGTGAGCTGGGCCAGGCGGAGCTGGACTGGCGCGGCCCGAGCGGGGTCGACAACTCCATCGGGTCGTTGCTCTATCACATCGCCCTGGTGGAGATGGACTGGCTGTACTTCGACCTGATGCTGGCGCAGCCGCCAGAGGACGTGAGGATCCGCTTCCCACACGAGCACCGCACGCCGGACGGACGGCTGGCGAACGTCGTGGGCGTACCGCTCGACGACCACCTGGACCTGCTGGCGTTCACGCGCCGCCGATTCCTCGAGACCATCGGGCCGCTATCGCTCGAGGAGTGGCACAGGGTGCGGGAGCCGGAGGGCGTCGACTACGCCGTCACGCCGGCCTGGACCGTCTTCCACCTGGTGGAGCACGAGGCCGGCCACCTGTTCGAGATCAGGGCGATAGTGCGCCGCTGGCGAGAGGCCAGCGGCGCCTGAGGACCGTTCCGACTAGTACTTACGGGGTGTAAGGCTGGAACTCGCAGCCTTGGAAGCAGAACGCGTCGACCGACAGTGTGTAGGCGGCGTAGTAGGGGTTCGAGGTGTTCGAGATGATGTGCAGCAGGTAATTGCCCGTCCCGCCGTCGTTGGGGACGCCGTAGTTGAGCGACCCTCCGCAGATGACGTTGCTGCCGATCTTGTCCCCGTTGGCCTTGCGCAGCTCCACCTTGATGGGGCTGTTGGCGGTGTAGTTCGTGTCGCACTCCAGGCTTATCTCCACGCTCGAGCTCGGGGTCTCACCGTGGACCAGCGCGAAGGCCAGCCAGTCGCCGGTGTCCTCGGGGTTGCCGAGCTCGTTGACCAGTTGGATCCCCTTGACGTCGAGGGGCGCATCCTTGTTGAACAGCAGCTCGCTGACCGTCACCGGGTCGCCGCTAGTGGAGCGGAACTGGGCGAACACCCCGGGCTTAGAGGCGGTGTCGCCGTCGTCCGGCACGAACGGGCGGTACGTCACCGTGACGGTGGTGGTCTCTTCCGGCAGCACCAGCGCCGGTGAGGGGTCGATCTCGGCTGCGTAGGTGAGCCCGCCGGCAACGACGTCGGCCGCCGTGAGGGTGTAGTTGGCTGGCACGAGGTCGGGGATCGTCGTCGAGGCCGTGAGGTCCTGCGTGAAGGAGGGCCCGGTGACGGTGACGCTTGCGTCGGTGCCAGTCGGCAGACCCACGATGTCCACCTGCAGCGTGCCCACCAGTGCCGGGTCGAGGAACACGTACGCGACCGTCACGGTCACCGTGCCGCCGTCGGTGACGGTGGCCGGCGAGCCGGTGACCTTGGGGGCGTAGACGTCGGCGCCGTCGGTGACCTGGTCGGCGCTAACCGTGTAGCTGCCGGCGTCGACGTCGGCGAAGGTCTGAGAAGCGGTGATCGACTGGTTGAGGCTTGGTCCGCTGACCATGACGTCGGCCGCTACGCCGGCCGGCAGGCCGGTGACGTCGACGATCAACGTGCCCACCTCGTCCGGTTCGGGTTCGGGGGGTGGGGCCTGGGTGCAGGCGGCGAGGATCAGGGCCGCGGCCAGAACGTACATGCCGGTGCGCAGTCGGGCAAGCGTTGGGCGCATCTTCGACCGTGGTGCGTCGTGTGCTCTCATCACACGTACCTCCGTTCAAGTTGCAGTCTTAGTTCGGCGGCGTCACGCGGGCGTTACGCCGCTGCCGGCTTCGCGGGTTCAGTAGCTCCCGTAATCGAACGTGTTGGTCGACGGGTCGTAGCCGCCGCAACCCGCCGCCGCCCAGCAGCCTTGCGCGTTGGTCGTGTCGGTCCAGGTCTGCTCGTCGACGAGGTTGCTGGTGCAGTCCTCGAACGTGGTGCAGGAGCCGCCGCCTTGTCCGCCTCCACCCTGGCCGACCCAGGCGTTCACGGTCTGCTCGCCGAAGGCGAGGATCAGCACGCCGAGCGCGAACTCGCGCTGGTCGCTCTGGGGCGTGTGAGCCCAGTTGGCCTGCACCCGCTGCCAGATCTCACGGGCCTGGGAGAGCACTACCTGGTCCATCTGCGCCATCGTCGGGTAGTTGCCGGCGATCGCCCTCAGCGCCTCGGCCCTCTCGGCGTCGGTGAAGGTGTAGGCGTAGCCGATCTCGGCCAGCACGAACTCGAGCGCCTCGATGAACGCCGCGGCGTTGTCCTGGGTCAAGGTGCCGTAGGTCCCGGTGGCTAGCACCTGGTCGACCGCCCCGCCGGCGGCGGGAGGGGCCGGGGACGTCGGCGGCTGGACGGCGTTGCCGAGCTGCTTCCTCGGCGCGCCGGGGTTGGCGGGCTGAGGCGGGGCCGCGGCTCCTGGCGCACCGCCGGTCGAGGCGTTCGGCGAGCCGGCGCCGGCTGCGTTGCCGGTGGCCCCACCGCCGGCGCCCAGCGAGCCGAGCACGGACCCGGGAGCCGTGACCTGGCGGGTCATGATCAGTTCGATCACGCTCTCCACGATCGGTGCGCCGGCGGCGTCCATCTCGAAGAGGTAGAGCCCCAGCGTGTCACCCTCGAGGTAGGCCTCGAAGCCGACGGTGCCCTCGGCCGTGTACGCCAGGCCGACGCCCACGCCGTCCTGCACGAAGCCCTCGAGCGCGAACTGGATGCCGGAGGCCGTCAGGCTCCCCGTGAGCTCGTCGCCCGTCGCCTGGATCACGACCGTCACCTGGCCCACGTCGGTGGCGCCGAGATAGGTGCCGCTGAACGCCTGGGCGGCGGCGCTGGACCAGAGCAGTGCCGCAGCCAGCAGCATCGCCGCGCGGCGGAGCGGCGGCGCAGAACTGCTCACTCCTCGGTCCTCGATCCTGGTTCTTGATGAACTGCCGGAATCGTCGTGCACGTCGGCCACCTCCTCGTACTCGTACGCGTCAGGTTCGGCGCCTGGCTGGAACTCACGGTCAAAAACGGCCGGGAGTCGCGCCTCAGCGCAGGCCGCTACGGGCGCTGAGCGCCCGCATGTGAGCCAGCGCGTCCTCCCACGAGCGGAACTCTCGTATCGCTCGGCTGTGAAGGTCGTGGAGGACGATCCTCGGCCCGCTTCGGCCCTCGATCACCCGCACGACCAGACTGGCCGTCACCTTCTGACGCGACATGGCGACAGCCTGCCGCGGTGGGCGTTACGCGGGCGTCACCCGGCCGGCGCCCGTTCAGGGCGGCTACGAGTCGAAGAAGTCGCGGTGGAGTGCGAGCAGCCTTGCCAGCTCGTCGATCGGGCGCTCGTGGTCGTCCGAGCGCAGGTCGATCCAGCGGTCGCTGAGCGAGAGGAAGCCCTTGCCGTGTGCTACCACCAGCAACGCGGCCGATTGGCGGCCGCGACTGTCGCCGCCGGCCGCCTCCGCGGCCTGCAGGCAGGCCACCAGGCGCTCCGGGAAGTCGAGGGCCCCGCTGTGGAAAGTGTCGACCATGGCATCGACGACGTCGGCGCCGGTGAGGATGTTGCCCTGGGCGGCGAAGTTCTCGCCGGCGATGCCTCCGGCCCACGGGTTGCACGCGGAGCCCGTGAACGTGAACGAGACGCCGTCGGCCGCGACGATCCCGAACTGGCGGGACTGGAAGTCCGGATCGGTGCGCTCGAACTCGGCCGCGCAGTCGGCCGGCGAGGCGCCGCCCCGCAGCAGCTCCAGGGCGCGGCCGCCGTACGTGGTGTTCCCGGCTGCTTGGGACGCGACGGCCCCGACACCGGCGGCGGCCGTCGGGACGTAGGCGCCCACGGCCAGGAACTTGCTGGCGACGGCCACGCCGAGGTCGCCGGTGTCTGGGTCTCGCGCCGCTATCGAGAAGGTCGCTATCGCCTCGGAGCCGGCGAGGCTCGCAGGCGTCATCTCTGGCCCTCCCCTTCGCGGTCTTGTGTCGGGTCCATGCCGAGCAGCCTAACGGCCAGCTGGCGTAGACGACCGCTCTCACCCCACCAGGCGTGGAGCTCGAAGCGGTCGCTGACCGCAGCGGCCCCAGGCTCCAAGGCTCGTCCGAGCGCCTCGATCTCACCGAAGTTGCCCATGCGTCCGTCGTCGTTGTAGCTGTAGAGGCTGTCGCCCTCGTGATTCGGAACGCCCGGCGGTTGCTCGAGGTAGCGCGAGGACGGAGCGTCGCAGAAGTAGCGCACGAACAGGGCGGCTTCGCCGTCAGGGAGGTTGCGCCAGCACGCCATCAGGGAACGGTGCTCGGCGGTCGCGATGCCGACCTTGAACCGTCGGCGCCCGGTGAGTGCGATCGTCAGGTCAGCGCCGCGTCGGTGCAGGTGGGCCGCGTCGACCGGTTCGAAGTAGTCGGTGACCCTGGCCGTCCCCGCGCCCGGCACCAGGACGGTCGCCGGCGCCTCGACCTGGGCCACCACCCACGACTGGCAGGCCACGCTGCCGTCGTCGTCAGGCGCCCGGCGGAGCGTGACCTCTCGGCTCCAGCCGAGGTGGCGCACGTCACGCGCTTCCGGCCAGCGCCGCGCGGGGTCGGCCTCGAGCGCCAGTCTCTGCTCGACGGCCAGGCTGAGGTGGGCCGGCGGCTGGTGTACGGGCACGGTCATGACCTGTTGGAGCTCGAGAGCGGGGGCCTCGCCGGCGCGTTCGTGAGCGCGAAGCTCCCAGCTGCCCGGATCGAGCGCGGGAGGGAGGTGGTAGCTCCCGTGGAAGTCGGTCCTGTCCTCGACCATCAGGCGCAGCTCCGGCCCGATCCA
>CAZQVC010000040.1:0-3154 GCA_964596625.1 uncultured bacterium | reverse complement strand
CGGCCAGCCGCGCTGAAGCCGGGAGCGGCCAGCCGCGTCGCTCGGCGTCGGTCGAGCGTCAGCATAGCCGCGCAGCCCCGGGAGGGGCTCCTGCTCGGCCTAGGGGTGCATGCTAGTTTCCCAGAGATGGCCGACATCCTGTTCAGCCTCGCCATCGTCCTCGGCACCGCCTGGCTGGGTCGGATCTTCCTCGACGCCAGGGAGCTCGGCTGGGGGCGTCTGGTGCTGGCGGCTGTCATCGGGATCGGGATCGGAGACGCCACGGCGTTGTTCCTGCTGGTGTCCGACGTTGAGGAGATCCCGAACGTCGACTATCAACAGCTGCAACTGGTCTCGCTGCCGTTCAGGGTGGTCGCGACGATGGGCGCGATCGTCGTCCTCGAGCTGTTCTTCCGGCGGAGTCGGAGCGACCGAGGGTCCACCCGTGCCTTCGGGAAGGCAGAGGCCGGGTCGACGCGCAGCCGCCGCGCGGGCGGGCGGGCGCGCCTGAGGCCGTCTGTGCTGCTGAGGGCGCTGGCGGTATCGCGGGTACTGGTCAAGCACGGGTTCGCCCCGCTGATCGGTTGGGGCAGCGGGCGTGCGGCCGCGCTCGACGCCGATGACCTCGCCAGGCGGGCTCGGGCCGCCCTGGAGGAGGCCGGAGGCATCTTCATCAAGCTCGGCCAGCTGCTGGCCAGCCGGCCCGACCTCCTGCCGCCGTCCGCGCTCGCCGAGCTGAGCAAGCTGCAATCGGCGGTTGCCCCGCTTCCTCGGGACACGGTCGAGGAGGAGCTGGCGCAACAGCTCGGGCGGCCGATCTCCGAGGTGTTCGCCGCGGTCGACTGGACGCCTCTCGGCTCGGCGTCGATCGCCCAAGCGCACGGGGCCGTGCTCCACGGGGGCGAGGAGGTCGTCGTGAAGGTGAGGCGGCCGGGCCTGCGCCGGACGGTCGAGAGGGACCTCGCGATCCTCCGCTGGCTGGCGCGGACGGTCGAGGCTCGCTTCGGCTGGGCCAGGCAGCTCGGCGTGACGCACCTGGCCGCCGAGTTCGCCGACGACCTGTTGGTGGAGCTCGACTTCGAGGTCGAGGCGCGCCACATCGGCGAGATCTCGAGGTCGGTTGCCGAGGAGCCGCTGCTCGTCGTCCCGCGCGTCTTCGACCAGTTGACGAGTTCCGGCCTGCTGGTCATGGAGCGCCTCGACGGTGAGCCGCTGGCGAGCTCGCGCCGGCGCTTGCAGAGCATGGAGACCGAGGCGCTCGCCGACGCGCTGTGCCGCTCCCAGGTGACCGCCATGATGGACGGCGAGCGCTTCCACGGCGACCCGCACCCGGGCAACGTGCTGGTGCTCGACGACGGCCGCCTGGGGCTCATCGACCTCGGCATCAGCAGCAGGCTGGACGCCTTCGAGAGAGCCGCGGTGTTCCAGATGCTCCTGGCCCTGCGTCAGGAGCAGCCCTCGTTGCTGTTCGAGTCGATGGTCACGATCGGCGCGGTCGATCAAACGGTCCACGATGCCGATGAGATCGAGCGCGCGCTAGCGCGGTTCATGGCCGCGTACCTCGGTCCAGGGCTTCCGCCGGCCGAAGCCTTGACGGACCTGCTGCGCCTCACCCTGGCGCTCGGCCTGCGGCTGCCGCCGTCCACCAGCGCGATGTTCAGGGCGCTGTCCACCCTGATGGGCACGCTCGAGCAGCTCCACCCCGGCTACCCGGTCATCGACAAGATCGCCGAGCTCGGCGGCGACGAGTTCCGCAGGCGCCTGATGCCGGACTCCGCTGCCGACTTCGTGAAGCAGGAGTGGAGCGAGCTCGGTCCGATCCTGGCGCGCCTACCTCGCCATGTGGACCGTCTGGCGACGATGCTCGAGCACGGCCGGTTGGCGACCAGGACCCGGGTGCTCGCCGACGCCGAGGACCGCCGCTTCCTCGAGACGCTGCTCAACCGCTTCGTGCTGACGCTGCTGAGCGTGGGCATCGGGGCGGTGTCCGTGATGCTGCTGGGCACCGAGGACAGCGTCGCGTTCCCCTGGTTCTCGGTCGGCCTCTACGAGGTGCTTGGTTGGATCGGGCTCTTCATCGCGATGACCCTGATGTTCCGCGTGCTGCTGGCGGTGCTGCGCAGCGAAGGCGCGGCGCGCGAGGGTAAAGGTTGGCGCTGACCGCCGAGGTGTGCGGCTGCGTGCGACCATGAGGGATACCGGCGGGCGTCACCTGTGACGGATCGGGTTAGGGCTCGAACAGCTCCGCTGGCAGTGAGCCCCTGGTCACCAGGCCCTCGGCAGCGGAGTCGAACGCGCGCCACGCCGCCTTGGCGAGCAGGGAGCCGACGCTGGCCCGGCGCACGCCGAGGGCGGCCAGGCGGTCGGTGGTCATGCCGCTCTTGCGGAACAGCACGTTGACCGCCTTGGGGGCGACCGCCGCCACGACGGTCGCGACCTGCTCGTCCTCCGTAAGGCCGGGGGCGTAGAGGCAGTCCGCTCCGGCGTCGGCGTAGGCCACCAGCCGCTCGACCGTGGCGTCGAGGTCGTCCTGGCCGATGAGGTGGCCCTCGCAGCGCCCTACCAGCACGATGTTGGGGTCGACGGCGTCGAGAGCGGCGCGGGCCGCAGCCAGGCGCTCCACCGCCAGCGGCAGTTCGTAGAGCTCCGCCTCGCCCTCGTCGTTCACCCGCAGGTCCTCGATCGACAGCCCGGCGACACCCGCCTCGGCTGCCAGGTCGACGTTCGACGCGACCGCCTCCGGGTCGTCGGCGTAGCCGTTCTCGAAGTCGGCGTTGATGGGCAGGTGGCTGACCGCGCACAGCCAGCGCAGGTGCGCTAGCACCTGCTCGAGGCCGAGGTCGCGGTCCTCGACTCCCAGCGACCAGGCGTAGCCCGCGCTGGTCGACGCGAGCGCGCGGAAACCGAGGCTCTCGAGCCGGCGCACGCTGCCCAGGTCCCAGGGGTTGGGCAGGACGAAGAAGCCGCTCTCGTGCATGGCCCTGAAGTCTCGGCGGCGGTCGGCGACGCTCGCTGCGCCGTCTGCCTGCCCGGCGGTGTCGCCCAACGGTCGGAGGTCCGGGACGTGCGACTCGCGAGTCCGCCGCGGGCTCATCGCTGGGTGAGCACGATGTTGTTGCCGTCGGGGTCGAGGACGGTCGCGACGCCGTCGCCACGCTCCTTGAGCGTGCCGCCG
>CAZQVC010000039.1:18370-20534 GCA_964596625.1 uncultured bacterium | reverse complement strand
GGCAGGTGATGGAGGCCGTCGGCTCGGTGCTGACCAACAAGTACGCCGAGGGCTACCCCGGCAAGCGCTACTACGGCGGCTGCGAGGTCGTCGATGAGGTGGAGCGCCTGGCCATCGAGCGCTGCAACGAGCTGTTCGGCTCGACCTGGGCGAACGTGCAGCCGCACTCCGGCTCGAGCGCCAACCTGGCGACCTACTACGCCCTGCTCGAGCCCGGCGACCGCGTGCTCGGCATGGACCTCGACCAGGGCGGCCACCTCACGCACGGCTCGCCGGTGAACTTCTCCGGCATCAACTACGAGGTCGCGGGCTACCCGGTCGACGCCGATACGCACAGGCTCGACTACGACAAGGTCAGGGAGATCGCCCTCGAGTTCCGGCCGAAGCTGATCATCGCCGGCGCCAGCGCCTACAGCCGGCTCATCGACTTCGAGCGGTTCCGCCAGATCGCCGACGAGGTCGGCGCCTACCTCATGGCCGACATCGCGCACATCGCCGGCCTGGTCGCCGCCGGGCTGCACCCGCACCCCCTGCCGCACGCGCACGTCGTGACCAGCACCACCCACAAGACGCTGCGCGGCCCGCGCGGCGGGCTGATCTTCGGGCAGGACGACGAGGTGCGCAAGCGCATCGACAAGCTGGTCTTCCCCGGCACCCAGGGCGGCCCGCTGGAGCACGTGGTGGCCGGCAAGGCCGTCGCGTTCTTCGAGGCCCTGCAGCCCTCCTTCAAGGAGTACAACCGGCGGATCATCGAGAACGCCAAGGCCCTGGCCGCGGCGATGGCGGAGCGCGGCTACAGCATCGTCTCGGGCGGCACCGACAACCACCTGTTCCTCGTCGACCTGCGCCCGCAGGAGCTGACCGGCAACCAGGCGAGCAAGCTGCTCGATGCAGCGGCCATCACGGTCAGCAAGAGCATGATCCCGTTCGACCCGCAGAAGCCGTGGGTCACGTCGGGCATCAGGATCGGCACGCCGGCCCTCACCACCAGGGGCTTCTCAGCCGAGGAGATGACCGATGTCGCCGAGCTCATCCACCGCACGCTGGCGGGAGGGGAGCCCGCGGCGATCAAGGCGGAGGTTCAGGCGCTGGCCGCGCGGCACCCGATGCCGGCCTGACCCGACCGACGGCAGAGCCAGGCGGCGCAGCGCGCCCGGTCCTGGTCGGGCCGTAGCCTCGATCCGCCCTACCTTCTGCGCCTCAGGCGCTCCATGCTCTCGCGCAGGCTGACGCGCATGCGCTCGACGGCCGCGGCGATCTGGCCCAGCTCGTCGTCGCGCTCGAGCTCCACGGGCCGTTCGAAGTCGCCGTGGCTGATGCGGTCGGTGGCGACCAGCAGGTAGCGGATCGCGTCCCTGATGCCCCGCGTGAGCGAGAGCGCGGCCAGCACGGCGAACAGCACGGGGATGAGCCCGACCAGCAGCGTCGTCAGCAGCACCTGACCGACCTGGGCGCGCAGGCCGGAGGGGTCGAGGGCGAGCACCACGGCGCCCGCCGCCGCGCCGCCGCGGCGGATGTCGGACGCGGCCAGCAGCGGCTCCTCGGTGCCGAGGCCGACCATGGCCATGATCGTGCGCCAGCTCGCCTGCAGGCTCTCCCCCACCGACTCGGCGAGGTTGCTCGCGCCCGGAGCCGGGCTGCGGTTCGTTTCGATGGCCGCGGCGGCCGCCGCCTGCTGCTCCGGCGTGAGCGCGCCGGCGCCGCTGCCGCGGGTGCTCCACTCGAGCAGGAGCGTGCCGTCGGCGTCGACCACGGCCATGTACGCCACGCCGCGGGGCGCCAGCTGCGCGCGGGTGCGCTCCTCGACCTGGCGCAGCTCGGCCCTGATGATCGGCGCGCTCAGCGGCAGGCCGCCCGATAGCCCCTCGATGGTGGCGGCCACCGCGGTGACGGTGTCGGCGGCGCGGCGCGCCTGCTGGGCGCGCAGCACCGGCAGCAGCGTCGCGGCCAGCGCCAGCAGCGTGACCAGCAGGGTGAGGATGGCCGGCAGCGTGGCCGCCGTGGCGATGCGCCGTCGCAGCCCGCCGCGCTCCAGGTCTGGCGGCTCGCGGGTGAGCGTGGTCTTCATCGGGTCGCGCGGCGGCGTCGTGGTGGTGAGCCCGGGCTCGGGGCGCGCGCGCAGGTCCTCTGCCCTGGTCGTCTCGACCGCGTCGGCGTCGGCGTC
>CAZQVC010000039.1:8978-18270 GCA_964596625.1 uncultured bacterium | reverse complement strand
AGGTCGACGTCGGCCGGCACCGGGTACGGCGTCGCCGGCCCGGCGGCGTCACCCGCGCGCAGCTCGACGCGCAGCCCCGCCTGGTGCAGGATGTCGGCCACGGTGCGGGCCTGCCGCTCCGGCACGGGCTTCGTCACGGCTCCCGGCGCGCGGGCCAGCAGCGCCCTCGCCTTGTCCTCCCCGATGCGGAACCGCTCAGCGACGACCCTCGTCGCCGCGCTCAGGTCTTCGGGAACGGGCTCGAGCACGACGACGACGAAGTCCATCTAGTCTCCTCCGGCTTCAGGCGCCTCGAGAGCGAAGAGCTGCCTGAGCTCCCTCACCCGCCGCAGGAACTCGGCGCGCGAGAAGGGGTTGTCGAAAGCGATCTCCAGGAGCTGCACCAACTCGTCGACCTTACCCACCGGGATGGTGTCCACCGTGAGGCCGAGCTCGTAGAGGGCGTCCTCGACCACGATCTCACCGACCGGGCCGAGCAGGTCGACCGCCTCCCTGGCGAGCTCCTGGGCGAAGCGGGGGTCCGCCACGACCAACGACACGTAGTCGACCAGCGCGTTGTCGAACAGCTCGTTGGCCGCGCGCACGAAGGCGTCGACGGGGCGGCCGGCCTCGGCGGCCAGCTGGCGCAGGCTGCTGTTGCCGTCGAGGCGGCGCCACAGGTCGAGCGCGGAGAGCGACAGCGAGACCGTGTCGGGAGCGGCGGGCGCCGCGCTCTGCGCCTCGGCCAGCGGGTCGCCGAGCAGCGTGACAGGACCGAACTCGTAGGCCTTCTCATAGGCCGTCTCGTATGCCCCTTCGTGGGTCTTCTCGAAGCTCTGCCTATGAGCGTCGTCGCTCGCTGCGGCGCCGCGCCAGCCGCTCTGGCGGCCGCCGCCCGTAGGTGCTGACGGACGGCTGCCTGAAGCGCCGCCGGCGATGCTCCCGCCGATGGGCTCGTGGTTGATGGCCATGAGCACGCTGTCGGCGTCGACGCCGTCGCCGCCGGAGCCGGAGATCTCGTCGGCCTTCTGGGTCGCCTGCAGCAGCAACGTCTCGGTCGAGCTCGTCAGGGTCTTGCGCGGCGAGCGCACGCCGGGGCGGAACGCGAAGCGGCCGTCCTTCCAGTGCAGCAGCGCGGCCAACGCTGCCAGGTCGTAGAGCGGCCGGGCATCGACGAACACGACCCGGCCGTCTTCGACGTAGATGCTGGCGTGCAGCTTCTGCGGGTGCCGCAGCATGAGACAGCCCGACGCGTGCGAGAGCGAGAGGTACTGCAGGAGGTTCGGCAACACGCCGTCCTCGATGCGTCCGGTCAAGCTCGTCACAGCGCTGCTCCTGCCATGGGTTCGGGCACATACTACCAGCGTCGTGAGGGCCCGATGAGCCGTGTTACCTTGGTACGATTTCGGCCCGTCGCCAGGCCTCGTGCCGCGTGCACGGACCACGCTCGTGGCGCACCGCCACTGGGGGAACGTGGCACCCGCCAGCCTCCGGCCGGCCGGGCCGCATAGGAGACGCTCATGCACACCATCTGCCTCATCGCTGGGGATGGCATCGGTCAAGAGGTGATCCCCGCCGCCCGCCGGCTGCTGGAGGCCACCGAGGCGCCCCTCGAGTTCGTCACGGCCGAAGCCGGTTGGGCGACGTTCCAGGCCACCGGCGCCAGCGTGCCGCCCGAGACGCTCGCCAAGGTCACCAAGGCCGACGCGACACTCGCCGGAGCCTTCACCAGCCCCTCCCACCGCGTCGAAGGGCACCAGGGCGCCATCCGCTACATGCGCCGCACCCTCGACCTCTTCTCCAACCTGCGCCCGTCGCGCTCGCGGCCCATCGCCGGCGTCGTGCCCGGTCTCGACATGCTCATGGTCAGGGAGAACACCGAAGGCCTCTACGTCGAGAAGGAGCGCCGCTACGGCGACCTCGCGATCGCCGACGCGGTGGTCACCCGCAGGGCGTGCGAGCGCATCGCCAGGGTCGCGCTGGAGCAGGCCCGCCGGCGCCGCAAGCGCCTGGCCGTCGTTCACAAGGCCAACGTGCTGCCCATGACCTCCGGCATGTTCCTCGAGACCGTCATGGAGATCGCCCGCGAGTACACGGACGTCGAGACCTACGACGTGATCGTCGACGCCGCCGCGATGCGCCTGGTGCGCGACCCGGAGAGCTTCGACGTGCTGGTCTCGACCAACCTCTTCGGCGACATCCTCTCCGACCTCATGGCCGGCCTCACCGGCGGGCTGGGCGTGGCGCCGAGCGCCAACGTCGGCGAGCGCTACGCGATCTTCGAGCCGGTGCACGGCAGCGCCCCCGACATCGCGGGCAAGGGCATCGCCAACCCCACGGCCACGATGCTCACGGCCGCGATGATGCTCGACCACCTGGGGCTGCGCGACATCGCAGAGCGCATCGACGACGCGGTCTCATACGTTCTCGAACACGGGCCGGTGACCGGCGACCTCGGCGGCGACGCCGACACCGAACGGTTCACCGACGCGGTGATTGCGGCGTACACTTCGCGCTGATGTACGCCCTGGCGCAGGCGATGCGCGCCATCCGTGGGAACTGGGTGGCCAGCGTCTCGACCATCACCACGATGACGCTGTCGCTCACCATGCTCGCGGCGCTGAGCCTGCTGTCGGCGAACCTCAGCGAGGCCCTCTCGACCCTCCAGGACGAGCTCGAGCTGGCCGCCTACCTCACCGACGAGGCCAACGTCGAGCAGCTCATCGCCACCGTGCGCGCCTGGCCCGAGGTCGAGCGGCTCGAGTTCGTCTCCAGCGAGCAGGCGCTGGCCGACATGGTCGCCGACCTGCCTTCGCTCAGCCGCGCCGCGTCGTTCGTCGAGAACCCGCTGCCCAACACGTTCCACGTGCGGCTCTACGACCCGGCGCAGACGCAGAACGTGCGCTTCCGACTGGAGCAGCTGCCGGGCGTCGACGAGGTCGACGACAGCAGCCAGGCCGTCGACACCTTCCTCGCGATCTACGACGCCCTGCGGGTGGGCGGCTCGATCCTCATCGTGGTGCTGCTGAGCGCGGCGCTGTTCGCCATCGTCAACTCGATACGCGCGGCGATCACGGCGCGGCGCGAGGAGATCGACGTGATGAGGCTGGTGGGCGCCAGCCGCAACTTCATCAGGGCGCCGTTCCTGCTCGAGGGCGTGATGCTCGGCGTGATCAGCGCCGTGATCTCGCTCGGCCTGGTGATCCCCGGCTACCAGTTCGGCGTGGCGCGCCTGGCCGAGCAGTTCTCGTTCGTCCCGTTCGTCCGCGACCCCGTGATCCTCGGCTGGATCGCCGGCGCCCTGGCCGTGCTGGCCATTTTGGTGGGCTTCATCGGCAGCGCCATCGGCCTCTCGCAGTTCCTGCGCGAGCAAGACTGAAAAGGCTCCGCAGCGCCTGTTGCTAGACTTGCTCCCGTGAGCTTCAGGCGTCTTCTCGCTAGCATCGCACTCGTCGTCGTGGCCGGCGCTCCCCTCACGGGGGTCGCGCTGGCGCAGGTCGACCTCACCAGCGACACGCGGCGCAGCCTGGAAGCCGACATCGAACGTTACGAGCAGCTCCTCGTCGACCGCGAGCGCGAGCTGCAGGAGATCGCCGCGGCGCTGGGCGACACCTCGAGCGAGCTCGAGCGGCGCATCGCCGAGCGCGACGCGGTGAGCGCCGAGCTCGCCGAACGCCGGGCCGAGCGCGAGCGGGTCAACGCGCAGATCGCCGAGCTGGAGGGCCAGCTCAGCGAGACCGAGGCGCGGATCGCCGGGCTCAACGAGCGCCTCGGCGAGCTGCGGCTGCGGGTCAGCGAGCTGCTCGTCGGGCTCTACAAGCAGCAGGGCAACAGGATGGGCTCGCTGCTGGCGCAGTCGCGCAGCTTCCACGAGCTCCAGGTGCGCAACTACTACGTCGGCCTGCTCTCGCAGCAGGACGCCGCGGTCATCGGCGAGCTCGACTCGCTGCTCTACGCCCTCGACATGGAGCGTCAGAGCCTCGAGCAGCAGCGCGCGGCGCTGGAGGCGGCCGAAGCGGAGCTGGCCGCGGTGGAGGCCGAGCTGAGCGCGACCGCCAGCCGCCTCCAGGGCATCGTCAACGAGCTCAACGCCACGCGCGAGGGCCAGCTCGCCCTGCAGCAGGACCTGCTCACCGAGCAGAACCGCCTCGAGCAGAGCCTCGGGGGCCTGAGCAACCAGCTCGAGGCCGAGATCGAGCGCCTGCGGCAGGTTGAGGCCGAGAACCGGGCGGCCGCGGCGCGCTACGCGCAGGACCGCGAGCGCCGGCTGGCGGCCGAGCGCATGGCCGAGCTCGCCCGCGACCAGATCGACACGCTCACGCGTCCCCTCGAGCCGCTCGTCTCCGGCTTCGTGAGGCCCCTCGACGGCGGCGAGCTGGTGAGCCGCTTCGGCGAGGCCAACAACTCGTTCATCACGATCATGGCGCCCGTCTCGAACGCGGCGGTGAGGGCCGTCGGACCCGGCCGCGTGGCGGCCATCGACTACCTCGGCGCCAACCTCGGCTACATGGTCGCCGTCGAGCACGACGGCGAGCTGATGAGCATCTACGTCAACCTCAGGCCGCCCGAGGTCGAGGTCCACCAGGTCGTGAACCAGGGCCAGGTGCTCGGGTACCTTGGGGGCGGAACCCTCATGCGCAACGACCTGCTGCAGTTCTACGCCCGTCGTGAGGCAGCCGGGCGGGCGCCGTACGTCGACCCGGCGCCCCTTCTCGGCTGGTGACCGACGTGACCTGCAGCGTCTGCGGCCAGGAGAACCCGGAGGCCAATCGCTTCTGCGGCATGTGCGGCAGCGAGCTCACGCGGCAGCCGGCGAGCCGCGAGCGGCGCAGGGTGAGCGTGCTGTTCATCGACCTCGTCTCCTTCAGCACGATGACGCACGGCCTCGACCCGGAGGAGCTGCGCGACCTCGCCGACGGCGTGCTGACCGCCGTTGCCGGGGTCGTCGAGGACTTCGACGGCTACGTCGACGCGTTCCGCGGCGACGGCCTCATCGCGCTGTTCGGCGCGCCTCACTCCCATCCCGACGACCCGTACAGGGCGGTGCTCGCGGCCGCCAAGGCGCTTGAGACGATCGAGCGCCTGGGGCGCTCGCGCGGCCGCCAGCTCAAGGGCAGGGCGGGCGTCAACACCGGCGTCGTCATCGCCGGCGCGGTCGGCTCGGGCAAGGTGCGCAGCTACACCGTCATGGGCAGCGCCGTGAACCTGAGCGCGCGGCTCGAGGAGTGCGCCACGCCGGGCGAGGTCTGGGTCGGGCCGGAGACGTACGACGCCACGCGCCACCGCCTGCTCTACGAGCCGACCGGGCCGCTCGACCTCAACGGCTTCCCCAGCGTCAAGCACGCCTACCGCCTGGTGACCTCGTCGGAGCAGCCGGAGGTCGACCCGTACGCCCAGCTGCGCTTCGTCGGGCGCCGGCCCGAGCTGGCGCGGCTGCGCGCCACGCTCGACGAGGTCGTCCGCACCGGCCAGGCGGCCGAGCTGTGGGTCGCGGGCGAGGCCGGCCGCGGCAAGACCCGCCTGCTGCGCGAGTTCGTCAGCCGGGTGAAGGACGAGGCCACGCCGCTGTGGCTGGTGCAGCGCCCGGCCGCTGAGTTCTCCTGGAACCCGCTGGCCTTCCAGCTGTTCGGGCTGCCCGAAGGCGAAGACGAGCAGGCCGCCGTGCGGCGCGTGCAGGCGGTCCTCGACGACGTGTTGCCGGGCGACCTGAGGACGCACCGGGCCATCCTCGGCAGCATCAACCTGGCGCCGCTGAAGACCTGGACCCGGCTCGAGCGCCGCCGCTTCGACCGCACCAGCATCGCCTGGCGCGACCTGGTGGCCGCCCTGCCGCTCAGCTCTCACGGCCGGGGCGCGCTGCTGCTGGTCGTCGAGGGCGAGCCGCGCGCCCGGCCGCTGCTCGAGTTCCTCGACCAGCTGAAGGACGCCCCTTCGCCGCTGCTCATCGTGCGCACCAGCCGCGAGCGCAGCCTGCCGGAGAGCGTGGAGGCCGACGCCCTTCACATGCCGCCGCTGAGCTTCGAGGAGAGCCTCGAGCTGCTCGACGAGGTCGCCAACCCCGCCCTGCGCCTCGCCGCCGACAGCCTGGTGCGGCAGGTCGGCGGCGTGCCGGCCTACGTGCTCGAGCTGGGCCGCGCCTTGTCGATCACCCAGGAGGAGTCGTTCTCCGGATCGCTGGCGTCGCTGCTGCAGTCGCGGCTCGACATGATCGACCTGCGGCCGCGCCGGCTGCTGGCTCAGGCCGCGCTGGTGGGCGAGGCCAGCTGGGAGGGGCTCCTGCTGGAGCTGGCCGGCAGCGCCAACGTCGACGACATCCGCATGCTGGTGGCCGAGAGCCTGCTGGTGAAGCAGCCGTCCTCGACCATCGAAGGCGAGATCGAGTACCGCTTCCAGAGCGAGCTGTTGCGCAACGCCGTGCTGCGCATGATCCCGTTCTCCGAGCGGCCGCAGCTCCACCTGCGCATCGCCACCTGGCTCGAGCAGCACGCCCCGCTCGACTTCGCCGAGCTGACCGCCGAGCACTTCGAGCGAGGCGGCTCGCCCGACTCCGCCTTCGACCACTTCCTCACCGGCGCCGAGCAGGCGCTGGCCGACGGCGACGCGCGGCGCTGCTTCGAGCTGTTCGACCGCACGCTCGACCAGGCCGTGCCGGCCGCGATGCTGGCGCAGGGCGCCCTGGCCGCGCTGCAGGCCGCGATCACCCTGGCCGACGACGAGCGCGTCGAGCGCGCCATGGAGCGCGCGGAGAAGATCATCGCCCGCTGCGACGAGGACGTCAGGCGGGAGCTCGAGCCGCTGCTCGATCAGCTGAGGCGCGAGGCGCGCTCGCTGGCCTGATCCCCGAACACCGCGAACCACGGCCGGAAGCTCGGCTCGACCTCGACCAGCGCGCGGGCCACCTCGCCCTTGTGCGCTGCCGGCAAGGCGTCGCGCAGCTCGAGCGCGAGGTCCCAGCCGCGTTGCGGGGCCAGCTCCATGGCGCGCTGGGTGAACACGCCCTGGAACCACAGCAGGGTGCTGAGCGACATGCGCCCGCGGGGGTACTCGAAGTCGTCGAGGGCGCCCTTGACGTGCTTGGTGGCGGCCACCTGCAGCGCGGTCCAGCGCGCGAGCAGCTCCCCGCTCTCGGCGACGCCGGTCTCGAGCAGCGCCTGCACCAGCAGGTAGGTGGCCATGAACTCGTCGAGCCACTTCACGCCGGTGCGCAGGCCTGAGCGGTTGGCCATCGCGTGGCCCCACTCGTGACCCACCATCAGGTCGAGGAACTCGCCGATATGACCCGGCGTGCCGACGCCCTCGCGACCGGCCTGGAGCAGCAGGTCGTCGAAGCGCCTGGTGAGCCGCTCGGGGTACGCCGCCGCCGCGACGATCACCGCGGCGTCCGGCAGGTTGCGGGTGAACGGCAGGCCGTATGGGTAGCTGCAGATCAGGCGCCAGTCGTGCGCGTTGGCGACCAGCAGGGAGATCTCGCCCTGGGGATGGAAGACCTCGGCGGCCACCCTCTGCAGCGGCAGCAGGAAGCCGAGCAGGTGGCTGGTGCGGGTGCGGGCACCGGTGGAGTGCCTCGCCCTCATCGCCGGGTCGTCGATGGTGAGGAGGTGGACCTTCGCCTCGCCGATCGGCGGGCGCCTGCGGGCCGCTGACATCGTTCGATTCTACGCAACGCCTGCCTGAGAAGCCCGTCGCTGAGCGAAATCTCTCATCCAGGCCGGGGCTGAGCTGGTGCTAAACTCGCTCCCGACGTGTCTCGCCTGCTGCTCCTCTCGACCTTGGTCTCCCTGGTCCTCCAACTGGTGTTCTCTGCCGACGCGCAGCAGCGCCACAACTACCTGGCGGTCAACGGCGAGCTGGTCGATGACGCCGGTCCCTACTACTTCATCGCTCACGGCGACAGCTCCAACGCGTTCGCCAAGGCGACCGTGTTGGCGAAAGCCATGGGCCTCGAGGTCACCTACCTGGCGAACTCCAAGGAGCTGGTCTTCGCCGACGAGCTGCGCACCGTGACGTTCGCGGCCACGTCGGACATCGCGGCCGGGCTCCCCAAGCGCCCCGGCATCGCGCGACTCTCGCCGCCGCTGCGCGGCTCCAACACCATCGACAGCCCCATGGCGATCCTGGTCGACGGCACGGCCTACGTGCCCATCTCGCCGCTGGTCCTCGCGTTCGAGGGCCAGAGCGACTGGAACTCCGAGAGCCGCGTCGTCACCATCGACACCGCCGATCGGCTCGGCTACCTGGTCTCCCCGCCGCGCGTCGGCTTCACCGACGGCGTCACCCGCGTCGCGGTCGACCTGCCGCCCGGCGTCGAGTACAGCCTGGCGGCCGGCGGCACGTCGTTCGTGATCACGTTCGACGGAGCCAGGGCCGAGTCGTTCACCCGCGCCGTCAACGACGACAACCTCGGCTCGATCTTCCTCACGGCCGGCTCCGGCCGGGTGGCGCTCAGCGTGAGCACGACCTACGAGCTCGACGCCGCCGGCTCCGGCTACCGCGTCGGCACCGTGCCGAAGGCCAACGGCTCGACGCTCTACGTCGACTTCGCGCCGTCGCTGGGCGGCGAGTCGGTGATCGCGCTGGGCCAACCGGTGGCCAACGAGCCGCAGGCGCTGGCGCAGGCGCCGACCCTCGATCGCATCGTCGTCATCGACGCCGGGCACGGAGGTCACGACCCCGGCGCCAGCTCGCGTCACGCCATCGAGAAGCAGATCGTGCTGTCGGTCGCGCTGATGCTCAAGGACCGGCTCGAGCGCCAGGGCCTCGAGGTGATCCTCACCCGCGACAACGACACCTTCCTCAGCCTCCAGCAACGCTCCGGCTTCGCCACCCCAGACCGCAACATCTTCGTGTCGATCCACGCCAACTCGACCGAGTCCGGCCAGGCCCAGGGGATCGAGACCTGGGTGTTCGGCGAGCCGCTCGACCCCGCGCTGATCGACAGGGCGATCGAGGAGAACGGCGGCGGCAGGGTCGGTGAGAACCTCACCGAGGTGGCCAGGCAGACCGCCAACGAGCTGGCGGCCGACATCCTCAGCGAGGCCCAGCTGAACTTCTCGCTGTCGCTCGCCGAGTCGGTGCAGGACCACCTGGTCGCCGCGACCGGCGCCAAGGACCGCGGCGTCAGGGCCAACCTGTTCTACGTCATCCGCACCGCTCGCATCCCCGCCATCCTCGTCGAGCTCGGCTTCGTCAACCACGACGTCGAGGGGCCGAAGCTCGCCAGCAGCGCCTACCAGGAGACGCTTGCCGACGCGCTGGCCGACGGGATCATGGCGTTCCTCGCCGGCGGCGGGATGCTGGCGCGGCAGTAGGCGTT
>CAZQVC010000039.1:0-8878 GCA_964596625.1 uncultured bacterium | reverse complement strand
GGCGGGAACCGCTCCGGGGCCGCGGCAACTTGGCCGCCAGGCCGCCGAGCGGCTGGTGATAGCATGGCTGCCGACATGACACCCGCGGTGGACAGCGTTTCAGGGCCCACGAAGCTGACGGACCGCGTCGAACGTGGCGCCGGCGGGGTCGTGTTCGACCGGCTCGGTCGCGTCCTGCTGCTGCACCACGCCGACGGCTCCTGGGTGTTCCCCAAGGGCCACGTCGAGCGGGGCGAGAGCGAGCTCGAGGCCGCCATCCGCGAGGTCGAGGAGGAGGCCGGCGTGAGGGCCTGGTGCCCGGACGCCGAGCCGACCTGGACGACGCGCTACGTCAACCCGCGAGGCCGGCGGCGGGAGATCACCTGGTTCGCCATGCGCAGCGACGACGCTGCCGCGGTCTCCGAGGAGCTGTTCACCGAGGCCGGCTTCTTCCCGCCGGCCGCGGCCGCGCAGAAGCTCACGCACGACGAGGACAAGCGGCTGCTGGCCGCGGTCGTCGAGGCCGGGCACGGCGGTCCGCGGTGAACACCGGCCAGGCCCTGCTCGGCAACAGCGGTGAGCAGGGCGCCGACTACCTCCTGGAGACGGCCCGCACCCTCAGGCTCAGCGGCACGCTGGTGCTGGCCGACGGCGGCGGCACGCTCATCCTGCAGCTGACCAAGGGCCAGGTCGAGGCGAGCTTCAAGCTGGGCGGCTACGACCGCCTCGAGGCGCCAGGCCAGTCGTTCCACCTCTACCCTCACGAGCCCGCCGAGTCGCCGCAGCTGCCGGCGCGCTCGCCCGGCAGCGAGTCCCCGCTGCTGCGCGCCCTGCCGCGCACCAGGCAGCCGTACACGCTGCCCACCGGCGTCCTCGACCTGCAGGCCCTGCTCGATCGCCTGCACGAGGATCGGTTCGACGGCGTCATGACCTACGTCGCCAAGGACGAGACGGCCGTGGCCGTGGTGCTCTCTGGCAGCATCCGCGCCGCCGTGCACGAGCGCGCCGGTCGGCTGTCGAGCCGCAGCGAGGCCTTGCGCGTGCTGCAGAAGCGCAGCAGCGAGCGCGGCGAGGGCCGCTTCGAGCTCGAGCCCATGGCGCGCGAGATCGTCGAGCCGCTCGCGGCGCTGGCGCTGGAGAGCACCGCCAAGCCGGACGGCGACGCGCCCTTCTCCGGCCTCGAGATGGACGAGCGCGGCTACCGCTTCCTGCGGCAGGGCCAGGCGATCCTCTGCGTGCCGTCCGAGCCGCACGGCCTGGCCAGGCGCTACGCCCTGCACGACGCCCAGGTCCCGCCGGTCGCGCTGTCGTTCCCGCAGGAGCCGCCCGGCTGGGAGGACCGACGCTACGCGCTGACCCTGCGCGGTAAGGATGCCCTCAACCCGATGACCGAGCTCAACATGGAGTTCCGCGACCACCACGGCGACACCGGCCAGCGCGTCCTCGACGTCCTGGGCCGGGGCCTCACCCTGCAGGAGAGCGCCGACAAGCTGTCACTCGACCTCGGCGAGCTGAAGCCCTGGCTCGAGCGCCTGGAGGGCGCCGGGATGATCCGCGAGCATCGTGGCTGAGAGGCCGCCGCCCGGCTCACCCGACCGCGCTCCCCTCGACGCCCGCGCCTACGGCGACGAGGTCTCGCTGCGCGAGCTCTACCTGGTCTTCAGGGCGGGGCTGCCCTTCATCGTCATCGCGGCCCTGCTGGTCGGCGTGGCGGCGTACGCGCTGCAGTCGCTGCGGGAGGATAGCTTCACGGCGACCGCGACCGTCAACGTCATCCCACCGCTGGTCGGCACCGACTCGCTGAGCGGCCTCGAGCTGTCGGTGTCCGCCGGCATGGACCCCGAGAGCTACGAGGCGATCGCGCTCTCCACCGACCTCCTCAACCAGGTGGGCGAGGAGTTCCGTCTCACGGGCGCCAGCCTGCGCTCCAAGGTGTCGTTGGCAGCGAGGCAGGCGCCGTCGCAGGCGCGCGGTCATCTGGTGATCGACCACACCGCGACGATCGGCGGCGAGCGTGGCGCCGAGATCGCCGACGACGTCGCCAACGCCTGGGCCGAGCTGACGGTTGACGCCGTGGCGAGGACGCTCAGCAGTCACCTGCGGGGAGCGGTCGACACGGTCAGCGCCGAGATCGCCGAGCGTCGGGCGGCGTTCCAGGACGCGTCGGACGCCTGGGCGCAGTTCCTGGCCAACGACGAGCGCGCCGCGCTCGAGGCGAGGCTGGTGCGCCTGGCCGCCGACCCCACGGCCTCCCAGGCCGACGCCGACGCGCTACGCGCCCGGCTCGCGCGCCTCGAGGCCGAGGCGGCGACCCTGGAGCGCGAGCTCTCCACCGCCTCACTGGTCTACTACCGCGTCGCCCCCACCGGGCCGGCGCTCGAGCTGCAACGCGACCTCGTTGCCGGCTCGGCGTTCGTGGCCATCGGCGCCTCCACCCCGGTGCAACCGGAGCGGCCGAGCCAGCTCCTGATCGCGATCGCGGCGGCGTTGGTCGCGGCTCTGGCCGCCACGCTGCTGGTCTTCCTGCGAGCCGCCGTCAGAGAGCGCTGAGCCGCGGTGCGGGTCCTCCTGACCGGTGGCAGCGGCCGCCTCGGCAGCGAGCTGATCGCCTTGCTCGGACCCGGCGGAGAGCTGGCGGTCGACGAGCTCTTTGCGCCTACCAGCGGCGAACTCGACGTGCTCGACGCCGAGACGTTCGCCGCCTTGGCCAGCGAGTTCAGGCCCGACGTCCTCGTGCACGCCGCCGCCTACACCGACGTCAGGGGCGCCGAGGACGACAGGGCGACCTGCTGGGCGGTGAACGTGGTCGGCACCAGGAGCGCGGCCGGCGCGGCCGACGCGGCGGGGGCCAGGCTGGTGCACATCAGCACCGACTACGTCTTCTGGGGCGACCGCGGCGGCTACCGCGAGGACGACGTGCCCGGGCCGGTGCGGAACTACTACTCGCTCACCAAGCTGGTAGCCGAGGAGGCGGCGAGGTCCGCGCGCGAGCACCTGGTGATCCGCACCAGCTTCCGGCCGCGGCAGTGGCAGCACCCCTCGGCCTTCGCCGACCTCTACACCTCGCAGGACTACGTCGACGTCATCGCGCCCCAGATCGCCGCGGCCGTGGTCAACAGCGACCGGGTCCCGTACGACACCTTGCACATCGCCACCGAGCGCAAGAGCGTGCTGGAGCTGGCGCGCCGACGCGCGCCGGACGTGAAGGCCGGCGTGCGCGCCGACGCCGCCGTGCCGCTGCCCGAGGACGTCTCGTTGAACAGCGAGCGGTGGCGCGAGCTCACGCGTCAGTGGGGACTGCCGTCGTGAAGCCGGCCGTGACCGTGGACGGCCTGCAGGTCGAGAGCTTCCCCGTCGACGGCCCGCTGCTGTTCACCCCGCGCGTGCACGCCGACGAGCGCGGGTACTTCTACGAGCTGTGGCGCGCCGAGCGCTACCGCGCCGCGGGCCTCGACGCCGAGTTCGTGCAGCTGAACGTCTCGCGCTCACGTCGCGGCACGCTGCGCGGCCTGCACTTCCAGCGCGCGCCGCACGCGCAGGGGAAGCTGGTCAGCGTGATCCGCGGCAGCGTGCTCGACGTCGCCGTCGACCTGAGGGCCGGCTCGCCGACCTACGGGCAGCACGTCAAGGCGCTGCTCGACGACGAGACCCACGCCCTGCTGTGGGTCCCGCGAGGCTTCGCCCACGGCTTCCTGGCGCTGTCCGAGAGCGCCGACGTGATGTACCAGGTCGACGAGACCCACGCGCCGCAGGCCGAGGGCGGGGTGCGCTGGAACGACCCGGACCTCGCGATAGATTGGGAGCTCGGTCGCCTCGGGGGACGACCGCCGCTGACGTCGCCGCGCGACGCTGCCCTGCCGCTGCTTGGCGAAGGCTTCACCCCGCTGGAGTTGGTATGAGAGCACAGAAGAACGTACTGGTCACCGGCGCCGCCGGGTTCATCGGCTCGGCGCTCGTGAGACGACTGATGGCCGGCGACGTGGCGCGCGTCGTCTCGCTCGACGCGCTGACCTACGCCGGCGACCGCTCCCGCCTCGACGCCGTGGCCGCCGACCCGCGCCACCGCTTCGTTCACGCCGACGTCAACGACCGCGAGCTGCTGGCCGCGTTGTTCGCCGAGGAGCGCTTCGACACGGTGTTCCACCTGGCGGCCGAAACTCACGTCGACCGCTCGATCGACGGCCCAGCCGCCTTCCTGCACGCCAACACCGCCGGCACGCTCGCGCTGCTCGAGGCGGCGCGCCAGCACGTGGCGACGCTGCCAGCGGACGAGAGCGAGGCCTTCAGGCTGATCGACGTCTCCACCGACGAGGTCTACGGCTCGCTCGAGACCGGCGCGTTCACCGAGGAGTCGCCGTTCGACCCGCGCTCCCCCTACAGCGCGAGCAAGGCGGGCGCCGACCACTTCGCCGCCGCCTACTTCCACACCTACGGGCTGCCCGTGATGATCACGCACGCCTCGAACAACTACGGCCCCTACCAGTTCCCCGAGAAGCTCCTGCCGTTGGCCCTCTCCAAGGCGCTGGCCGGTGAGAGCGTGCCGCTCTACGGCGACGGCAGCAACGTGCGCGACTGGCTGCACGTCGACGACCACGCCGAGGCGCTGATCGCCGTGGCTCAGCGCGGTCGCCCGGGCGAGACCTACCTGATCGGCGGCGGCAACGAGCGCACCAACCGCGACGTCCTCGGCGCGCTGCTCGGCATCCTCAACAGGCTCGCCCCGACCTCCGGCGACTACCGCGATCTGATCACCCTGGTGCCCGATAGGCCCGGCCACGACTTCCGCTACGCCGTCGACTCCAGCAAGGTCATGAGCGAGCTCGGCTGGCGCCCCGCGGTCGGCTTCGAGCAGGGCCTCGAGGACACCGTGCGCTGGTACCTCGACAACCGCGCCTGGACCGACAACGTCATCGCCGGCCGCTACGCCCTGGAGCGGCTGGGCGCGGGCGGCGGTCAGCCGCAGGACGGCGGCGGGCGCGCGGGCCGGCGCGAGTGAGCCTCAAGGGCATCGTCCTCGCCGGCGGCAGCGGCACCAGGCTGTACCCGGCGACCGTGGCCGTGAGCAAGCAGCTGCTGCCCGTCTACGACAAGCCGATGGTGTACTACCCGTTGAGCGTGCTGATGCTCGCGGGCATCCGCGAGGCGCTGATCATCTCCACGCCCCGCGACCTGCCGCTGTTCCGCGAGCTGCTCGGCGACGGCTCGCAGTGGGGCATGCGCTTCGCGTTCGCCGAGCAGCCGCGGCCGGAGGGACTCGCCCAGGCCCTGGTGATCGCCGACGGGTTCCTCGCCGGCGACCGCAGCGCGCTGATCCTCGGCGACAACGTGTTCCACGGCTACGGCCTCACCGGGATGCTGAAGGCGGCCGCGGGGCGCGCGGACGAGGCGACCGTGTTCGGCTACAAGGTCAAGGACGCCAGGCGTTACGGGGTGGTCGCGTTCGACGACGAGGGCCGCGTCACCGACATCGAGGAGAAGCCGGAGCGGCCGAAGAGCAGCTACGCCGTGACCGGCCTCTACTTCTACCCCCCGGACGCGCCGGCCCTGGCCCGCTCGCTGCGGCCCTCGGCCCGCGGGGAGCTGGAGATCACCGACCTCAACCGGCTCTACCTCCAGGACTCCCGCCTGCTGGTCGAGCTGATGGGCCGCGGGATGGCCTGGCTCGACACCGGCACCCACGCCAGCCTGCTGGAGGCCTCGAACTTCGTGGAGACGCTGGAGAACCGCCAGGGCTACAAGATCGCCTGCCCCGAGGAGATCGCCTACGACCAGGGCTGGATCGACGCCGCCGAGCTCTCGGCACTGGCCGATCGTTACGGCAACAACGCTTACGGCGCGTACCTCCGCGGCCTGCTGACGGAGTAGAGTGACCGGATGACGGAAGGACGCTCCCCTCACGACCAGCGCCCCGCGCCGGTCGACCGCCGGCTCGACCTCGACGAGCCCGCGCTGAGGGAGCTCAACGAGCGCTTCGAAGGGGCCCACCCCGGCGAGCTGCTGCGTTGGGCCTGGGCCGAGTTCGACGGCAACGTCGCGGCCAGCTCGTCCTTCCAGACGCAGAGCGCGCCGCTGCTTCACCTGATCGCCGAGCACGTGCCGGATATGCCCGTGTTGTTCCTCGACACCGGCTTCCACTTCCCCGAGACGCTCGCGTACCGCGACGAGCTCGTCGAGCGCCTCGGCCTCAACCTGAAGGTCCTCACGCCGAGGCTCGGCCTAGAGGGGTTCAGGAGCCAGCACGGCGAGCTGTACCGCACCGACCCGGACCTGTGCTGCTTCCACAACAAGGTCGAGCCGCTGGAAGACGCCCTGGCCGGCTACGGCGCGTGGGTCGCCGGCGTGCGCCGGGACCAGACCGCGAACCGCGCGTCGGCCGCGCCCATCGCCCGGCGCCGCGACGGCCTCGTCAAGCTCGGCCCGCTGGTCGCGTGGAGCGACAACGACATCGCCCGCTACCTGCACGAGCACGACCTGCCGTCGCACCCGCTGCTGGCGAGCGGTTACCTGAGCGTGGGCTGCGCGCCGTGCACCAGGGCCGTCGTCGACGGCGAGGACGCACGCGCCGGCCGCTGGTCCGGCAGCGACAAGACGGAGTGCGGCCTGCACCTGCCGCCCAGCGACGCCTGAACCGGCGGTCGTGAGCGAAGGCGTCGTACTGGTCACCGGGGGGCTCGGCTACCTCGGCTCGCAGCTGCTGCGCGACGCGCCCACGCACTTCGCCGGTCGCACCGTCCGCGTGCTAGACAACCTCTCGAACCACGGCGAGCGCGCCCTCCTCGACCTGCCCGAAGGGTGCCGCTACGAGTTCGTCGAGGGCGACGTCCTCGACGCCGGCGCCTTCCGCTACGCGCTACGCGGCGTCGACACCGTGGTCCACCTCGCCGGCCTGGTGCGCACGCCGATGAGCGCCGAGCACCCGACCTGGTTGCGGCAGGTGAACACCTGGGGCACCGCCGCCGTCGCCGAGGCCAGTGTCGGCACCGGCGTGCGGCGGCTCGTCTACACCAGCACGACGGCGGTCTACGGCCCTGGCGGCCCGTTCGGCGAGGAGGCCGTTCCGCGGCCCGTCGGGCCTTACGCCGGCTCGAAGCGCGCCGCGGAGGAGGCGGTGTTGGCCGCCGGACGGCGTGGGCTCTCGGTGGCGGTGCTGCGGCTCGGCATGCTCTACGGTCACGCCCCATGCGCCCGCTACGACGGCTTCGTCAACCGGCTCTCGTTCCAGGCCGGCACCGGCCGCGCCATGACCGTCTACGGCAGCGGCGAGCAACGGCGGCCGATAATCCACGTGCGCGACGCCGCCGGCGTCCTCCTGGCGTCGGCCAACGGCGACGGGACCAGCGTGCTGAACGTCGTCGAGTGCAACGCCAGCGTGCTCGACGTGATCGCGGCGATCAAGAAGCACAGGCCAGCGGCGGAGGCCCGCTTCGTCGAGCAGGACGTGCAGAGCCACCTCAGCTTCCTGGTGGACGGTGAGCGCTTGCGCCGCTCCGGCTGGGCTCCGACCGAGCGGCTGGACGAGACCATCGGCTCCGAGCTGGCTCGCTTCACCAACCTCGCTCCCTCGCGAGGCGTGAGCGAGCGCGACCTCGGCCAGGCCGACTGAAGCTCAGCCGCCGCGCTCCAGCTCGAGGCGGCGCATACGCTTCAGCGGGACGTAGATGAGCACGAGGTTGAACGCGACCCCGACGGCCGCGAACCACATGATGCCGGCCATCGCGTCGCCACCGCGCGAGCCCAGCACCAGGGCGAGGAACCTCGCCACCAGATAGATGACCTCGTAGGCGGCGTGCCAGCGCTGCATCTCGAGCAGCGGGATCAGGCTGACGGAGGGGATGTTGACGAACGCCACCGCCAACCAGACCACCAGGAACCTCGCGAACTCCCCCGCCATGCGCCACTCGGAGCCGAGGATCCAGGCGAACAGCGTGGGCCCCGCGAACACCACGATCGCCACGGGTATCAGCGTGATCGCCGCCAGCGTCGCGGTGGTGCGGATGGCCGAGTGGAAGGCGCTGCCCTCGCTGAGCGCGCGCGACAGCTGCGGGTAGATCACCTGCCTGGTCGAACGCCCAAGCAGCGAGATCGGCGCCGCGATCATGCGGTGCGCCATGAGGTAGAAGCCTGCGATGCCGGCGCTGAAGGTGACCGTGAGCACCAGGGCGGGAAGACTCGAGTTGAGCGAGTTGACCAGCGCCTGAGGGGTGCCGTAGAGGATGAAGTTGCTGAAGCGGCCGACGATCTCACGGGCCCGCCTGAGGCTGACCCGGCGGCGGAAGAGACCGGGGTTGCGCCTGGCGGTCACCGCTCCCAGCCCCACGGCTAACACCACAGGCCCCAGAACCTGCCCGAGCACCAGGCCGAGCACGCCGCGCCGCAACCACCCGAGGCCCAGCTGCACCGAGGCCACGATGAACGCACGCCCGGCCTCGATCACCGCCAACGGGGCGAAGCGGCTGTTGCGCGTCGACCAGTAGTTGAGCATCTGGTACACGCCGGTGGCGCCGAGGTAGAGCGGCAGGTAGGCGAGCAGCGGCGTGAGCTCCGGCTCGCCCAGGGCGTTGGCGAGCGCGCCGCCGAACAACACCACCAGGACCGTCGCCAAGGCGGTGACCAGCGCGACCGCCAGGGCGCCCACGACCACGACGTCCCTGGCGGTCTCCTCCTCCTCTGGTACCACCACGGCCAGGTCGAGCCGCAGCGACACGACGACTCCGGCGATCGCGGCGATGCCGACGAACACCCCGAGCAGGCCGAAGTCTTCGGGTCGGTAGATGCGGCTCAGGAGCGGTGAGACCCCGAAGCTGATGAGCTGTGCGACAGCTGTTCCGGCAGCGAGGAGACCGACGTTCTTGAGCCGCGACATCAGCCTGTCCACTGTACCGGCGCGGATGAGAACGGC
>CAZQVC010000038.1:13689-20704 GCA_964596625.1 uncultured bacterium | reverse complement strand
GAGACGGCCAGCTGCTCGCCGAAGCGGTTCTGCGCCTCGAGGTTGAGGTCGTTCATCGACAGCAGGCTGGGCTCGAACTGCCCGGCCTCCGCGCCCACGATCTCGATGAGGTCGTGACCGGAGCCGGCGGAGATCTCGGCTGCGACCGTCGTGGTCAGGTCGGCGAGGTTGATGTGGTCGACCACGACGTCGATGTCGTTGTCGGCGCCCCAGTCGCGGGCGTACTGGTCGAACCAGGTGTCGTAGGCCGGGACGAAGTGGCTCCACTGCAATATGCGCAGGGTGCTGGAGCCGCCTTGCGCGCGCAGCAGCGAAGGCCCGAAGGCCGCTGCCGCAGCCGTGCTGCCGGCGTACTTGAGGAAGGTCCTGCGGTTGATACGGCGCTTGAAGGGGTCCAACCTGATCGGGCTCATCTGTTCCTCCCACCACTGCTCCAGCCGCTCTACTTCTGCCTGCGTGCTCGTGTCTTTCGAGGTGTGAGACGCAGTGTGTCGAGACGCAGGTCGCTACCTCCTAACAGGCGGATGCCGAGGACGCAGGAGAGGGAGAGCCCGCCGAGGTCCAGTGCGCCGCGCCTACCGGCACGGCCATGGGCCCGAATGATCGAGTTGCTCCAACCTAGTCCTAATCCCGCGCGCCTCGCAAGGGTTGAAGAGCGGAACGGGACAACGGGGCGCCGCTGGTGGGCCGGCGCCCGAAGACCTGGCGCTGCTTGGGCTCAGCCGCAGAACTCGTCGGCGACGTTGCCGAGGACCGTGCGCAGCACCGCCACGCTCGCCAGGTCGACCCACTCCTCTGGCTGGTGGATGCCGCCGCCCACCGGGCCGAACAGCAGGGTGGGGATGCCGGCCTCGGCGAAGAGGGCGGCGTCGGTCCAGTACGGCGCACCGAGCGACGCCGGCGGCGCCCCGCGCACCGCCTCGACCGCTCTCGAGAGCACGCCCAGGATCTCGCTGTCGGCGGGCGCCTCGAACGGTTCGCGGGCGACCGCCGTCACGGCCCGCGCCTTGAAGTCAGGGTCGGCAGCGGCCAGCTCGGCGAGCAGCTCTTCGACCTCGGCCTCGACGTCGGCGGCGCTCTCGCCCGGCAGGGTCCGCCGCTCGAGCGTCACCGAGGCCCTCGCCGGGGTGGTGAACAGCTCGTGACCGCCCTCGGCCAGCACGGGCTGCAGCGAACCGTGCCGGAGCAGGGGATGAGGCTCCCGCGCGCTCAGCTCGGCGGCCTTGCGTTCGACAGCGGCCAGCAAGCGGCCGAGGTGCGTCAGCGCGTTGACCCCTGCCTCCGGCTGCGACGTGTGCGAGGCCTTGCCCTCCAGCTCTACGGTGACCACGCTGAAGCCGCGGTGGGCCACGTGCACGTCGAGGTCCGAGGGCTCGGTGACGATCGCTGCGTCGATGACCGCTCTATCTTTCGCCAGCGCTGCTAGGGCCTCGCGGGTGCCGATGCTGTCGTGCTCCTCGTCGGCCACCGCGGTGAGCACGACGTCGCCGCGCAGGTCAGTGCTGGCGGCGTGCTCGAGCGTGAGCAGGCACGCGGCGAGGCTGGCCTTCATGTCCATCACGCCGCGGCCGTACATGCGCCCGTCGCGGACGTTGGGCGTGAACGGGTCGGGCATGTCGCTCACGCCGACGGTGTCGAGATGGGCGTTGAGCAGGAGGTTGCGGCCTCCCGGACCGCTGCCTCGCGCGGTGACGATGAGGCTCGGCCGTCCAGGCGTGCCCTCGAGCCAGCGGACCTCGAGGCCTCGCGCCTCGCACCAGCGAGCCACGAAGCCGGCCAGCTCGCCCTCCCCTCTGCGTGACGGGTCTAGCGCGGGGTTCACCGAGTCGATGCGTACCAGGTCGGCGATCAGCGAGTTCAGGTTCTCGGGCATGCCGGCGAGGATAAGACGTCGCCCTCAGGGAGCGCTCCGGCGGCGCTAGCGGCGTCGACGCGATCCGAACGCCCCGCCGCCGAACAGGATGCCGGCGCCCAGGACGAAGCCGAAGTCGTACCAGTTGCCGTTGTTGTGCACCTCGTAGACGTTCACGCTGTCGGTGAACAGGGAGATGACGAACGTCACCGGCGCGATGAAGCCGTGCCACAACCCGCGGATGAAGCCTGCGACCGAGCCGTCGGCCGCCGCGGTCCTCACGACGGGGTTCACGCCGGGCGCGCACGCCGAGAGCACCAGTACCAGCACGAGTGAGATGCCGACGATGTTGCGCGTACGCCTGTCGAACCTCATGCCGAAACCATACTGCACCGTGCGGGGGCGCTACATTGAGCGCGACCACGAGACGGAGGCTCGAGTGCGACACTACTTGCTCATCTACCACCTGAAGGACGACTACCTGGAGAGGCGCCCACGGTTCCGCGAAGAGCACCTCGCCCTGGCGAAGGAGTTCGCGGCGCGCGGTGAGCTCGTGCTCGGCGGCGCCTTGGAGGACCCCACCGACCTCGGCGTCCTGCTCTTCCAGGGCGACTCGCCAGCCGCGGCCGAGCGCTTCGTCGAACTGGACCCCTACGTCAGCAACGGCCTGATCGAGCGCTGGGAGGTGAGGCCGTGGACCACGGTGGTGGGCAAGGACGCCGCGCACCCGGTGTGAGTCGGCGCAACTGCTCCAGCGCCGCCTAGCTCACGCGAGGCGTGCCGGGCCCACCGGTGACACGCCCCCGCCGGCGTGCAGCAGCCGTGGTTCAGCGCGGCAGCGTCGGCAGGACGGCCAGCCAGTCGGCGGGCAGCGGTAGTAACCCGAGGGGCACGGCCAGCAAGGCGAGCGCGACCAGGAAGAGGAGCAGGCGAACGACCGCGGAGCCCGGCCCCTCGGCCTCCGGTACTCGCTCGTCGCTCGAGCCGCGGCCGGTCCTCCACACCTGCCTCACGGGCGCGGCGCTGAGCCTCCTGCTCGCCCGCCACGCCGCCGCTGCCAGCACCAGCGACAGGAGGTAGACGGCGTACATCGGGGGGTTGAGGCCGGCTGCCACGATCGCGGCGAGGACCGTGCCAAGCAGGACCCAGGCCGCCGTCACGCGCGCCTGCGAGTCGGGCGCGAACGTCGCCAGCACGGCAGCGACGGCGCCGCCGATGACGGCGAGGCTCTCGAGTGGGTGGAGGTCGCTCACGCCCGGCGCAACCTAGTGCCTGGAGGCCGGCCCGCCGTCGGCCGGCGCAAAGAGCTGGGAGCGGCTCTCGCTGCTCGACACGTGAGCCTGGCGCCACAACGCGACGGCGACGTCGACGAGCTTCACGCGCGGCAGGGAGGCCACCTCGGCGAGCGCGAACCACCGCGCGTCGTCGGTCGAGCCGTCGGCCTCCGGCCTCAGCGCGCCGCCGACGATCTCGGCCCCGTAGATGACGCGCAGCGAGTGCAGGGGGCGCCGCGGGCGGCCCGGCGCGCGCTCCTGCGCGCTGTAGTGCTCGCTGTCCACACCGAGCAGGCCGCTCAGGGCGATGTCGAAGCCCGTCTCCTCACGAACCTCGCGCACGGCGGCGACCGCCGGGTCCTCGCCGGCCTCGAGCCCTCCGCCCGGTAGCGTCCAACCGGCAGGCAGACCGGGCTCGGCCACCCAGTGCGTGAGCAGCACCCGGCCGTCGTTGACCAGAACGGCGTACGCGCCGACGCGCGTGTCGTGATCCACCGGAGGATTCTACTGACCCGAAACTAACGCCGCGCTGACACAGCGCTCAGCACCAGCTCCCCGCAGCCGTGCTCGTTGGTCCGCTCGAGGACCGCGATCGTCGCGGCGACGGCGGCTTCGGTGGCGCTCAGCAGCTCGTCGCCCAGCAGTCGCCGGCCGAGCAGGTGGGCCGTGAACAGATCGCCCGTGCCCTTTGCCACTGTCTCGACCAGCCGGTGCGTGATGACCTCAGTGCCGTCGCGAGTGACGACTGCGACGTTGGTCTGGCCCTCGGGAGCCTCGGCGGGGGCAGCGCTGGTCACGACCACCCACTCGGCTCGGCCCTCGAGCAGCTCCCGTGCGGCGGAGATCGTGTTGTCGAGCGTCGGCAGGGGCCGGCCCACGAGCTGCTCGAACTCGAAGGCGTTGGGGGTCAGGCCGTGTGCCAGCGGCACGATGCGCTCGCGCAGCAGCGGGGGCAGGCCGGGGTCGACGTAGACCCCGACGTCGTGGTCACCGATCACCGGGTCGACGATGAGGTCGATGGAGGGATGCTCCAGCGAGATCCGCTCGAGCCATGCGGCCAGCACCTCCGTCTGTTCCGGGGGGCCGAGGTAGCCGAGGAGGATCGCCCTGGTACGGCCCATCACGCCGCGGCGCTCGAGGTCGGAGAGGTAGCCGGCGAACCACTCGGTGGGGATCGCGCCGCCGTGCAGCGTGTCGTAGTGCGGCACGTTGCTCAGCAGCACCGTGGGCAGCGGGACGACGTTGAGGCCAAGGGCGCGCAGCGTCGGCACCGCCACGCTGTTGCCCACGCAGCCGTACACCACCTGCGACTGAATCGACACGACGTCGACGGGCAGCGGGTTGAGCGCGTCGCGGTCTAGCGCTGTGCGTGCTAGCGCGGGCGGCCCGTCGGGGCCGTCGCTCACCGTCCGCCGCCCGTGGCGGCGCCCGGCCAGTAGTGGCTGTCGGGCAGGGCTCTGGCGCCGAAGATCGACTGGCCGACGCGGACGACGGTCGCGCCCTCCTCGATGGCGACCTCGAAGTCGCCCGACATGCCCATCGAGAGCTCGTCGAACGACAGCCCCTCCGGCGCGTCCTGGCGCAGACGCTCGCGCAGCTCGCGCATGATCACGAAACACCGCCTCACGCGCTCCAGGTCGGAGGAGAACAACGCCAACGTCATCAGGCCCCTCACGCGCAGGGCGGAGAAGTGACGGAGCTCTTGGGCGAACGCCGGCACCTCCTCGGGCTGTAGGCCGAACTTGCTCTGCTCACCCGAGCTGTTCACCTGCACGAAGACGTCAAGGCCACGGCCCTCGCGCTGCAGCCGCCGGTCGAGCTCTTGGGCCACCTTGAGGCGGTCGAGGGCGTGGAACTCGAACGCGAAACGCGCCACGTACTTCGCCTTGTTCGACTGCAGGTTCCCGATGACGGCCCAACGCAGGTCCTCCAGGTCCGCCAACTCCTCCGACTTCTCACGGGCCTCTTGGACCTTGTTCTCGCCCAGCTTCCTCATCCCGGCCTGGTACGCCAGTCGCAGCCTCTCGGCCGGCACCGTCTTGCTGACAGGCAGCAGCTCGACCTCGCCGGGATCGCGCCCGGCGCGCTCGCAGGCTGCCGCGATGCGCGCCTTCACCGACGCGAGGTTCGCGGCCATCTCCTCGGCCGTGGTGGCGGTCGGCGTGTTCGCCGGTTCGACATGGTCGATCGGGTTGGTCGTGGTCGGTCGGTTGGTGGTCTTATGCTCGTCGTTCACTGACCACCGAGCTTAGCCCTTGCCGGCGAACCTTCGCGTCGGACACGTTATAGAGTGCGCCGCATGAGACCCCTGGTCGAAGGCGAGTTGACGTGAGCGACGACGAGCTCGGACCCGACCTGGAGCTCTTCAGCGTCGGCGCGGTCCAGGTCGCCGAGCTGCGCTCCGGCGAGGCCGGCAGCGAACGCGAGGTCACCGACATCGTCGGCAACGCCTCGTTCTCCGGCGCCGACTACGTGCTGCTGCGCGCCGACCAGTTGCCGGCGGAGTTCTTCGACCTCAGCAGCCGCTTCGCTGGCATGGTCATGCAGAAGTTCAGCAACTACCGGCTGCGGCTCGTGATCGTGGGCGGTCCGGCGGCGGCAGGCGACGCGGCCAGCGAGAGCCTGCTGGCCCTGATCCGCGAGAGCAACAGGGGCGATCAGACCTGGTTCGTCAAGGACCGGGCAGAGGCGCTCGCGCGCATCGGCGGCTGAGCGTGGCGACCCACCGCTTCACGCCCAAGGAGTTCCACAACACCTTCGCCGCTCACGAGGCGGCCTTGAGGCTCGAGCCGGGCGACGTCGTCGAGACGTTCACCGTCGACGCGGCCGGCTACGACGCAGCGGGCAACGGCGTCGCGCGGCGCGGCAACCCGCTCACCGGTCCCTTCCACGTCGTCGGCGCCGAGCCGGGCGACACCGTCCGTGTGCGGCTGCTCGAGCTGCGGCCGAACCGCGACTCTGGCTGGGGCAGCGTCAGGCTGTCGCCCAACACCCTGGACCCGGGCTTCGTGACCGCCGTCGACTGGTCGGGCGACGACCGGGCCACCTGGCGCATCGACGCGGCCAACGGCCTGCTGAGCCTGCACGAAGACCTACCGGGCATGGCCGGTTACACCCTGCCGCTGGCGCCCATGCTGGGCTGCATCGGCGTCGCGCCGGCCGGCGGCCAGGCCATCAGCACGGCCACCTCGGGTCAGCACGGCGGCAACATGGACTACCGCGGCGTGAGGGCCGGCGTCACCCTCTACTTCCCCGTGTTCGTCGAGGGTGCGCTGCTCCTCCTCGGCGACGGGCACGCGGCGCAGGGGGCGGGGGAGATGGCCGGCACCGGCGTCGAGACGTCGTTCGACGTCGCGTTCGAGGTCGGCCTGCAGAAGCGAGCGGAGGCTGGACCGGTCGCCTGGCCGAGGGGAGAGGACGAGCGCTTCCTCTTCACCCTGGGCAACGCGCGACCGCTCGAGCAGGCCACCCAGCACGCGACGACCGAGATGGTCGCCTGGCTCAAACAGCGCCACGGCCTGACCTTCGAGGGCGCCTCGGTGATCATCGGCCAGGCCGCGGAGTACGTGATCGGCAACATGTTCGACCCGGCGTACACGGTGGCTTGCCTGGTGCCGAAGGAGGCGCTGCCGTGAGGTGTCGGGCCGGCTGGCGCGGGCTCGTCAGGTCGTCGACCGGTGATGACCGCCTCGCCTGACTCAGCGGACCCCGGCGGCGACAGGCGCGCTTACCGCCTGAGGCGGGGCCGGGTGCCCGAAGCTACAGTTGAGCTGTGGGACGACGTCACGCGGAGCTACGTCGCGGCGACCAGCTTCAAGGGCAAGGCGGTGTTCGCCACGCTGGTCATCCGCAGCGCCGAAGGGCCAGAGGCAGATGCGAGCGTCGAGGC
>CAZQVC010000038.1:11986-13589 GCA_964596625.1 uncultured bacterium | reverse complement strand
GCGGAGCGCCTGCAAGCTGCGGCGTGGACGCGGGCCCCGTTCTCCGTTAGCCTCATAGGCACGTGTCAGACACGCTCGGCCGAGTTCGCTCACGCGGACGCGGCCAGCCGAGCACAGGCAGCCACGACGGGAGACGTTCGCCGATGATGACTACCAACCCAACCTCGTTCCAGGTGCCATCGCACGACGTCCGAACCGGCGCGAGGCCGCGCCTCGCGCGTGTGCTGGGCGCCGCGCTCGCGGTCCTCTCCGCCCTCGTCTTCTCCACTGCCGCGGCCCAGGAGCAGGCCCAGACCGCCCCACCGGCCGAGTACCTGCCCAACGTCAGCTACACCCTCACCACGGGCCTGGCCGACGGGCGCATGGCCTTCATCGGGGTGGGCGGGGCGATCGACGGCGTGGCCAACCCCAACCTCGTCGCCCAACCGGGACAGGTCGTGCAGATCACCCTGATCAACGGCGACAACGTCGCCCACGACATCATCGTCGACGACTTCCCTGGCGCCCACAGCGAGATCGTCGACCGCGAGGGCGGCAGCACGACGATCGTGTTCCGGGCCGACGAGGTGGGCAACTTCAACTACTGGTGCACGATCCCCGGTCACCGCCAGGCCGGCATGGAGGGCGTGCTCACCGTCGGTGAGGTCGTCAGCGAGTTCAACGCCGAGGAGTTGACCAACATCGTCCGACCGCCGGACGCCGTGCCCGGCCCGCTCGGCGACCGCAGCGAGCCGATGCGTCACGAGGTGGTGCTGGCCACGGTGGAGCGCGAGGCGCTACTGGCAGACGGGACCACGTACCGGTTCTGGACCTTCAACGGCCTGATCCCCGGCCCGTTCATCCGCGTCAAGGTCGGCGACACCGTTGACGTGGTGCTGGAGAACCCCGAGGACAGCCAGTTCATCCACTCCGTCGACCTGCACGCCGTCACCGGCCCGGGGGGCGGAGCGGTGTCGACCCAGACGCTGCCCGGCGAGCAGACCGGCTTCAGCTTCAAGGCGCTGAACCCGGGCCTGTACATCTACCACTGCGCCACGCCGATGGTCGCCCACCACATCTCCAACGGCATGTACGGCATGATCCTCGTCGAGCCGGAGGGCGGCCTGCCCGAGGTCGACCGCGAGTTCTACGTGATGCAGGGCGAGATCTACACGACCGGCACCTACGGCGACAAGGGCTACCAGGAGTTCGCCGTGGAGAAGCTGCTCAACGAGATGCCCGAGTACTACACGTTCAACGGCGCGGTCAACGCGCTGAACCGCCTGCCGCTGCGCGCCGAGGTAGGGGAGACGGTGAGGATCTACTTCGGCGTCGGCGGGCCCAACAAGATCAGCAGCTTCCACGTCATCGGCGAGATCTTCGACCGCGTCTACCACGAGGGCAGCGTGACGACCGAGCCGCTGCGCGACATCCACGTCACGACCGTGCCGGCCGGCGGCACCGTGATCGTCGACTTCAAGGTGGAGTTCCCCGGCGAGTACACGCTGGTCGACCACGCGCTCAGCCGAGCGGAGCGCGGCCTCGCCGGCACCCTGATCGTCACCGGGGAGGCCGATCCCGAGATCTACGACGGCGAGGTTCTTCACCCAGGGGGGCACTAGCG
>CAZQVC010000038.1:9757-11886 GCA_964596625.1 uncultured bacterium | reverse complement strand
TGGAAGTTGAAGCCGCCGGTCACGCCGTCGATGTCGAGGATCTCCCCGGCCAGGTGAAGGCCTGGCCGGATCCGGCTCTCCATGGTGCTGAAGCTCACCTCGGAGAGCCGCACGCCACCGCAAGTGACGAACTCCTCCTTGAAGACGCCCTTGCCGCTGATCTGGTAGTGACCGGCCTTGACCTCGGTGGTGAGCGCGGTAAGCAGCGCCTTGGAGGCGTCGGCCCAGCGGGTGGTCTCGGTCGCGCCCGCGGCCACCGCCAGCGAGCGCCAGAGGCGCTGCGGCAGGTCGAACGGCCCGGCCGCGAGCACGGAGCGGCGGGCGTCTCGCCGTTTGGCGGCGAGCAGCGTCTCCCGCACGTCCTGCTCAGCGACCGCGGGCAGGAGGTCGAGGCTGACGCCGAGGCGATAGCCGCTGTCGTGCAGCTGCCTCGCTCCCCAGGCGGACGCTCGTAGCACCGCCGGGCCGGAGAGGCCCCAGTGGGTGATGAGCAGCGGGCCTGCGTGCACGTCACGCGAGCCGTCGAGTCGGACGCGAGCGTCCGGCACCGAGACCCCGGCCAGCCCCTGCAGCCGAGGGTCGTCGATCTCGAAGGTGAACAACGACGGCACCGGCGGCTCGATCGTGTGGCCCAGCTTCGAGGCCCAGCGCCAACCGGCCGGCGCACCGCCGGTCGCGAGCAGTACCCGGTCGGCAGCGACGGTCTCGCCGCCCTTGAGCCGCACGGTGAACGCGCCGTCGCTTCCGCCGTCCGCGGCCGCGGCGTCCGTGGCCGTGACGTCGACCACCGGCGTCCTGGTGCGCAGCTGCACGCCGGCCGTTGCGGCGGCTTCGAGCAGGCAGGAGATGACGGTCTGCGAGTCGTCGGTGACCGGGAACATGCGGCCGTCGGCCTCGGCCTTGAGCGTCACGCCGCGGCTCTCGAACCACATGACGGTCTCGCGTTGGCCGAAGCGGTTGAGCGGGCCGCGCAGTGCCCGCCCACCCCTCGGGTAGTTGGCGATGAGGAGCGCAGGGTCGGGCTCGTCGTGCGTCACGTTGCAGCGCCCGCCGCCCGAGATGCGCACCTTGGAGAGCGGGTTGCCGCTCTCGAGTATGGTCACGTGCGCGTGCGGGTCGGCCTCGGCGCAGGCGATCGCAGCGAAGAAGCCGGCGGCTCCGCCGCCCACGACCACGACACGGCGTCCTTCCCGTCGCATCCGGCCATCGTACGGCGCTTCAGTGGTAGCGCAGCTTGAGCTCGATGTCCTGCTGGTAGTTGCCGAACCCGCGACCGAAGAGGTTCACCCCGCCGACGTTCCTGGCGTCCGGCTTGACCGCGACCCTCACGGCGATCCGCCGGGAGCTGACGAGCCCGAGGTCGCCGATGCGCACGCCGTTGGCCGGCACGCCGTCGATGAACGAGCCCTCCTCGGTGACGCGCCACTCCTTGAGCACCCCGAACTGGCTGTTGCGGGTGTCCCACCACTCCGGCGTGAGCACGCCCCTTTGCCCGCCGAAGTCGGCCGGGCAGGTGTAGGTGCCGATCTCCACGCCGTTCACGCTGACCGTGATGTCCGACGGCCAGTCCGGATGGTGCATGGGAGCCTCCGAGCAGAGCTCGAGGCTCAGCCAGAGGCTGTCTGGCGTGGTCTGAGGCGGCAGGCGGTTCGGGAACTGGTACTCGACGTAGCCGCTCTTGAACCAGAGCAGCTGCGCGTCGACGTGTGCCGGCTCGTAGAACGAGGTCGGGTCGTCGGTGAAGCCGATGACACCGTCGTCGCCGACCAGTCCGCAGGTGGGGCTGACCTCGGCGTCGACGTAGGCGCCCACCGGCATGCTCAGTTCGACGAGCTTCAGCGGCTGCTCGGGGGAGGCGCGCGGCATGCCGATGACGACCTCGTCGTAGACGCGCTGGCAGACCTTCTGCAGGCCGCGCTCGCCGGGCCGGAACTCGGTGCGGAGGAGGCCTGCGTCCTCCAGGTTGTTCACGTGCAAGGTCGCCGTCGACAACGGCATGGCCAGGGCCTCAGCGATCTCCGAGACGTTGAGCAGGCGGTCGGAGAGCAGCTCGAGGATCCTCGTGCGGGGCTCCGACGCGAGCGCCTTCAGGGTCGCGCGAGCGGCCGGCGTGGTCACGTCGAGCTTCA
>CAZQVC010000038.1:3073-9657 GCA_964596625.1 uncultured bacterium | reverse complement strand
TAGCACATTGCAACAGCAAATGCTGAAGGTAAGCGGGTTCGTGCTTCCTCTTCCGTGGCTGCTCGAAACTCAGGGTAAGCCTGTAAAGCTCGCCATCAACGGTAGCTCATCCGAAGAGGCGCCGAGGCCGCGTCGCAGGGTCGCGGTTGACGGGAGCGATATCCCGTGCTACAACCTGCATTACAACGGTTTTATATGTAGCTAATGCGCCGCTGTAGCCTGACCGGCCCGCACGTCGAGGCAGACGCAGCTTCAGTTCTCGAACGGCCGACGGCAACAGCCACTCGAGGGAGAGGAAACCGATGCGCCAGCGCGCCAGCGTAGACCAGGTCGCAAGGCTCGGACCGGGCGCGAGGCGCCGGCCCTTGCGCCTGAGCGGTCGCCTCGACAGGAGCGCGCGGGCGTCCTGGCGCGACACCTTCGAGGGCTACGCGTTCGCGCTGCCGTTCCTCGTCGTGTACGTCGTCTTCCTGCTCTACCCGTTCTTCAAGGGCTTGTGGATCAGCCTGCACGACTGGAACCTGCTGGCTGTCGCCTTCAACCCCGACGCCAAGACCTTCGTCGGGCTCAAGAACTACGTCGACATGCTCTGGGGCTCGGGTCTCACCTGGGACCTCACGCACCAGTGGCCGCTGCGCCTGGCGGGCTTGGCGGCGGTGGCGCTGGTCTTGCTGCTGTGGCGTCAAGGGCGCCTCGGACGCGCCACCGCGTTGACACTGACCGTCAGCGGTGTCGCGCTCTTCGCCGGCGCGCTCGGCATTCACCCGGGCGCCGACGGCAGTTGGCACGACCGCCGCTTCTGGGGCATCGTCGGCAACACCCTGCTCTTCGTCCTGCTCACCGTCCCGGCCATCACCGTCTTGTCGCTGGCCTTCGCCATGGCCCTCAACCGCCGTGGTCCGCTGGCAGCGGCCCTCCGCACGGCGTTCTTCCTCTCGCAGGTCCTCTCCGTAACGGTGGTCACGCTCATCTGGAAGGTGATGCTGAGCCCGCGCCAGGGCATCCTCGCCAACGTCATGGACTCCCTCGGCCTGGCGCGCATCGAGTGGGTGACCGACCCCGCCCTGGCCATGCCGGCGATCGTGATCGCCACCGTCTGGTGGTCGATCGGGCTGGCCATGATCCTGTTCATCGCCGGGCTGCAGGAGATACCGGGGGAGCTCTACGAGGCGGCGCGCATCGACGGCGCCGGCGGCTGGTCGGTCGTGCGCAACATCACGCTGCCCTCGCTCACTCGCACCATCACGCTGGTCGTGGTCCTGCAGATCATCCTGCACTTCCAGGTGTTCGGGCAGTCGCACCTCATCACCGGCGGCGGCCCCAACGACAGCACCCAGGTGCTGGTCCGCTACATCTACCAGACCGCCTTCCGGAACTCCGACCTCGGCTACGCCTCGGCTCTCTCGGTGTTCCTCTTCGCGGTCATGCTCGTCTTCTCGCTGCTTCAGATGAACCTGCAGAGGAGGGGGTGAGGCCGTGGTAGGCAGCGCAAGGCGCGGCAACCTCGTGCTGTGGCTGTTGGCAGTCGTCGCGTTCATCTGGCTGGTGCCCGTCATCTGGATGGTCTCGATGTCGCTGCAGCCCAACGAGGTGCTGGCGCGCACGACCTCGAACACCTTCCTCGGCCTGATCCCGATCCCGTTCACCCTCGAGAACTTCGTCAACCTGTTCACGCTCGGTCTCGCCCCGCGCTGGTTCCTCAACTCGATGATCGTCGCGACCGGCATGACGGCGCTGGTGCTGCTGCTCTCCTCGCTGGCGGGCTTCGCCTTCGCACGGGTGCCCTTCCGCGGCCGCTCGCTCGTATTGGCGGTGGTGTTGGCGGGCCTGGTGATCCCTGAGCAGGCCGTGTTCATCCCGCTTTACACGATGTTCGCCGACTGGGGCTGGCACAACAGCTACCACGGCCTCATCGCGCCGCGTCTGGCCGTGCCGCTGGGGGTGTTCATCATGATGCAGTTCTTCCGGGCGATCCCGACGTACGTCGAGGAGGCCGCGAGGCTCGACGGCGCCAACCGCTGGACGCTCTTCAGCCGCATCATGCTGCCGCTCGCCGTGCCGGCTCTCACGACGGTCGCCATCCTCACGTTCCTCTACGCCTGGAACGACTACCTCTGGCCGCTGGTCTCCTCCCAGCGCCAGGAGATGTTCACCATCACGGTCGGGCTCGCGTCGGTGCAGAGCAACTTCGCGCAGTCCGAGGGCCTCGGCCGGGTCATGGCCTCGGGCGTGATGGCCAGCCTGCCCGTGATCCTCCTGTTCCTGGTGTTCCAACGCTTCGTCGTGCGCGGCATCGCGATGGGCGGGGGCAAGTGAGCCCCGTCCGCACCCCCACTCGTCTCTAGAAGGGAGACAACATGAAGCTCTTTCGACTCATCGCCCTGACGGCCGCCTTGGCCATGGCCGCCTCCAGCCTCGCCCAGACCGAACTGACCCTGGCGCGCTTCTTCGGCGCCTGCGAGCAGGCCGGGACCGACATCGCAGCCGCCGTCGGCGAGGCCTGCATCATCCAGTCGATCATCAACGCCTACGACGCAGCCGACAACGGCGTCGACGTCGAGACGCTGCCCACAGACTGGGGCAACTACTACGACCAGCTCAAGGCGATGTACGCCGCCGGCAACGCGCCGGACGTCCACGTGCTGCACAAGCACGCGCTGCCCGAGCTGGCCAGCCTCGGGGCCCTCGCGGACCTCACCGACGACCTCGCCGCGGCCGGCATCGACCGCGCCGACTGGACCGAGACCGGCGAGAGCGCCGTCACCTACGATGGCCGCGTCTACGCCGTGCCGCTCGACGCTCATGCGAACCTCTGGTACGTCAACCTCGACATCATGGAGCAGGCAGGGCTGGTGAACGACGACGGCACGCCGATGATGCCGGGCAGCCCCGAGGAGCTGCTGGAGCAGGCCGCGGCGGTCAAGGCGGCCACCGGCCACGACTACCTCACCGCCGACTTCGCCGAGTTCCCCATCGGCGTGCGACTGGTGCTCTCGCTGGTCTGGCAGCAGGACGCCGAGCTGTTCGCCGACGGTCAGTCGAACGTCGACAGCCCCGAGACGCGCGCGGCCATCGACACGATCGTGAGCCTGTTCGAAGGTGGTTACGCCGACCCTGCGCTGAACTACGCCGACTCGCTGCAGAAGTTCATGGACGGCGAGGCCGCCGTGCTCGTCAACGGCGACTGGGTGGTCAACCAGCTCGACTCGCAGATCGCCTCCGGCGAGATCGCCCTGAGCTCGCTCTACGTCGCCGACTTCCCGACGCTGTTCGACACGCCCGCCACCTGGGCCGACTCCCACGCCTGGGCCATCCCCGCGACGCTGAAGCGCGACGACCCGGAGAAGTACCAGGCGGCGCTCGACCTGCTGGCCTGGATCTACGACCACGGGCTCGACTGGTCGCGCACCGGACACCTCAGCATCTCCAGGAGCGTCGCGGCCAGCGACGAGTACGCCGCCCTGCCGCACCGCAGCGAGTACGCCGAGACGGTGAACATCGCGCGCGACGTGCAGCCGACCGTGCGCTACGACGCCATCCAGGACGCGCTCAACCGCGCCTTCCAGTCGATATGGCTGACGGGCACCCCGGTCGACCAGGCGCTCGCCAACGCCGACGCCGAGGTACAGGACCTGCTCGACTAGTCTCGTAAAGCGCCGGCGCGTGCTGTTGGCTCGCGCCGGCGCCGAGCCTCTGCGCCTCCCACAACAGCGGGGCCGCCGACGATTTCCAGGCGGCCCCGCGCTCTTGACTCGTCGCCCGCTCAATCGTAGGCTTCCCCAGACCAATTCATAGCGTTTTAGTATGAATTGGATCTTGGCGATCCGTTCGGCGCCTCCCGGCGCCGACTCGAAGGAGTGAGGATGAGTATAAGAGTCACGGCCCGATTGGCGGCGACGCTCCTGGCGGTGGTGCTGGCGGGCACCGCGGCGGCGCAGAGCATCACACTCTACGTCGGGCGAGGTGAGTCGCTGGCGGGGCCGATCATCGAGCGCTTCACCGAGCAGACCGGGGTCGACGTCGAGGTCCGCTACGGGAACACGGCCGAGCTCGCCGTCCTGATCACCGAGGAGGGCGCGGCCAGCCCCGCGGACGCCTTCTGGGCGCAGGACGCCGGCGCGCTCGGCGCGCTGGCCGAGGCCGGAGCGCTCTCGCCGGTTCCCGCCGAGCTGGTGGCGAACGTGCCTGAGAAGCAGGTCGTGCCGGGCTACGAGTGGGTGGCCGTCAGCGCCCGCAACCGGACGCTGATCTACTCTCCCGCCAGGGTCGCAGCCGACGAGCTGCCAACGAGCATCTTCGATCTCACCGACGAGCGCTACCGGGGACGCGTGGCCTGGGCGCCCTCCAACGGCTCCTTCCAGTCGTTCGTCACCGCGCTGCGCGTCACGCACGGCGAGGACGTCGCCGAGCAGTGGCTGCGCGACATGAGCGCGAACGGCGCCAAGGCCTACCCGAACAACGGCTCTCAGCTCGACGCGGTCGCCGCCGGTGAGGTCGACTTCGGGCTGGTCAACAACTACTACCTGATGCGCCGTCTGGCCGAGGACCCCGCGTTCCCGGTGGCCCAGACCTTCTTCGAGGACGGGGACATCGGCAACCTCGCCAACGTCACCGGCATCGGGGTCGTCGCCTCCAGCGACGACAAGGAGCTCGCGCAGGAGTTCATCGAGTTCCTGCTCTCCGACGAGGCGCAGACGTTCTTCACCGACGACAACTACGAGTACCCGATCACCACGACGGTGGAGCCGGCCGAGGGCCTGGCCAGCGGTGACGAGGTCGACGCCGCTTCGCCCGACGTCGACCTGGCCGCCATCGACGACCTCGAAGGCACGCTTCAGCTGCTCCGGGAGGTCGGCCTGCTCTGAGCACGATGCTCAACTGGCGCCGAGGCCGCAGTCCCTGGCGGTCCCCTTGGTACGTGGTCGTCCCGGCCGTTCTGGCCGGGGCGGCGACGTTGTTGCCGATGGTGTACCTGGTCGTCCGGGCCTTGGAGGTCGACCCGGCGAGCCTGGTCGAGCTCGTGCTGCGCCGCCGCACGCTAGACCTGCTGGGCAACACCGTCACGCTCACGGCGCTGGTGCTGATGTTCGGCACCGCCCTGGCCGTCCCGCTCGCCTGGCTGGTCGTGCGGACCGACATCAGGGGTCGCAGGCTCATCACCTGGCTCGCGGCCACCCCGCTGGCGGTGCCCGGCTACGTCATGGCCTACTCGCTGCTCGGGCTCGGCGGCTACCAGGGCGTGCTGGCGAGGCTGTTCGATGTGGTCGTGCCCCGCCCCAGCGGCCTCTTCGGTGCGGTCGCCGCGCTCACGCTCTACACCTACCCCTACATCTTCCTCAACGTGCGCAGCGCCCTGCTGGGGTTCGACCCGGGGCTCGAGGAGAGCGGCCGGAGCCTCGGCCTCAACCGGTTGCAGGTCGTGAGGCGGGTGGTGCTGCCGCAGCTGAGACCCGCCCTGCTGGCCGGCTGGCTGGTGGTCGCGCTCTACGTGCTCGGCGACTTCGGCGCCGTCGCGCTGATGCGCTTCGAGACCTTCAGCTTCGCGATCTACACGCAGTACACCGCGGCCTTCGACCGGAGCTACGCTGCGCTGCTGGCGCTCATGCTGCTGGCGCTCACCGCTGCGCTCGTCGTGCTGGAGGTGCGGCTTCTCGGACAGCGGCGCTACGCGCGCCTCGGCAGCGGCGCGGCCAGGCGCCGCGTGCCTGGGCGACTGGGGCGGCTGGCGCCGCTCGCCTACCTCTTCGTGGTGCTGGCGCTCGGTGCGGGCGTCGGCTTGCCGGTGCTCACCCTGGTGGGCTGGCTGGCGCTGGTGCCGCCCGGCGTCGCCGAGCTCCTCAGCGTGCTTCGAACGTTCCTCGGCACCGCGATGCTGGCCGTGCCGGCCGCGCTCATCGCGGCAGGGCTGGCGGTACCGGTGGTGATCGCCGGCTCGCGCTCGCGCTGGTTCGGCGGTCGCCTGCTCGAGCGTCTGGTCTACCTCGGCTACGCGGTGCCGCCGATCGCCCTGGCCCTGGCCTTCGTGATGTTCACCATCCGCTTCACGCCCAGCTGGTACCAGAGCTTCGGGGTGCTGCTCGTGGCCTACGTCGTCTCCTACCTGGCGCTCGCGCTCGGCCCGACCAGGAGCGGCCTGCTGCAGGTGAGCCCGCGGCTGGAGGAGACGGCGCGGTCGCTGGGCAGGAGCCGACTGCGTGCCTTCCTCGCCACCGTGCTGCCCCTCATCTCACGCAACCTCCTGGCCGCCGCGGCGTTGGTGCTCATGGCCGTGATGAAGGAGTTGCCGATGACCTACCTGCTGGCGCCGACGGGCTACCGCAACCTCGCAGTGAGGGTCTTCGGCCTCACCAACGAGGGCCTCATGGCTACCGCCGCGCCGTACGCCGCCGCGATCGTCCTGTTCTCCAGCCTGTTCGTGGGGCTGTTGCTGGCCTACGAGGGTCGCCGGCAGTAGCGGCCCGTCGCTCAGCTGTGCTGCAGCGACACGCCTACGCCGGTGACCACCACTTCGGCCTCGTCGCCCGGATGGAGCGAGTTCCCCGGCGAGCCGAAGACCACCAGGCGCTCCTCCTGCAGCTGTCCGG
>CAZQVC010000038.1:0-2973 GCA_964596625.1 uncultured bacterium | reverse complement strand
AGCGTGGCCGCGCAGCAGGTTGGTGCGACCGAGGAAGCTCGCCACGAAGGCGGTGGCGGGGGTGAAGTAGACCTGCTCCGGCGCACCGGTCTGCTCGATCTCGCCGTCACGCATGACGGCCAGGCGGTCGCCGAACGACAACGCCTCCTCCTGGTCGTGCGTCACCATCACGGCCGTGGTGCCGCTGGCCGTGAGGATGTTGCGCACCTCGTCGCGTGTCGCCCCGCGCAGCGAGGCGTCGAGGTTGCTGAAGGGCTCGTCGAGCAGCAGGATGTGCGGCCTGGGCGCCAAGGCCCTGGCCAGCGCGACGCGCTGCTGCTGCCCGCCGGAGAGCTGGTGCGGGAAGCGCTCCTGGAAGACCGTGAGACCCACCAGCGCGAGCACCTCGGCCGCGCGCTCGCGGCGCGCCGCTCGTCTGCCCTTGAGGCCGAAGGCGACGTTGTCGAGCACGTCGAGGTGCGGGAAGAGCGCGAAGTCCTGGAAGACGAAGCCGATGCGCCTGTGCTCGGGCTCCACCCAGTGCCGCGAGGACGCCACGACCCGGCCGGCTACCTCGATCTCTCCGGCATCGGGCCGCTCGAAGCCGGCCATCAGCCTCAGCAGCGTCGTCTTGCCGCATCCCGAAGGCCCGAGGAGGCACAGCACCTCGCCCTGCTCGACGCTCAGCTCCAGGTCGTTGACCGCGGCGTGGCCCTGGGGAGCGTAGCGCTTGGTGAGGCCGCTGATCCGCACCAGGGGCGGAGCGCTCTCGGTCGTCCCCGCGGGGGCGACCTGCTCCACCGGCAGCGCGACGGGGGAGGTGGGAGTGCCGCTCGGCGCGGCCTTCAGCGACGTCGTCATCGCCTTCATTATGACCCCGGCGCCAGCTCCGGCCGGTGTCGCGCGGGGCTCGTCACGGCGCGCTAACCTGTCTGCTCGTAGACGTTCTTCGCCCGTCGACAGCCCGGCTGTCAACCACCTGCCAGGAGGCTTCGCCATGACCCGAACCACGTTCACGCCCGCGCCGCGCACCGCGACCGCGCGCCGCCTCGCCAACCTCCGCGTGCCGCTCCGCGGCGCCCTGCTGGCCGCTCTCACGGCGTTGCTGGCCGCCGGCCAGCTGGCGGCGGCCCAGGCCGCCCCCGCGTCCTTCACGCGGATCCTGCCCGAGACCACGCTCTTCGCGATCTACGCGCAGCCGGGCGGCGGCTCCGCCCAGGTCTTCGAGGAACTCGCCGCCGAGCTCGACCTGGATGCGGCGAGAGAGACCGTCCGCAAGCTCGGCGTCGTGCTCGGCTCGGCGGCCGATGACGCCTTCGACCTCGGCCTGGATCTCTCCGAGCCCGACGGTTACGACGAGATGCTCGCCGAGCTTACCGCCACCTGCCCGGCCCTGGGGGACGCGCTCGAGGGCGTGGCGCCAGAAGAGCTCAGCGGCCGGGTCGCCCTCGGCGTGAGCATGTCGGCCTACTCGCCCCTCCCCGCCGTGATGGCGATCCTCAGGACCGACGACCCCGAGCTCGGCAGCGCCGTGTTCGACGCGATCACCGGTTGCTACGACTCCGGCGTTGCGCTCAGCGAGGGCGAGGTGCCGTTCTACGTGCTCGGTGACGGCAGCGACTTCCCCGTGGTCGTGGCCCAGCTGGACGGCACGTTGCTCCTGGCGTCGGATCCGGAGGCGCTGCGCGGCATGGTGCGGCGCGCCGGCGGCGCGAACGAGCCGAGCCTCGCTGGCACCCGGATCGGCGGCCTCGCGCGCAGCCTGACCGGCCGCGGCGTCGCCTTCACCTTGAACCTCGCCGCCGTGGCCGACCTGCTGGCGAACTTCGCGCCGATGCTCGGTTCGGAGCCCGAGCAACTTCAGCTCATCGAGCGCGTGCTCAACACGCTGAGGGTCGTCAACGGCGTAGCGGCCAGCGCCGCGTTCGACGATGCCGGCCTGGTGATCGACACGGTCGTAGCGGTCGACCGCGAGGTCGCCGAGGCCACGGGCGAGCTGGAGCTCCTCGACCTCCTCGACTGCGCGGGCTGTACGCCAGCCGCGCCGAGCTTGATCCCGGCGGGAGTCGCCAGCTTGAGCCGCTCGAGCTACTCGCCCGAGGCGCTGGTCGCCTGGCTCGACAGCTGGCTCGCCGACATCGCGGCGCTGATGGGTGACGAGCTGCCGCCCGAGTTGTCAGGGGGGCGTTTCGACGTCGCCGGGCTCGCGGAGTACCTCCTCGGCGTGGGGCCGGAAGGCCTCGGCCTCGGCTGGATCGGCAGCACCAGCCACGTCGCGCAGCTGGGCGTCTACGACACCGACCTCGCCTCCTGGATCCAGGGGCCTGGGCTCATCAGCGTCACGCCCGTGAGCTCGGAGCGGTCGGCGCGAGAGGCGATGCAGCAGTGGCGCGAGGCGCTGCAGGACCCCAACAGTCCGCTAGCCGCGCTCGTGGACGGCAGCGGGCCCGGTGACGACGTGCTCGCCGGCATGACCCTCGACAGGATGCTCTCCTTCCGCACCGCGACCTACCGCGGCGTGACCTACGAGCGGTTGCGCAGCCCGTTCGCAGGCGACTACGCAGTCGCGGTCGTCGGCGGCCACATCGTGTTCGCGCAGCCGGCGCGGGCCATCGAGGCGGTCATCGACGTCCACCTCGGCGCGCCGAGCGTCCTGGACGACCCGGTCCTCGGCGGCCTGGTGGCCAGCCAGCCGGAGGCTCCGGCCGGCTACCAGCTGGTCGACCTGCCTCGCTACCTGGGTGGGGTCGCCGCCATCACCGATCTCGCCGCCAACCCGCTCGCGTCGACCGCCTACCTCGCGGTGCAGGTGGCGGCCAGCGAGGCGATGCTCGCCGAGGACGAGGCCGACGGGGAAGCGACACTCGCGCTGGAAGACGTGCCGACCTTCGACGAGCTCATCTCGCTCGCCGACCTCGCGACCGAAGCGCTACGGCTGCTGTCCGATCGCACCGGCATCGCGATCGGCTCCTCGGAGATCATCGACGGCGCGCA
>CAZQVC010000037.1:13908-21674 GCA_964596625.1 uncultured bacterium | reverse complement strand
AAAAAAACGCGCACCTGGCGCGTTCGATATCTTCAAGATAGCCCGGTATGCGCGATTCGTCAAGAGCTTGCAGCGACCTTGCAGGATCGAGGGGCGCTATCGGTGGAAAGCGCCCCTCCAACCCGTTCTAGCTCTGGGTCATTAGCGCTGGGTCATTAGCTCTGGGTCACTCGCCGGCGACCAGGCGGTAGACCTTCCCGGTCTCGCCTTGCGGTCCGGCCATCTCGGTCGTGAGCACGTAGAGCTCGCCGGCGTCGTCCTCGCCGAAGGCCAGCACGAACTCGTCGAGCTGCCGGTCGAGCACGAAGTCCCAACCGCCGGTCTCGTCGGTCGATGCCACGAACAGCTTGCCGCCGGGCTGACCGAACGACTGGCTCCAGTCGCCGAAGACGTAGTAGCCGACCAGTTCGGGGATCGCCGAGCCGCGGTAGACGTAACCGCCCGAGACGGAGATGCCGCGCTCCTCGACGTCGACGCCCTCGGCGACGCCCGGGTGCGCGTAGACCAGTACGGGGTCGACCAGCTGGTTGCCGAGCGGGCCTTCGGTCTCCCCTTCCTCCATGATCGCGCCGGGGTTCTCGGGGTCGAAGCCGAAGGCGCCTTCACGCAGGTTCCAGCCGAGGTTGCCCGGCTCGGTGACGTGGTTGACCTCTTCCCAGAGGTTCTGGCCGACGTCGGGAACGAGCAACGCGCCGGTCTCGCGGTCGACGCTGAAGCGGTACGGGTTACGCAGGCCCCAGAGGTAGATCTCCGGCCGCGCCTCGTCGTTCGCCCACTCGTGCTCCGCGGGCAGCTCGATGCCGCCGGCGAACGGGTTGTCGTCCGGGATGCCGTACGGCTCCTCGCCGTCGACGTCGATGCGCAGCACGCTGCCGAGCAGGGTGGTGACGTCCTGGCCGTTGCCCAGCGGCGGGTGCCCTTCGGCGACGTCGTTGGCCGAGCCACCGTCACCGAGCCCGAGGTAGAGGTAGCCGTCGTGCCCGAACAGTACCTGGCCCCCGTTGTGGTTCATCTGCGGCTGGTCGATCTCGAGCAGCACCCGCTCGGAGGCGGGGTCTAGGCTCGCGCCGTCGTCGGCGAGCGTGAACTCCGAGAGGACAGCGGTGTGGTTCCAGCCGGCTGGGGCGCCATCGCGCAGCGGGGCGCTGTAGTAGGCGTAGGCCTTGCCGTTCTCGGCGAACTGCGGGTGGAAGGCGAAGCCCAGCAGGCCGCGCTCGTCGTAGTCGGGGTTCAGCTCGACCATCCGGTCGCTGATGTCGAGGAACGGCGTCTCGGCCCTCTGCCCCGCCTGGTCGAGCGCGTAGACCTGGCCTGGACGGTCGACGACGAACAGGCGGTCGTCACCGGGAGCGCTGGTCAGCGTGACGGGCGAGACGAAGCCGTCGGCCACCAGCTCGAGCTGCAGGCTCTCGAAGTCGGTTGCCTCGTCCTGCGCCGCCGCGGTCGCGAAGATGCCGGCGGCTAACGCCAGCAGAACCAGTGTGCGTACGAATCTCATCACGTGCACCTCCTCAATGGCGGTACAAGTCTGCCGCCGCAGGCCATGAGGTTCGTGTAATGGAGCGAAAGTTACGGATTCCGTATACGACGAGCTTCGCGGGCGTATACTCCCTCGATTTACGTAGCAGAGGAGGGTCTGAAGTGAGGAAGCTCGCGATTCTGACGGTGCTCGCCGCGCTCGGCTCGATGGCGCTGGCGCAGGGACCGACCTACTTCGTCAAGGCGGACATGGTACGCGGAGCCGAGGGCGCCATGGGCGCCGTCTGCGTTCCCAACTCGGTGTTCTTCAACGGCGAGATGATCGTCTTCCGCGCGGTCGTCTACGACGCCGCGACCGGGGAGGAGCTCAGCTTCGACCAGATCCAGGAGCGCGGCATCACCGCCACGGTCCACATGGACAGCGTCGAGCCGATGCCGATGTTCTTCCCGCCTCCTGGCGGTGCTCCGGAGGGTGAAGAGGGCGAAGGCGGCCCGCCTCCCGGCGCCGACTTCTTCCGCGGCCCATGGGCCATCCCCGCGGAGTTCCCCTCCGGCATGTACGGCTGGACCGTGGAGGTCCAAGACGCTCAGGGCAACACCGCCGAGTTCAGCCCGATCGGCGCTTCGGCCGGCCTGCCCAGCCTGATCATCCAGTCGGCCAACTGAGCCACCAGAGAACCGACCCAAAGACCACAGCGAGTAAGACGCCGTACCCGCACGTGGGTGCGGCGTCTTACTTGCCACGCCCGCCGGGCGTCACGTCCGCTCCAACGGAGCCTTCAGCAGCGAATACGGGGACAAGCATGCACACCGCAATCTTCAGGTCATTGACGATAATCGCCGTCGCCTTGCTCGGCCTGGCTGCCGCCCAGGGCGCCGGCCGCCTGACGTTGGAGCCCACCTCGGGAACGGTGGGCACGGCGGTCGCGGCCACCGCCGAGGGGCTCGAGCCGGGCAGCGAGGTCGAGCTGATCTGGATCAGCGCTGCCGCCGACTGGAACGTCGACCGCGCCAACGGCACCTTCCACGGCGTGACCGCCGAGGAGACCCGCACCGTGCTAGGCACGGCGACCGTCGGTGATGACGGCCGGGCCGCCTTCGAGTTCACCGTGCCCGAAGACTACGGCTACGTGCACAACCTCTTCGTCGAGGCGCAAGGCGAGCAGGTCGCCCGCCAAGGCTTCGTCGTCGCGCCGTCGCTGGAGATCTCGCCGACCTCGGGTCCCGTCGGCACCCCCATCACCGTCACCATGAAGGGCATCGGTTACCGCTTCTGGGAGTCGGTCTGGCAGCTCGCGTACGACGGCGCGCACACCGGGTGGGCCTCGGCCATCACGACGGGCGGCACCGCGGTGTTCACGCTGCCGGCAACCGGCGAGGTCGGGCTGCACACGCTGCAGGCGATCTCGGGCACGCATCCCGTGCCGTACCTGAACCAGCAGCAGTCGCCGAACTACAAGCCGGCGGTGCCGACCGTGATCAGCGCGCTGTTCGAGGTCACCGAAGGCGAACCCGTCGCCGTGCCGGCTCCCGACGCTCAGGTGCTGCCGCGAGCCCGCGCGGTCTCCTCGAGCTTCATGTCGGGGCCGGTGCTCAGCCTCTCTCACGGCTCCGGCACCGTGGGCAGCGAGATAGAGGTGAGCGGCCGCGGCTACCCGCCGAGCGCGACCGTCGAGCTGCGCTGGAGCAGCGTGACCGGTAACCGCATCAGCGGTGCCGGCTGGCAGGAGGTGGAGCGCACCCTCGCCGAGGTCCGGACCGACGCCGACGGCAGCTTCGCCCTGACCATCGAGACGCCCGACGACCTCGGCGGCGCGCACACGCTGAGCGCCGTTTCCGGCGACGCGAGCCAGGCGGTCGAGTACGTGATCACGCCGAGCGTCGCGCTCGTCGAGCCGCAGGTCGTGGAGCCGGGGGGCGACATCACGATCACGATCAAGGGCGTCGGCTGGACCGAGACGGCGAACATCTACACGCTGCTGCTCGACAACGGCTTCCTCGGCTACGGCTGCGGCTTCAACAGCCAGGGCGACGTGACCATCCACCTCAAGGCACCGGGGCGGGAAGGGACGCATTTCATCGGCCTTTACCCCTCGATCTACCAGGGCGAGGTCACGGCACCCGGCGGACCTACCACGCCGGACGCCAACGCCACCTACCTGCAGCTGCCGATGCTCAACCACATCGACCACCCGGGCGAGGAGTTGCCGGCCTTCCTGTTGTCGTTCGAGGTCAAGGCCGGCCAGTAGACCTGGCTTAACCGACGGGGATCGTGCTGTTGCCCTGGAGCTGGCGCCTACACGATCCCCAAGGCCCTGGTGGCCCGCGCCACCTTCCGGAACCCGGCGATGTTCGCGCCCAGCACGTAGTCGTCGGGTGAGCCCATCTCCTCGGCCGACTCGCGACAGCGGCGGTGGATGTTCTTCATGATGTCCTGCAGCCGCTCGTCGGTCTTCGAGAAGCTCCAGCGGTCGCGGCTGGCGTTCTGCTGCATCTCCAGGGCCGAGGTCGCCACGCCGCCCGCGTTGGCGGCCTTGCCCGGCCCGAAGAGCACGCCGGCGTGCTGGAAGGCCCTCACGGCGTCTGGCGTGCACGGCATGTTCGCGCCCTCCGCCACGGCCACCAGGCCGTTGGCGATGAGGAGCTCGGCGTCCGCGCCGTTCAGCTCGTTCTGCGTTGCGCTCGGGAAGGCCACCTCGCAGGGCACCTCCCACACGGTGGAGCCCTCCTTGTAGTCGGCGCTCGGCCGGTACTCGAGGTACTGCGAGATGCGCCGTCGCCGCACCTCCTTGAGCTCCTTCACGACCTCGAGGTCGATGCCATCCGGGTCGTAGACGCGACCGCCCGAGTCGCTGCAGGCGACGACCTTGGCGCCGAGCTCCTGCAGCTTCTGCATGGTGTAGATGGCCACGTTGCCGGAGCCGCTCACCACACAGGTGCGCCCCGCCAACGACTCGCCGCGCGCGGCCAGCATCTCCTCCGCGAAGTAGACGCAGCCATAGCCGGTCGCCTCCTTGCGCACCCGCGAGCCGCTCCAGTCGAGGCCCTTGCCGGTGAGCACGCCGGCCTCGTAGCGGTTGGTGATGCGCTTGTACTGGCCGAAGAGGTAGCCGATCTCGCGCTCGCCGACGCCGATGTCCCCGGCCGGCACGTCGGTGTACTCGCCCAGGTGGCGGTGCAGTTCGGTCATGAAGCTCTGGCAGAACCGCATGACCTCGTGCTCGCTGCGGCCCTTCGGGTCGAAGTCGCTGCCGCCCTTGCCTGCGCCTATCGGCATGCCGGTGAGGGCGTTCTTGAACATCTGCTCGAAAGACAGGAACTTCACGGTGTCGAGCGTGACGCTGGGGTGGAAGCGCAACCCGCCCTTGTAAGGCCCCAGCGCGCTGTTGAACTGGATCCTGAACCCGCGGTTGACCTGCACCACGCCGCGGTCGTCCATCCACGGCACGCGGAAGATGACCTGCCGTTCCGGCTCGCAGATGCGGTCGATGAGCTTGTCTTCGAGGTACTCGGGGTGCTTGGCCACCAACGGGCCTAGGGAAGCCAGCACCTCATCGACTGCCTGCAGGAAGTCGCGCTCACCCTGGTTGCGGTGTTCGATGCGCGCCTGGATCTCGCGAAGGGCATGGCCACGTTCGTGGGTACGGAGGATCGCCACCGAGGCAGGTTACTTCGTTACGCGCCTGGGGGCTACTCCCGGGCGCCTGAGGGGCTGCGCCGTATCGGCCGAGCGGGGACCCGGACAGGCCGCTACCGAGTGGCGACCTCACCGTGCGCGACCCTCGTCTCGAGACGTCGCTGCGCTTCCCGCGCCACCGGAAGGAACAGCAAAGCAGCGACCGTCCCCAAGGCGGCCGTCAGCAGGAACGCGACGCGGTATCCCGAGACGCCGCCGCCGGCCTCGATGAGCACGCCCATCAGCGACTGCACGACCATCGCGCCGCCCATCCCGAAGAAGTTGATGCCGGTAATCGCCCTACCGGTCAGCTCAGCCGGGAAGATCGAGCGCACCGTGGCCACCAGGACCACGAAGTAGGAGCCGAACAGGCCGAACGTGAGGTAGAGGAGCGCGACCGGCATGGCGGGCAACGCCAGCGCCAAGAGCGCCTGGCTGGTGAGGAAGACCGAGGCGCCGACCAGCACCACGACGCCGCGGCCGAACCGGTCGGCCAGCCAGCCGCAGGAGAGGTTGCCGATCACGGCGCCGATGCCGAGCGCGACCAGCGTGTTGCCCACCTGTAGGTCGCTCATGCCGTAGACGTCGGCCAGGTACGGCCCGCCCCACAGCCCCTGAACGGAGAGGATGGCGCCGACCGTGGCGAAGTTCAGCAGCGCAACGCGCCAGAAGCGGTGGTCACGCAGGATCGCGCCGAAGCCGGCGCTGGAACCGCCGGCAGCGCGCCACTCGGCGCCGGCCGGGGCGTTGCGGCTGGCGACCACGATGACGGTCGCGGCCAGCACGACGATCGCTGCGCCCCAGGCGAAGATCGCGCGCCAACCCACCTGCCCAGCGAGCCACGCCAGCGGCGTCCCGGCCAGCAACGCGCCGGTGGAGCCGATGCCCACCAACAGGCTCGAGACGGTCGCGAAGCGGCCGTCGGCGAACCAGGCGGAGAACGCCTTCATGGCGCCCATCAGCACGCCGGCGAAGCCCATGCCGAGGAGCGCGCGTCCGACGCTCAGCACCAGGAACGTGTCGCCGAGCGCGAAGACGAGCGAGCCGAGGGCGCCCACCAGCATCAGCGTGGGCGTCACCACGCGCGAGCCCCAGCGATCGAGCGCCGCGCCGAGGGGCAGTTGCACGACGGCGAACGCCAGGTAGAAGAGGCTGGTCATGAAGCCGAGCTGCTCGTTGCCAAGGCCGACCTCGGCGCGCAGGTCACCGGCGATGACGGCGTTGGCTGAGCGGTAGAAGTACGACAGCAGGTAGGCGAAGAGCCAGACGAAGAAGATGGAGATCCCTCGGGTCACTCGCGCAACCATACCGAGGCGGCCCCCCAGTTGTACTGTCCCCTCTATCTGATCGACGTAGGGGTTCCGAGACCGCGGGGTTCGCCTTCGCGCCCTGAAAACGCCGGCTGCCCGCGCCGCGACCCGAGTCAAGCTCCAGCCGGCGGGGGCGCGGTTTCGTCAGGCGCTGCCTCAGCGTACGCAGCCGGCGGCTCAGGGCGAATAATCTGTGTTGGTGGCCCCAGAGGAACCAGATCCGGTCCCGCCGGTACCCGTGGAGGTCGTTCCTTACGACCCAGCGTGGCCCGAGCTCTTCGCGGCCGAGAGCGCGAAGGTCGCCGCGTTGCTCGGTCACGTGGTCGACGGTGGCGTGCTCGACGGGCTCGAGCACATGGGCTCGACCTCGGTCCCGGAGCTCTGCGCGAAGCCCACCATCGACATGCTGGGTCGCGTCCACCCGTACCCGCCCAGCCAGGAGGTCATCGACCGCCTCGCAGGCCTCGGTTACACCTTCCGCGGCGAGTACGGGCTTCCCGGTCGCACCTACTTCACCAAGGGGCCGCACGACTTCCACCTGCACCTCGTCACCTTCGAGAGCGATCACTGGGAGCGTCACCTGGTGTTCCGCGATTACCTGCGCGCCGACCCCGACGCGAGGCAGCGTTACGCCACCCTGAAGCTCGACCTCGCGGAGCGCTTCCATCTGGATCGCCCGGCCTACCAGGACGGCAAGACCGCGCTGATCGGCACGCTCGACCGCGAGGCCATGGCCTGGTACCTGAAGGCCACGGGCTTCGCACCCGTCGAGGGCCTGGTCGCGACCTTGGCAGGACTCCCTGCCGAGGTCTCGTGGGCGGTCTCCAGCGGCTGGGCTCTCGACCTTCACCTCGGCGCGCCGCAGCGCTATCACGACGACCTCGACGTGGAGTTCGACTTCGACTCTCAAGGGCTCGTCCAGGAACACTTCCTCGGCCAAGGCTGGCGGCTAGACCAGGTCGTGGAACGCGGTGGCTACGCACCGTGGTCGCCGGGCCAACCGCTGGCCCCCGGCAGCCACCAGGCCCACGCGCGCAAAGGCGGGGAGTTCGTCGACCTGCTCTTCGCCCCACGCGGCGAAGGCACCTGGCGGTTCCGGCGTGACGAGCGGTTGAGCCTGCCCCTGGAAGACGCGATCCGGTGGGCCGACCTGCCTTCCGGCCGACGCGTGCCGTACCTCGCGCCCGAGGCCGTGCTGCTCTTCAAGAGCCGCTCACACCGCAGCGGACGCGGCGAAGCGGGCCCGCGCGACAAGGACGCCAGCGACTTCGCCCGCGTCCTCCCGAGCCTCGAGCGCTCGG
>CAZQVC010000037.1:10254-13808 GCA_964596625.1 uncultured bacterium | reverse complement strand
TGCTGGTCATCCGCGGGTACGAGCGGGTGAGAGGGCTCGAGGCCTCGCGGCTCGAGGTCACCGGCTCGGCGGACCGGGTGGTCACCTCGGATCAGGTCAAGTGGGTGGGCAGCTACTCGCGGAGGGTCGACGCGAACTCACTGAGCACCGGCTACCGTCAGATGAGCGAGGACCTGGACGAGGTCTTGAGCGTCCTCGGCGAGCACGGCTTCGACCGCGCCGATCTCAGCATCCGGCCGGTGAGCGTGACCAGCATCTACCGCGAGTGCTACGACGCCGGGCCGGACTGCGTCCGGGAGGTCGTCTCCTACGAGCTCTACCAGTGGTTCACCCTGACCTCGGGCGAGGTGGACACGGTGACGCAGATCGCGCAGGACGCCCAGCCGTTCGTCGACGCTGGCCTCAACTTCCAGACGACGTCGCTCGAGTACTACTACTCGAAGCTGCCGGAAGCGCGACCCGAGCTGCTGGCCGAGGCCATCCGCGACGCTCAGCGCCGAGCCGAGGCCGTGGCGGAGGCGACCAACGCCAGGGTCGGTCACCTGCGCTCCGCCGACAGCGGCGTGTTCCAGGTGACGGAGCTGAACTCCACCGAGGTCTCCTCGTACGGCATGTACGACACCAGCACGATCGAGAAGCGCATCACCGCGGTGGTGCACGCCAGCTTCGCGCTGGAGTGAGACCTGGCTGACGCTTACCTACGGCGTCAGCAGCGTCAGCGCCAACCCAACGCCGGCGCGACGTGCTCGAGGATCGCACCGATGGCGTGGGCGCAGTAGTCCACGCCGAGCTGATTGGGCACGGTGAGCAGCAGCGTGTCGGCCGCGGCGATGGCCGTATCCTGCGCCAGCTGCTCGACCAGCACGTCGGGCTCAGCGGCGTAGCTGCGGCCGAACACGGCCCTGGTCTGCTCGTCGATGTAACCGATCTGGTCGACCTCCTTCTGACCGCTGCCGAAGTAGGCGCGGTCGAGGTCGTTCACCAGGGCGAAGATGCTGCGGCTCACGGACACGCGCGGCTCACCGGGGTGGCCCGCCTCGCGCCAGGCTTCGCGGAACACCCTGATCTGCTCCGACTGCTGGACGTGCAACGGCTGTCCTGACTCGTCGAACTTCAGCGTCGAGGTCTGCAGGTGCATGCCGAGCCGACCGGCCCACGCCGCGGTCGCGTCGGAGCCCGCGCCCCACCAGATGCGCTCGCGCAGGCCGTCGGAGTGCGGCTCGAGACGCAGCAATCCGGGCGGGTTGGGGAACATCGGCCGCGGGTTGGGCTTCGCGAAGCCCTTGCCGCTGAGGAGCTCGAGGAAGGTCTCGGCGTGGCGTCTGGCCATGTCGGCGTCGGACTCGCCCTCTGCCGGCTCGTAGCCGAAGTGCCGCCAGCCGTCGATGACCTGCTCGGGCGAGCCGCGGCTGATGCCCAGCTGCAGCCGGCCGCCGGCGATGAGGTCGGCGGCCCCCGCGTCCTCGACCATGTAGAAGGGGTTCTCGTAGCGCATGTCGATGACGGCGGTGCCGATCTCGATGCGACTGGTCTTGGCGCCGATGGCCGCCAGCAGGGGGAAGGGAGAGGCGAGCTGCCGCGCGAAGTGGTGGACGCGGAAGTAGGCGCCGTCGGCGCCGAGCTCCTCGGCTGCCACGGCCAGGTCGATCGACTGCAGCAGCGCGTCGGACGCCGAGCGCGTCTGGGAGTGGGGCGACGGCGTCCAGTGGCCGAAGGACAAGAACCCGATCTTCTTCGTCATGAGGCCTCAAGTCTATGCGCCGCCGGTCGACCGCTCACGGCCTGGCGCGTCTAGTGCCTCATCGGCCTAGACTTTCGACGAAGCGAGCCGCGCGGCCAGGCGGCGGGAAGGTCGGGATGGCATGGATGAGCACGGTAGAGGTTCTACGGTCGACGACGGTCTCGCACCGTTCGACTTCAGCGCACGGCCGCTCCCCGCCGAGTCGCCGGAACCGATGCACGCCTACATCGAGCAGGTTCACGACGGGGACATCAGGGACGTGCTGGAACGGCAGGGACGGACTGCGACGGACTTCCTGCGCGGCGTGGCGGACGAACGCACACTGCAGCGCTACGCGCCGGGCAAGTGGACCGTGCGCGAAGCGCTCGGCCACATCAACGACTGCGAGCGGCTCTTCAGCTTCCGCGCCTGGTCGTTCGCTCGCGGCGGTGAGGCGCCACTGCCGGGTTTCAGCGAGGAGGTCGCGGTCGCCAACGCCGGCTTCGACGACGTGCCGTGGACTTCGCTGATCGACGAGTTCGAGTCGCTTCGCGCCGCCACGGTCGCGCTGTTCCGCCACCTGCCTGAGGAGGCGTGGCGCCGGCAGGGCACCGCCAACGGGCGCGTCGTGAGCGTCAGGGCGTTGGCCTTCATCACGGCCGGGCACGTGGAGCACCACCTGCGGATCTACCGCGAGCGCTACGGGTTGTAGTCCTCGTCCGTGAAGGTCGGGCGACGCTCCGGCAGCTTCAGAAGCCCTTAAGGTTCGGGTGGGAGCATGCCTCAAGAAGGAGGAGGCATGAGAACGATCGAGAGAACCAGAAGCACTGGAGCGACGCTGTTGCTGCGAGCCCTGTTCGCAGCGGTGCTCACCCTCGGCCTGGCGGCCTGCGCCACGTCGGAGACCGGCGGTCCTGGGGGCGACGGGAACACCGTGAACCTGCCCACCGAGGTGCCCCAGGGGTCAGACCCGAGCGGAGGCGCCGGCTCGGCCGGCTGCGTGATCGCTGACGCCTCGTACGACGACGACGTCACCGTGCCGGAGAACGTGACGTGCAGCTTCACGAACGTGACGGTCGACGGCAACCTGGTGCTCGCACCCGGGGCCTCGGTGACGAGCGTCGGCGGCCACGTCGACGGCAACGTGCTGGTCTACCCCAACGGCAGCTACGACGCTGACGGCACCAGCATCGGCGGCAACGTGCAGGCCGAGGGCGCGACCAGCGTCGAGCTCACCGAGACCGAGATCGGCGGCAACGTCCAGACCGAGGACACCGCCGACCTCATCGTCAGCGGGGGCATGGTCGACGGCAACATCCAGCCCGACGACGGCGGTTCCGTGACGGTCGACGGCGTCGAGGTCAACGGCGACGTACAGGTCTACGACAACACCGGCGGTGTCAGCATCACCAGCAACCTGATCGACGGCAACCTGCAGTGCGAAGGCAACGTGCCAGCACCGACCGGCGGCGGCAACGTCGTGCAGGGCAACGCGGAAGGACAGTGCTCCGGCTTGGCCGGTTGAGCAGGTAACCCATAATTCGCGGCCCGCGCGCTTATCTCGGTGATTCCGGGGACCGAGCGCGCGGGCCGACCCGTTGGTGGGCCGGCAAGTCGAGTACGTGTAAACACTTTTCTGACACCTGTGCATCTTTCTCGTGACACTTTGCAAGCATTTGGGCAACTTGTGCATGGCGTTCTGCATTATGTGACCATCGGCAGCTTCCGTCTTGACAACTAGCATTTCCAGTTTGTACTCTCCCCCATCCTCGCGCCGCCGCAAGCAGCGGCCAAGGCCGAGGACGAGGAGGAGCAGGTGACGAAGTTGCACATC
>CAZQVC010000037.1:0-10154 GCA_964596625.1 uncultured bacterium | reverse complement strand
ACTGCATCGCTGACTGCATCGCTTGACCACGCTCGAAAGCTCCAGCCCTTGAACAGCCTCCGGCCTCGCCGCCGCCGCAGGCCGTCGGGTTTCCCGCTCGCCGCCGTTCTGTTGGCTCAGCTCCTCACAGTGGCCACCGCGCAGGAGGCCGCGAGCATCGACTCCGGTGACACGGCGTGGCTCCTCACCTCGACCGCCTTGGTGCTGCTGATGAGCATTCCGGGGTTGGCCCTGTTCTACGCCGGCCTCGTGCGCAAGAAGAACGTCCTCGCCACGCTGCTTCAGACGTTCGCGGTCACCGCTTTGGTGAGCGTCTTGTGGTTCGCCTTCGGTTACTCCCTGGCTTTCAGCAGCAACGCCAACGCTGGCCTTGACACCTTCGTCGGCGGCCTTGGCAAGGCGTTCTTCCAGGGGGTGTCACCCGGGTCGGCGGTCGGGACCGTGCCGGAGATGCTGTTCGCCACCTACCAGATGACGTTCGCGATCATCACCCCGGCGTTAATCCTCGGCTCGCTGGTCGAGAGGATTCGCTTCTCGGCGGTGCTGTGGTTCACCTCGCTGTGGGTGCTGTTCGTGTACTCGCCGATCGCGCACTGGGTCTGGGGCGGCGGCTTCCTCGCCAACGCCGGCGTCCTCGATTTCGCGGGGGGCAACGTCGTGCACATCAACGCGGGCGTCTCGGCGCTGGTGGCGGCCCTCATCCTGGGCAAGCGCAAGGACCTCGGCAAGACCGCGATCGAGCCTCACAACCTGGTGCTGACGCTGATGGGCGCGGCGCTCCTCTGGGTCGGCTGGTTCGGCTTCAACGCGGGCTCCGCCCTCGGCGCCAACGCTCTGGCCGCCACCGCCCTGGCCAACACCCAGGTGGCAACGGCAGCGGCCGCGCTGAGCTGGATGTTCATCGAGTGGGCCCTGCGCGGTAAGCCGACGGTGCTCGGCACGACCTCCGGGGCGGTCGCCGGGCTGGTCGCCGTCACGCCGGCCGCCGGCTTCGTCGCGCCGCTCGGTGCGTTCATCATCGGCGTGTGCGGAGCCGCCGGCGCGTACCTCGGCGCGGTTCAATTGAAGAAGGCGCTGGGTTACGACGACTCCCTCGACGTCTTCGGCATCCACGGCGTGGCCGGCCTGGTGGGAGCGGTACTGACAGGGCTCTTCGCCTCGACCGCTGTCAACCCCGCCGCGGCTGGCGCGAGCGTGGGCACGCAGGTCTACGGCGTCCTCATCACCGTCGCCTACGCGGCGGTAGCGACGGCCGTGCTTACCCTCCTGATCAAGCTGGCAGGCGGCCTGCGCGTGCCCGAGGAGCACGAGGAGGTCGGCCTCGACCTCGCCCTGCACGGCGAAGCGATCATCTGACCAATGTGCTTGGCCTTACAATGAGCGCCGCTCTACACACGTGAAGCAGCACCGGAGGCTACATGGGCGTACTGCTGGCGATCTTCGTGGTGATCTCGCTCAACCTCGTGCCGGAGGGCGCACCTTCCCTCACCATCGACAACTACGTCGTGGAGGGGGTAGGCATCTATCCCGACGCGACGCGCTTCGTCCTGGAGCGCACGGAAGCTAGCAGCTGGTCGATGCTCAACGCCCAGGGCGAGCCGTGGTTCGTGGTCGCGGTCCAGGGGCCGGTGATCTCCCTCACCACAGCGACAGGGGAAACCGAGACGGTCGACATCGGCGCCGCCGTCGGCTTACCAGCCGAGGCCTGGTGGGAGGCGGCGAGCGTGGCGCCACCGGGCGCCTCGCCGCTCGTCATCGAGCGGCTGCCGAACGGGTTCAACGTCACCCTCGACGGCCTGCGGGCCGCAGAGGTCCGGTGGTGAAGCGGCACGACGATCGTTGGCCAGCGAGGGTCTGGCAGCGCCGGGCCCCGCACTTCGTAGCGGGGCCCGGATCGCCGAGATTCCTCAGCCTGCCGCGCTACCGAACGCCGAAGCGGTTCGCCCCGGGCGTACCGGGCGCCAGGAGAAGCACCAGCGCCATCACGAAGTTCGCGAACGGCACGAACGTCAACAGGTACCACCAGCCGCTCTTGTCGAAGTCGTGCAGCCGCCGCACGCCGTAGCTCAGCGTGGCGATGGCGTGAAGCAGCATCAGCAGGAAGAGCGCCGATGCGCCACCTGCACCCACCTGGCCGTAAGGGTCGATGCCGCTCCCGATGAGGCCGCCAACGACGACGATGATGATCACCCAGATGACCGCGAATCCGAAGTATTGGAGTCGGCCTATCCGATCCGAGAAGTTGAACGGATTGAACTTGTCCATAACCGGCCCCCATGTCTGCTTGTTTTCAAGAATCTTGAAGCAGGCGCGGTGACGAGATCCTTACAGCCTGGCCACGACACCCCTGAGCCGTCCCGCGTCACGCCTCCGTAACGGCACTATCCCTAATCTCTGGGCCACGCGGTCGGCAGAACGCGCGGCCCGACCGCTGGGGAGGGACAGCATGGGAAAGAGCCTGGTCCGTTTCCTGTTGGCGGTCTTGACCGCAGCCGCCATCGGCACCGCCTACGCGCAAGGATCGGAGGATGCAGTGACTGAGGAGACACGCAGGGTGTTCGACGCCTACGCCGAGAACCACGACCCCACCTACTACGCGGCAGACGCGACCTTCACCGACATGTCCAGGCCCACTCAGCCGATCGTGGGGCCGGAAGCCATCGGGGCGTTCCTCGCCACGTTCTACGGCGGTGCGTTCAGCAACGCCGTTCCCACGGAGGTCGCGAAGCTGGTCGATGGCAACTTGGTCATGCTCGAGTTCGAGTTCAGCGGTGACCACACCGGCGACCTGTTCGGGATCCCCGCGACGGGCAAGCACGTCGAGATGTCGATGATGAGCGTCTACGGCGTCGAGGAGGGCAAGATCCAGTGGGCTCGGCTCTACTACGACTCGGCCAGCCTCATGCGGCAACTGGGGATGATCGAGTAGCTCGAACTCCTGGAGAGGCCGATCGCCGAGTCGAACGCACCAGCCATACCGACCGCAAGCTACGGGCACCCTCCGCTCGAGTAGAGTCGAACCCTTAGGGGGTAGTCATGGGAACCCGTATGGCACGGCGGCTACGGCTGGCACTCGCCCTGGCGACGGCGTTCACCTCGCTGGCGTTCGCGCAGCGCTACGAGTGGCGTGACGTCTCGCAGGCGGTGACCATCCAGTCCGACGGCCGCGTGGTCGTGCTCGACACCCGCACGCTGTGGACCGACGAAAAGTTCGAAGAGGCGTTCATCTGCTTCGGCCTCGGGCCGAACGAGTCCGTGACCATGCTCCCGCTGACCGGCGCGGTCGGCGCCGGACCCGACTCGTACGCGTACTCTCAGCCTTGCGGCGCCGGCACCGAGATCGTCATCCGCAACGCCGAGCCGGTCAGCCAGCGACGGATGCGCTTCGCCTACGTGTTCGACGGCAGCCTCCACTACTACTCCGACGTCGTGCAGTGGCACTGGAACCTCATCCAGCTCGACCACCCGCCCATCGTCGGCTACCGCCTCGACGTGCGCGCGCCTGGCCCCATGGCTGAGGGCTACGACGCGTTCGTTCACCGCTACGCCAACCCCGATCCCGGCCGCGTGTGGCTGGCCGATGACCGCTCCAAGCTCGTCGTCGAGTTCGGACTGATCCCGCCTGGCGACGGCGTGGAGGTGCGCTACCTCATGGACCCGTCGTTGTACGACGAGGTCGGGACCGAGCCGGGACTGGAGATGCTGCTGGAGGATGAGGTGAGCGGCTTGCCGTGATCTGGCCGGCTCAAGCTCCCTCTCGCCGGTAAGGCTTGAGCAGCGCCGCCGGGTAGTTGGCGTTCCTGCCGGTCAACGCCAGCACCAGGATCGTCACCAGGTAGGGCAGCGCGAGCAGCAGCTCGTACGGCACGGGCACGCCCTCCGCCTGGAGCCTCAGCTGCAGTGCCTGCACGAAGCCGAACAGCAGGGCGCCGAGGAGCACCCGCACCGGGCGCCAGTTGCCGAAGATGACGATGGCGATCGCCACCCAGCCGCGCCCGTTGACGATGCCGTGGGTGAAAGCGCCCAGCTGAGCCAGGCTGAGGAACGCGCCCCCTAGCCCCATCAGGGCGCCGCCGGCCATCAACGCCAGGTAGCGCACGCGGTAGACGTTCACGCCCGCGACGTCGACGGCTTCCGGGTTCTCCCCCACCGCGTGGAGCCTGAGCCCGAAGGAGGTCCTCGCCAGCAGCCAGGCCAGCAGGGGCACCAACAGCAGCGCGAAGTACGTCAGCCAGTACTGGCCAAGCAGCGTGCCGAGAAGCGTGCCGGGCAGCACGTCCCACTGCTCGAACGAGCGGTCCAGCGCCGGCGGGGTGCTGGCGCCGCCGTAGGCCAGGCGGAAGAAGTAGAGCGCTAGGCCGCTGCCGAGCAGCGTGATGCCCAGCCCCGAGACGTGCTGGTTGAGGCCGAAGGTCACCGAGAGCAAGCCCATGAGCGCGCTAAGCACCACGCCGGTCGCGACCGCGGCGGCCACGCCGAGCCACAGCGAACCGGAGCGCTGCGCGGCGATGAAGCCGGTGAAGGCCGAGAAGAGCATGATCCCCTCGATGCCGAGGTTGAGGATGCCAGCGCGCTCCGCCAGCATCTCCCCGAGCGCCGCGAGCAGGATGGGCGTGGCGACCCGCAGCGCGGCCGCCGTGAGCACGATCAGAAACTCCATCAGGCGTCGCCCTCGCTCGCGCGCCGTCGTGCTGGCCGGTAGCGTCCCAGCAACAGCACGGCCAGCGTCACCAACAGGAGCACCGCCTGCACCACGTTGCCGAGGTAGGCGGGCACGCCGAGCGTGCGCGCCGCTGTCGTCGAGCCGATGTCGACCAGCGCAAGGAACGACGCGGCGGCGGTGACGCCCAGGGCGTGCAGTCCGCCGAACGTTGCGACGATGATGCCGGTGTAGCCGTACTCCGGCGAGATCCCCTCGATGAGGTAGCCGTGGATCCCGGCGACCTCACCGACCCCGGCCACGCCGGCCACAGCGCCGCTCAGCAGGGCCGCGACCAGCACCGTGCTGCGCACGTTCACGCCCATGAACCTGGCGGCGACCGCGCCGAGCCCGACCGAGCGCATCTCCAACCCGAAGCGCGTGCGGGCCAGCACCCACCAGAAGACCGCGACCAGCACCAGCGCGACCACGAAGCCGAAGTGCACCCGGGAGCGGGCGATGACCTGCGGGAACATCGCGGCCTCGGCGATGCTCGGCGAGCGCGGCCAACCGGAGATGGGGTCACGCCATGGGCCGTTCAACAACGCGCCGACCAGCAGCAGCATCACCGAGTTGAGGAGCAACGTCGTGACCACCTCGTCGACCTTGGCGTAGACCTTCAGCAGCGCCGGCAGCAGCGCCCACGCCGCGCCCGCGGCGAACCCGCCGAGGAGCATGGCGCCGATCGCCAGCGGCTGGCTCCAGCCGCTGAGTTGAGGGCCGATCAGCGCGCCGGCCAGGGCGCCGGCGTAGAGCTGCCCCTCCGCCCCGATGTTGTAGTAGCCCGCGCGGAACGCGATTGCCACCGCGATGCCTGTCAGCAGCAGCGGCGTGAGCCGGACCAGGATCTCGAGACGCGAGGTGCGCCTGGTGAACGGCGTGTAGAGCATCTCGCGGAACACCTCGAGCGGGTTGGCGCCCGAGGCGGCGATCAGGAGCGTGGCGATCAGGAAGGTGATCGCGATCGCGATGAGCGGCAGCAGCAACCGCAACCACCACGGCGCTGGCCCGCGCTCCCAACGCGGCAGGCCGGGGACCAGGCCGCGGGCCCGGTTCGCGGCGGGCCCACTTGGCAGCCCGGCGTCCGGTGAGCGGCCCGCGGGACCGGCGGCGCGGTCGTCAGGCATGAGCCACCCTCACGCCCTCGCCGGCCATCAGCAGACCGATGCGTTCGACGTCGACCTCGTCTGCCGCGAAGTCGCCGACCAGGCGCCCGCCGAACATGACCAGGACGCGGTCGCTGAGGCGGAGCACCTCGTCGAGGTCCTCGCTGACCAGCAGCACCGCTGCGTTACGGTCGCGCTGCTCGAGCAGCCGTTCGTGCACGTAGACGGTCGCGCCGACGTCCAAGCCGCGCGTAGGTTGGGCCGCCACCACGAAGCGCGGCTCGCGGGAGAGGGTGCGGGCCAGCACGATCTTCTGGACGTTGCCGCCCGAGAGGGTGCGCACCAGGTCGGTGGGTTTCGCCTTGACCTGGTACTCGGCGATGAGCCTGTCCGCCTCCCGGGCGATCTTGCCGCCGTCGAGGTGACCGGCCCTGACGAAGGAGTCGAGGTGCTCGAGCGCGAGGTTCTCGCGCACGGTGAGCTGACCCACCACCGCCTCGAAGCGGTCCTCGGGGATGCGACCGACGCCGAGTTGGGTGAGTCGCTTGGGCGGCAGGCCGCTGACGACCCGCCCCTCAAGCCGCACCTCCCCCGCCGTCGGCCTGCTCATGCCGGTGAGGACGCTGACCAGCTCGCTCTGGCCGTTGCCGGCCACAGCGGCGACGCCCACAAGTTCACCCGGTCGCAGGTCGAAGCTCACGTCGTCGAGCAGCTTCACGCCGCGCCGGTCGCTGAGGCTGAGGCCGCGCACCTCCACCAACGGGCTGACCCCGGTTGACGCACCCGCCACGGCGGTCGTTCCGGCTTCCGTGGCGGTTTCGGCTGCGGCTCCCGCGACCGGCTCGCCCGCCACCGCTCGTCGCACGACCATCGAGGCCTCTCGCCCGATCATCAATCGCGCCAGCTCGGGCTCGCTGGCCTCCGCGGTCACGCGCTCGCCCGCCACGCGGCCGTCGCGCAGCACGACGACACGCTGGCTCACGCGCATCACCTCGTGAAGCTTGTGCGTGATGATGATGACCGCCAGACCTTGTCGCCTGAGACCCTCGAGCGTCTCGAAGAGTCGCTCGCTGTCCTGCGGGGTGAGCACGGCAGTCGGCTCGTCGAGGATCAAGAGCCGGCAATCGCGGTGCAGGGCCTTGAGGATCTCGACCCGCTGCTGCGCCCCTACCGACATCGCGCCCACGCGGGCACGCGGAGCGACCCCCAGGCCGTAGCGTTCGGCGGTCGACACCACCGACGCCTCGAGCTCCTTGCGGTCGAGGATCATCCCGCCCTCGCGACCCAGCACGACGTTCTCGACCACCGTGAGGCTCGGCACCAGGGAGAAGTGCTGGGTGACGAGACCGATGCCGCCCGCGATGGCGGCGGCGGGCGAGCGGAACGACACCTGCTCGCCGTTCACCCTGATCTCGCCCTCGTCCGGCTGGTACAGCCCGTAGAGGATCTTCGTCAGCGTCGTCTTGCCCGCACCGTTCTCGCCGAGCAGGGCGAGCACCTCGCCGGCGCGCACGTCGAGGTCGACGCCGGCGAGCGCCGTGAGCGAGCCGAAGCGCTTGGTCACGCCGCGCAGGCTGACGACCGGCTCCATGTTGCTCACCGGTTCAAGATGCGACCTGCACGGCGCGACGCTCGACTCACGGCGCGAAGCTCAAGACGACGACTGATGGCCAAGACGCGATGTCGGGCGCTCAGCGGTCGCCGGTCGGGGTCTCCTCGTTGATCGGCACGCGGAAGAGGCCATCGAGGATCTCCTGCTCGCGTTGCCGCACCAGCTCGATCACGTCGGCCGGCAGCGTCTCCTCGAAGCCGTGCAGCGGGGCCAGGCTGGCGCCGCCCTTGGCCATCATCGTGAAGTCCTTGAGGTCCTGAGAGGTGTACGAGCCCTTGGCCACCTGGTCGATCACGTAGCGGACCAGCGGCTCCATGTGCCAGACGGGGCCGGTGATGACCGTGTCGGGCGCGAGCGAGTTCTGATCGCTCATGTTGCCGAAGGCGTAGGCGCCGCGCTCTTCGGCCGCCTCGATGACGCCGAACCGCTCGGCGAAGAGCACGTCGGCGCCGGCGTCGGCTTGGGCCAGGGCGGCCTCCTTCGCGGCGGCCGGGTCGAACCAGGAGTTGATGAAGCTGACCAGCACGCGCGCCTCGGGGTTGACCTCCTTGGCGCCGACGATGAACGCGTGGACGATGCGGTTCACCTCCGGCACGGGGAAGCCGCCGACCACGCCGATGATGCCGCTCTCGCTGACGCTGCCGGCGATGAGGCCGGAGAGGTAGGCCGGCTCGTGGATCCAGTTGTCGAACACGGAGAAGTTCGGCTCGACCGGCCCGAGGCCCGAACCGAAGACGAACGCGATCTCGGGGTAGTCCCGCGCCACGCGGCGCACGGCCTCCTCGTTGCCGAAGGCGTCGCCGAAGATGATGTCGGGCTGGTTCTCCTCGGCCACCTCGCGCATGATGCGCTCCATGTCACCGGCGTAGCCGATGTCGTCGACGAACTCGTAGGTGATGAGGCCGGCCGCTTCCGCGTCGAGCAGCGCGGTGTGGATGACGCCGTCCCACGGCTCCTCGATGGCCGTGGCGTACACCGAGTACACGTCCACGACCTCCTGGGCGGCCGCCACCGCCACGAACGCCGCCACGAAGATGACAACCCCGGTTACCAGTCGCTTCATCAGCCACTCCCGTCCCGCGAGCTAGAGAGAACCCGCATTGCCTTTGAGCAGAAGTATAGCCAGACGCGACGCCGGGCCGCTCGGAGCACAGGAGCCGGGTAGATTGGGGCAGACAGAGGGAGGCAGGAAGATGAGCCACAAGCCGGAGCACCGCGCGATGCTGCAGGTCGCCCTGGAGGAGGCGAGGCAGGGCCTGGCGGAGGGCGGCATCCCCATCGGCGCCGCCCTGTTCCGCGACGACGGCACCTTGCTGGGACGAGGCCACAACCGCCGCGTGCAAGACGGCGACCCGAGCAGTCACGGCGAGACCGACGCCTTCCGCAACGCCGGCCGCCAGCGCAGCTACCGCGACACGATCATGGTCACCACGCTGGAGCCGTGCTGGTACTGCAGCGGCCTGGTCAAGCAGTTCGGCATCGGCACCGTCATTGTCGGCGAGTCGCGCACCTTCAAGGGCGGCGCCGACTGGCTGCGCGAGCAGGGCGTCACGGTGATCGACCTCGACGATCAGGAGTGCGTGCAGATGATGGAGGAGTTCATCGCCGCGCACCCGGAGCTGTGGAACGAGGATATCGGCGTGGATTGAGGCTCGAAGGTGGGGCCGGAGTGGCGATGGCCGGCAGGCTCAGTTGGTCGAGTTCCACGTCCGGACGATCTCCAACGTCAGCTTGTCGGGTTGACCCTCGAAGAACCGCTCAAGACCGCGATGGAAGACCGAGCCTTGCGGCTCAACCAGGGAGAACAACGTCAGCGACGAACGTAGCTTCAGATCGTCGGGGCTACCCATGATGCTGGTGGCAGATCTGTCTTCGTGTGCCAGGAGAGCCTCCGTGCACGCGACCAGCCTCGCGCCGAGCACGGGGTGATCGCGGTAGGCCCGCGCCTCCGCCAACGAGCCGATGCCGAAGTACTCAGAGCTCGAACTGAAGCCAAGGCCCTTCACCTGCGGGAAGACGAACCACATCCAGTGAGAGCGCTTGCGGCCCGCACGGATCTCGGCCAGCGCCGACTCGTACACCGGCCGCTGGGCATCGACGAAGCGGCTGAGGTCGTGAGGGTCGGAGTTCACTGCTGCATTCTGTAGCACTCGACGCCGGTTGGTCGTGGTCAACTCCATCCGGTCGCGTCCCTGCCGTGAGCATTGCCCAGCCCGAGCTGATGGCTCTACATACAATGCGTAATGCACCTCAGAACGCTGGGGGGCTTAGGGCTGGAGGGCAGTGAACTTCGGCGACCTAAGCCGCTTCTTCTATTGGCTTATCTGGCACTAGAGGGCCCCACGAGTCGGCGTCAGTTGGCCGAGCTGTTCTGGAGGGATGCCAAGGACCCACGCGATGTGCTCAGCACGTCCATCCGCCGCTTGAACGCGGGTGGCGAGGTGGTCAGGAACGTCGGCCGCCACCGCTTGTGCGCCAACGTGTCGTGCGACGCGGTCGAGTTCGAGCGGGCCGCCAAGCTCGTCGACCCAAGGTCGCTGCTCGATCTCTACACCGGTGCCTTCCTCGACGGGCTCGACCTGGAGCTCGGGGAGGAGATCGAAGAGTGGCTATACGCCAAGCGCGAGCATCTCGCCGACCTGTGCCGGCGGGCGCACGTGAGGCTGGCCGGCGACGCCTTCGTCGCGAACGACCTCGCGGCCGCGGTGAACCACGCCGAGCTCGCGCTCGACGTGGG
>CAZQVC010000036.1:15204-21724 GCA_964596625.1 uncultured bacterium | reverse complement strand
GGCGCTGCTCGAGCTCGAGGTCGACGGCCTCATCGTCCGCTTCCACAACGGCCGCTACGCGAGCCGGGCCTCCGTCACGCGCCAGCTCGAACGAAAGCGCAAGCGCCGCTAGCCCGCGGGTGAACTTGTAGCTCAACAAGCGCAAAGCTCATGGACAGTGAAACGCGCCCAACGTATCCTGATGGAGGACAGAGCCGGGGCCGTTCGTGCCCACTTCCAGCGTGATAGCGAACCGCGGGGGCGGACACGGTGCGGCTTCTGGAGTAGATCCGGAAGGAGCAACTCTCTTGAAGAAGTTCGTTCTCGTCTTGGCGACGGCGGTACTGTCGCTAGGTTTCGCGTTCGGCCAGAGCCTCACGGTCTGGACGACGTTCCAGGACCAGTCGCTCGACTGGTTGCGCGAGCAGGCCGCCAGCTTCAGCGCCGGCTTCGGCGTCGACGTGGAGATCGTCCGCCTCGACGTCAACGAGCTCAAGCAGCAGGCCCTGTTGAGCGCCCCTCAGGGTGAAGCGGGCGACATCTTCGTCGGCGTCCCGCACGACCAGATCGGCGAGATGGCCGTCGGCGGCATCCTCTCCGACATGAGCAGCTACGCCACCCGCGGCTACCTCGACGACCTCAGCAACCAGGCGAGGCTCGGCTACACGGTCAACGGCCGCCTCTACGGCCTGCCGATGTTCGTGGAAGGCCCGGCGCTGGTGGTCAACAACGACCTCGTGTCGGACGTGCCCGACACCTACGAGGCCACCATGGAGCTCGCCCAGGAGCTCACCACCGCCGACACGTTCGGCTTCATGCACGACATCAACAACTTCTACTTCTCCTACGCCTGGCTGCACACCTACGGCGGCTACGTCTTCGGTCGTGACGCCAGCGGCTCGCTGGTGCCCAGCGACGTCGGCCTCGCCAACGAGGGCGCCATCGCCGGCGCCGAGGCTCTCAAGGACCTCCGCTTCGACTTCGGCCTGATCCCCGCCGGCACCACCTTCGACGTCGCCAACGGCCTGTTCGTCGACGGTGCGCTGGCCATGATCTACACCGGCCCGTGGTCGATAAGCCAGTACCGTGACGCCGGCCTCGACGTAAGCGTCATGCCCGTCCCGCCCCTGGCAGACGGCACGCCGTTCTCCGGCTTCATGGGCGTGCAGGGCGCGCTGGTCAACGAGTTCAGCGACATGAAGGTGGAAGCCGCGAACTTCGCCAAGTGGCTCACGCGCGCCGACGCGCAGGTCTCGCTGGCGCGCCTCTCCGGCCGCATCCCGGCGTCGATCTCCGCGCTCGAGACGGTCGGCGACGACCCGATCATCGCGGGCTTCGGCGAGGCCCTGCTCAACGCCGAGCCGATGCCCAACATCCCCGAGATGGGCAACGTCTGGAGCCCGATGGGCGACGCCCTCTCCGTCATGACGGAGGACGAGAACTCCGACGTGAGCGCGCTGCTGCAGCGGGCCGTCGACGCCATCCTCGGCCGCTGAGGTCTTAGGCAGGCGCAAACTACTTCGATGGGTTATGGGCCAGGGACTTCCGAGTCCCTGGCCCTCGACTAGGGGCGAGCCCACTTGGATATCTCGAGACCCGTATCTGACAACCTGCCGCGCAGCCGGACCACCGCGGGCGGCCTCGCCAAGTCGCTCGGGCTGCTGTTCCTCGCGTTGAGCGCCGCGGTGCTTGCCGGCGTGCTGAGCGTGCTCGGCGCGCGGCTGGTGTCGCCAGACGCGCCGGCGTTCATCGGCATCCCCGTGGGGCTGCTGGTGCTGGTGCTGATCCTGCGCTGGTTCGCGGCGCGCTTCCAGTGGCTGATGCCCTGGTACTACCTCCTGCCCTCGATAATCTTCCTGCTCACCTTCACCTTCTTCCCCGTCGTGCTGACGATCGGCCTGGCCTTCACCGACTACGCCGGCATCCGCAACGGCGAGCTGAACGGCACCACCGAGACGGCCATCACCGCAGTGGATGGCGACACCATCACCATCGAGAACGCCGCGACCCTCGACTGTGAGGACCTGCGCAACGGCTGCAACGACGTGAGGGCCGTCGTCTACGCGTCGGGCGAGGTCGAATCGGCCGGCGAGTCGCTCGACGGCACCACCCTGATCCTCACGGAGGAGCCGCCGGCCGGTCGCACCGTGCAGACGGTCTCGCTGTTCCTGCCCGACCTCGGCTTCGACTTCGAGATGCGGGTGATAGCTCAGGATGGCGCCGAGCTCACGCTCGAGCGCGCTCCGCCCATGTCGCCGGACCTCGAGTCGATCACCGTGCGCCTCGACCGGCAGCCGCTGATGGTGCGCATCGCGGAGGAGCAGGGTGATCGCCTGACGCTCGGCGAGCCGCTCCCCGACGACCTCGAGTACCTCAGCATCGCCCGCTTCAACGACTTCGGCTTCGTCGGCTGGCGCAACTTCCGCACGATCCTCGGCTCCGCCTCCCAGGCGCTCATCCCGGTCTTCACCTGGAACATCTCCTTCGCCACCCTCACGGTCCTGCTCAACACCGTGGCGGGCGTCTTCCTGGCGGTGCTGCTCAACAACAAGTCGCTGCGCTTGCGCAACCTCTACCGGACCTTGCTCATCGTCCCGTGGGCGCTGCCGAGCGTGATCACCATCCAGGTCTGGAAGGGCTTCCTCAACCAGAACTTCGGCGCCATCAACCGCCTGCTCGCGCTGCTCGACATCAGCCCCGAGCCCATCAACTGGCTGCTCGGCAACCACTTCGCGGCCAAGGGCGCCCTGCTGCTCGTCAACCTCTGGCTCGGCCTGCCCTTCCTCATGACCGCGACCCTCGGGGCGCTGGCCGCCATCCCCGACGACGTCTACGAGGCCGCCCGCATCGACGGGGCCAACGCCTGGCAGTCGTTCTGGGGGGTGACGGGCCCGCTACTGCGCAGCGCGCTCGTGCCGATCACGCTCAGCGGCTTCGCGTTCAACTTCAACAACTTCAACGTGATCTTCCTGCTCACCGACGGCGGGCCGGCGGTGCCATGGGGCACGGCCACGGCCCGAGGCACCGACATCCTCATCAGCTGGGCCTACAACGAGTCGTTTCGTAGCCAGGGCGGCTACGCCTACGGCCTCGGCTCGGCGATCTCCCTGATCATCTTCGTCATCACGCTGGGGGTGAGCCTGATGAACTTCCGAGTAACGGGAGCCTTGAGAGACGAGGCCGGCACATGAGGCGCGACCCGAAGAACTACGGCTCCCGCCTGCACTACCTCTCCATGCTGCTGGTAGGGGCGCTGGCCGCCGCTGGCGTGATCGCGCTCATCGTCACCGCGCCCGAGCCGATCGTCCGGCACCGCATGCTGGTCATCCCCGGCGGCTGGCAGCGTTTCCTCGGCATCTTCGTACTCATATGCGGTGGGATCGCCGCCATCGCCTACCTCTACGGCCTCGCCACCCGGCCCATGCGCGCCGGCCGTTACGCGCTCACGGCCGGCACCCACGTGTTCATGTGGGTCGTGATCGTCCTCGTCTTCTACCCCGTCGTCTACCTGCTCGCGGTCTCCTTCAACCGCAACAACACGCTGGCAGGCGCGCTGCCGCGCGAGGGCAACCTACTGGTGCGCTCCGGGGTGATCCCCGACCCCGCCAACATCTCGGTCGTGCAGTACACCAAGGTGCTGCAGGAGTTCCACGTGCTCTGGTACCAGTGGCTGCTGGCCGCGGTCCTGGTGCTGGCCGTCGTCGGCCTCATCGTCTCGGTCGCGGTGGGGCGCTACGGCAACGTCTCCGCCTCGCGGCTCGACGGCTGGCGCCGCGCGCTCGGGTGGACCCTGCTCGGCTCGGCCGCGCTGATCGTCGTGTCGATCCAGCCCAGCCAGTTCTACGGGATCGGCGCTGAGGGTCGCAGGACGCCGGCGAGCATCGGCGGCATGGTCCCCCTCTACATCCGCAACACGCTCCTCGTCTCTGGCACCACCGGCCTGATGGCCGTCATCCTCTCGACGCCCGCCGGTTACGCCTTCTCGCGCCTGCGGTTCCAGGGGCGCTACTCGACGCTGCTGACCTTCGTGTTCGTGCAGATGTTCCCGACCTTCATGGCGCTCGTCGCGATCTTCTACCTGATGAGCCGCCTCGACCTGCTCAACACGTTCACCGGCCTGATCCTCGCCTACTCGGGCGGCGCGATCGCCTTCTCCACCTGGATCTTCAAGGGCTACCTCGACTCGATAAGCCCGGCCCTCGAGGAGTCGGCGATGGTCGACGGCGCCACCCGCTTCGGCGCGTTCGTCCGCGTGATCCTGCCCGTCAGCATCCCGATGCTGCTGTTCATCTTCCTCAACCAGTTCATCGGCACCTACAGCGAGTTCATACTCGCCAACACGCTCCTCGTCGGCCAGGAGCGCTGGACGGTGGGCGTGGGCCTGCGCAACTTCTCGACCAACCAGTTCGCCACCCAGTGGGGCGCGATGGCCGCCGCCGCGGTGCTCGGCAGCCTGCCCATCCTCGCGATCTTCTACTCGTTCCAAGACTCGCTCACCGGCCAGCACACCGCTGGCAGTGTGAAAGGCTGAGAGACGATGGCCAACTCCGAACCGGCGGTTCCCGCCACCAGACGACCCAACCACGACGGCGCCTACCTCCTCGGCTTCGGCACGCAGGTCGCCCTCGACGGGAGGGCCGCGGCGCACGCGGCGCTCGAGTCGCGCGAGACCGTCGCCGGCTTCGTGGCCGCCCTCATGGACCAGGTCGAGGGCGACAGGGGCGCCCTGGGCGGCTCCTCCGCCCACGAGGTCTCACGCATGCTCGACCCCAGCCAACAGGCCACGCCCGGCGTGAGCGCCGTGCTCAAGCGCGGGGAGAGCGCGATCATGCTGCACACCTTCAGCGACCTCGGGCGCGTGACCATGCGACTGGTCTCCGCCCGCTCGGTGGCGGCCGACCTGGTGATCGCCGAGTTCAAGGAGACGTTCGCCGCCGGCCGCTACCAGAGCCACGTCACCAGCCGCTTCCGCTCGTTCCCCAACGACGGCGAGAGGCTCGAGCGCTTCCTCGCCGGCGAGCGCGCCTACGCCAGGCTGCGCCTCGACGACCCGCTGGCGCCGTGAGCGACCGCAAGAGGCGCTTCGTGCTCGCGCTGGACCAAGGCACGACCAGCTCGCGAGCCATCGTGTTCGACCGGCAGGGCCAGGTCAAGGCAGTCGCCCAGAAGGAGTTCGAGCAGCACTACCCCCGCTCCGGCTGGGTGGAGCACGACCCCCTGGAGATCTGGTCGACGCAGGTCGGCGTCGCCGCCGAGGCTCTCAGCCACGCCGGGCTCCAGGCAGACGACCTCGCCGCGGTGGGCATCGCCAACCAGCGCGAGACGACGGTGATCTGGGATCGCGAGACGCTGCAGCCCATCCACAACGCGATCGTCTGGCAGGACCGCCGCACGGCCGGCGTCATCGACCGCCTCAAGGACTCGGGCGTCGGCGACGAGGTGCGGGCCGCCACGGGGCTGCTGCTCGACCCGTACTTCTCCGCCAGCAAGATCGCCTGGCTGCTCGACGCGGTCGAGGGCGCCCGCGAGCGCGCCCTGGCCGGCGAGCTGGCCTTCGGCACCATCGACAGCTGGCTCACGGCGCGCCTCACCCGCGGCAGGGTCCACGCCACCGACGTCAGCAACGCGTCGCGTACGCTGCTGTTCGACCTCGCCGAGCAAGCGTGGAGCGACCGCCTGGCCGACATCTTCGACGTCCCAATTGCGGTCCTTCCGCAGCTCGTCTCGACCTCCGGTGTCGTGGAGGTCATCGAGCACGGGCCGTTGGCCGGCGTGCCGCTCGCCGCGCTGGCCGGCGACCAGCAGGCAGCGACCTTCGGTCAGGCCTGCTTCTCCCCCGGCGACGCCAAGAACACCTACGGCACCGGTTGCTTCCTGGTGCTGAACACCGGGACCGAGCCGGTAGCGTCCGCCCACGACCTGCTCAGCACCGTCGCTTGGCGCCGCGACGAGCCGGTCAGCGGCGCGCAGCGTCCCGTGAGCCTCGCCGCGACGCCGCTGCCCACCGAGTTCGCGCTGGAAGGTAGCGTGTTCACGGCCGGCGCGATCGTCCAGTGGCTGCGCGACGGCCTCGGCATCATCCGCACCGCCGCCGACGTCGAGAAGCTGGCGGCGAGCGTGCCTGACAGCGGCGGAGTCGTGCTGGTGCCGGCACTCACGGGTCTGGGCGCCCCGCACTGGGACCCCTACGCCCGCGGCACCGTGCTCGGCGTGAGCCGCGGCACCAGCGCTGCTCACCTGGCGCGCGCCGCCCTGGAGGGCATCGCGTTCCAGACGGCTGACGTGCTCGAGGCCTTGCAGGACGACAGCGGCCTCGCCCTCGACGAGCTGCGCGTCGACGGCGGCGCGTCGCGCAACGACACCCTCATGCAGATCCAAGCCGACCTCATCGGCATCCCCGTGGTGCGCCCCGAGATCACCGAGACGACGGCGCTTGGCGCCGCCTACCTCGCCGGGCTGGCGGTAGGCCTGTGGAGCGGCCAGGACGAGATCGAGGCGCTGTGGCGCGAGGGCGCGCGCTTCGAGCCGAGCATGGGCGACA
>CAZQVC010000036.1:0-15104 GCA_964596625.1 uncultured bacterium | reverse complement strand
GAGATCGAGGCGCTGTGGCGCGAGGGCGCGCGCTTCGAGCCGAGCATGGGCGACACGGAGCGCGCCGCGCTGCGCGGCCGCTGGAGCGAAGCGGTCGAGCGCGCGAAGGCGTGGGAGAGCGCGTGACGCCCTTTGGCAACGGTTCTACCCATGGACCGCCATGAGTTTCGCCACCGGTGCGCCAGAGGCTGGCCGCACGATGCGGAACTGGCGGGCTTCACACTGGTTGGATCTTGCAGCCGTCTCGTCAGTGAGGTGGTGCCGGGAGCGGGAGTCGAACCCGCACGCCCCAGGGGGCGGCAGATTTTAAGTCTGCTGCGTCTACCATTTCGCCATCCCGGCATGAAGACGAGTCAAGGGGCCGTGGTGCCTGGTGCGACGTGCGAACTCGCGAGGCCCGTCCCCGCCCCGATTATCGCACCTAAGGCGCCAAGGCTCGGAAGATGGCGCACGACCGACCATCACCTTGCACCTCGGTACCTGAGAACCGGCTAACCTGCTACAACTGTTCCAATCGGCTGCAGGTTCACTTGGGAGGTCGAAGGATGCGCGGACTGAAGTACCTACTCGCCCTGACTCTGCTGGTGGCCGGCGTGGCCATGGCCCAGGAGACGTTCCGGATCGCCATCGGCGTGGACGCCGACTCCCTCGATCCGGTACAGGGCACGACCACGACCATCGACAACATCGTCGACTACATGGCCCAGACGCTGATGGGCATCGACGAGACCGGCGCCCTCGTGCCGCAGCTGGCCACCGAGTGGAGCACCTCCGCGGACGGCCTCACCATGGACCTCACCCTGCGCGAAGGCGTGGTCTTCCACGACGGCACGCCGCTGACGGCCGACGTCGTGGTGTGGAACTTCGAGCGCCTGCTCGACACCGCCGTCAACGTGCCGCGGCGCGGTCCGTACGCCCCCATCGAGAGTGCCGAGGCGGTCGACGACCTGCACGTGCGCCTGCACCTGAGCCAGCCGGCCCCCTACATGCCCGGCGCCCTCACCCAGACCACCGCCGCCATCATCTCGCCGGCGTCCGTCGACCTCGACGGCAACTCCTACGAGAACATCACCAACCTGGTCGGCACCGGGCCGTACACCTTCGAGTCGCGCTCCTTCGGCGAGCGCATCGTCGTGTCGCGCTTCGACGACTACTGGGGCGAGCTGCCGTTCTACGAGCAGGTGATCTTCCAGGTCGTGCCGGAAGCGACCACCCGCGAGAGCCTCCTGCTCTCCGGCCAGGTAGACATGATCATCCTGCCGCCCGCCTCCGACATCCCCGCGCTCGAGGCGAACCCCGCCGTCGAGGTGGTGTTCGGGCCGAGCAACCGCACGATCTTCATCGTGATCAACACGACCAAGCCGGGCCTCGACGACCCGCGCGTGCGCCAGGCGCTCAACTACGCCGTCGACAAGCAGGCCATCGTCGACGGGATCCTCTTCGGCGCGGCCGACGTGATGGACGCGCCCATGGCCGAGAGCCTGTTCGGCTACGAGTCGATGGGCACGTACGAGTACGACCCGGATCGCGCCCGCGAGCTGCTGGCGGAGGCCGGCATCGAGCCGGGCGAGCTGGTGCTCGACTTCATGGCCCCGACCGGACGCTACGTCCAGGACTTCCCGGCCGCCCAGGCCATCGCCAACTACCTCTCCGACGTCGGCGTGACGGCCAACGTGCGCACGATGGACTGGCCGACCTACGTCGGCACCATGACCCAACCGGTCGACGAGAACGAGACCAACCTGCACCTGCTCGGCTGGGCGCCGGCGTTCATGGACGCCTCGCAGCAGATGCTGCAGTTCCAGCAGTCTCAGCACCCGCCGGCCGGGCTGGCGACCTCCTTCTACACCAACCCCGAGGCGGAGGAGCTCATCGCGCAGGCGAACGCCACGGTGGACGAGGCTCAGCGCGCCGATCTCTACGCCCAAGCCTCCCGCGTCATCTGGGACGACGCCCCCTGGATCTTCCTCTGGGTCCAGCGCTTCCCGATGGTGCACGCGTCCGACGTGACGAACATCTCGGGTCTGCCGAACGAGAAGTTCTACGCGCTCTACGCGCACCCGGCGGACTGAGCCGCATCACCTAGGGCTTGTCGGCGCAGGGTCACACGCGACGTGACCCTGCGCCTCGTCTTGCGGCAGGCGTTGCCGCCCTTGGCGAAGGAGGAGCGCGACGATAGCGGAGCTGGGTCCTAATTGACGTCGTACCTGATCCAACGTCTCATCGGCGTGGTGGTGACCGTCTTCTTCGTCGCGCTCACCGTGTTCCTCATGGTGCGGCTGCTGCCCGGTGACCCGGCTCGGGTCATCGCCGGCGTGCTGGCTTCCGAGCAGGAGGTCGAGCGGCTGAGGACCCGCTTGGGCCTCGACGAGCCGCTGCTGCGTCAGGCCGTGATCTTCGTCGGCGATCTGGTGCAGGGGGATCTCGGCACCTCGGCGCGGACCTCCAACCCGGTTACCGAGGAGATCGGAGCGCGCTTCGCCGCGACCGCGAGACTGGCGGTGGTCAGCACGGTACTCGCCGTGCTGATCGGCGTCCCGCTAGGCGCGTTCGCCGCCACGCGGGCGGGGCGCTTCGAGGACCTGCTGGCGTCGACGGTGGTGCTCTTCGGCATCAGCATGCCCGTCTACTGGTTGGGGTTGATGCTGATCCTGGTCTTCTCCATCCGCCTGCGCTGGCTGCCGGCCGCGGGCGCCGAAGGCGTGCTGTCGGTAGTGCTGCCGGCGGTGACGCTCGCCTTCTTCTCGATGGCCTTCATCGCACGCATCACGCGCTCCAGCATGCTCGAGGTGCTCCACCAGGACTACGTGAGGACGGCGCGCTCCAAAGGCGTGAAGCAGCGCACGGTGGTCTGGCGCCACGCGCTGCGCAACGCGTTGGCCCCGGTCATCACGGTCATCGGCCTGCAGTTCGGCGAGCTGTTGGGCGGCGCCATCCTCACCGAGACCGTCTTCGCCTGGCCGGGGCTCGGCCGGCTGCTGGTCGACTCGATCTTCGCGCGCGACTACCCGACGGTGCAGGGGCTGGTGATCGTGTTCGCCCTCCTCTTCGCCCTCGTGAACCTGGCCATCGACCTGTTCTACTCCGTCATCGACCCCAGGGTGCGCTATGGCTAGGCGACCCACTGCTACCTCGGGTCCTGCCCCGGCCCACCATCGGGTGCGCCATGGCTAGGCCCGCAGCAGCCACGGCCTTCGACGAGGCGCCAGCGGTGGCCGCGCCCATGAACCAGACGCTGCGGCGCCTGTTGAAGAGCCCCAGCGCGATGCTCGGCCTGGCGATCGTGGCGCTGCTGGTCCTCGCCGGCGTCCTGGCGCCGCTCCTCACCCCTTACGACCCCGAGCAGCAGAACCTGCGGGCCGTGCTGCAGGCCCCGTCCTTGACCCATCCGCTCGGCACCGACCAACTCGGGCGCGACATCCTGGCCCGGATCCTCTTCGGAGCCCGCTTGACGCTCTTCATCGGGGCGTTCGCCGTGGCGGTCGGCGTGGTCATCGGGGTGCCGCTAGGCGTGATCTCGGGGTACTACCGCGGCACCGTCGACCTGATCATCCAGCGCGTGATGGACCTCATGCTCTCGTTCACCACCTTCCTCCTGGCGTTGACCCTGGTGGCCCTGCTCGGCGTGGGCCTGACCAACGTGATCGTGGCCGTCGGCGTGAGCACGATCCCGCGCTTCGCGCGGCTCGTGCGCAGCTCGGTGCTCTCGATCCGCGAGGTCAGCTACATCGAGGCCTCCTTGGCCCTCGGCGTGCCGTCTCACCGGGTGCTGTGGCGGCACGTGCTGCCCAACGCGCTGGCCCCGGTGATCGTGCAGGCGACGCTGAGCATGGGCGCGACCATCCTCACGGCCGCCGGCCTCGGCTTCCTCGGCCTCGGCGTGCAGCCACCGACGCCGGAGTGGGGCGCGATGCTGGGCGAGGGCCGCAACTACATCTTCTCGCAGCCGTCGGTCACCACGTTCCCTGGCTTGGCGATCTTCCTGGCGGTCGTAGGCTTCAACCTACTCGGCGACGGGCTGCGCGACGCGCTCGACCCGCAGTTGAGGGGACGGCGCTGACCAGCCAAGCTCGGAACCTCGACGCTCGTTCCTCAAGGTGCGAGCCGCGAGAACCGCCTCAGTAGCCCCGCTTCTTGTCGACCACGTTGCGCAGCTTTTCGCCCGACTTCAGTCGCCCCAGGTTGTCGAGGAAGATCTCCAGGACGCGCTCGGCGTACCGCGGGGTGGCGCCCGAGTAGTGGCTGGTGACGATGACGTTCTCCATGCCCCACAGCGGCGAGTCGGCCGGCAGCGGCTCCTCCTCGAACACGTCGAGCCCGGCGCCGGCGATCTCGCCAGCGCGCAGCGCGGCGATCAGCTCGGCCTCCTCGATCGTCCCGCCGCGGCCGATGTTGACGAGGTAGGCGCTGCGCTTCATCGCGGCGAACTGCTTCGCGCCGAGCAGGCCGCGCGTCTCCGCGGTCAGCGGCACGGTGAGGACCACGAAGTCGGCTGCCGGCAACAAGCCGTCGAGGGCCTCGGTGGCGTGGACCTCGTGCGCCCCTTCGACGGGCTTCGTCGCGTCGCGCCTGACGGCTATCACCCGCATCCCGAACGCTTCTCCGAGGACCGCGATCCGCGAGCCGATGTTGCCGGCTCCGACCAGCAGCATCGTCTTCTCGTAGAGCTCGAAGAGGTCAGCCTGGCGCTGCTCGTGCCAGCGCGCGGCGAGCTGATCGCGCACGGCGCGCTGCAGTCCGCGGGCGAACGCCAGCAGGAAACCGAAGACGTGCTCGCTGATCGGGACGGCGTGCACGCCGGCGGAGTTGGTGATCACGACCTCGCTCTCGGCGATCTCCGGGTGGTCGAGCAACCAGTCGGCCCCCGCGCTCCAGAGCTGCAGCAGCTCGAGCCGGGGAGCCTTGGCGATGAGGTCGCGGGGGAACATGCCCAACGCGATGCGCACCTCGGGCAGCAGCTCCTCGATCTGCGCTCGCTCGCGCGTCACCACCACCTCGAGGTCGGGAGCGGCGGCTGCCACGCTGTCTAGTTGCGCTTCTGTGAACGTGCCGGGTCTCATGGCGATGAGCAGCTTCGCCACGTTCAGCGGCCATCCGTAAGCGAGCGATGACGAGGGTGAAGTCGCGCAGGTAGTCGGCCCATTCCACCGAATATAGCCGAGCGCGCTTGGCGGCCGGCAGCGTCCCAGCCGGCGTCCGCTGCCTAAGAACCCCGTAAGAAGCGCTGAACTAGCCTGGCGACGGCTATGGTCACGCACACGATCTCCCCTACGTCTTCATCGTCGTCGACCGGGCAGCCCGCCCTGTGCCCCTGCTGCAAGGCGAGCAGGGTCAAGATCCGCACGTCCGTCCACATCCTTTACGAGGTCGTCTCACACCGGGAGAGCGATGAACTGCTGGTGGTCGACGAGAACGTCGAAGAGAGCGGCTGGGAGGCCGACGACGAGGTCTTCTGCCCGTACTGCGCCTGGACCGGGACGGTAGCCGAGCTAGTCGGTTGAGCACATACCGGCCGGCTCGGCGGGGTTGACGGGGGACCAAGATGAGTGAACGACGGCGCGAAGACGTTCGTGAGCGTCTTCGCCTCGACATCGAACGTTTGACCAGCTACCCCGACCGCGTGGTCGGCAGTGCCGGCCACATGGCGGCGCGCGACTGGGCCAGGCGACGTTTCGACGAGCTCGGGCTCGTGCCGTACGCCGGACCCGACTTCGAGATGTCATACCTGGGCGACGGACGCCTCTCGTTCGCCAACGTGGTGGGCGTCGCGGCGGCGGCGCCTAGCTCCGCTGCAGACGCTGCCCTCGACCGGAGTGCGGCGCGAAGCGAGCCGGTCGTGCTCGGCGCCCATTACGACACCGTACCCGGCACTCCGGGGGCCGACGACAACGCGGCCTCTCTCGCGATCGTCGTGGAGGTCGCGCGGCGCCTCGTTCGCTCACCGGCAGCGCGCCCGGTGGTGATCGCGGCGTTCGACGCCGAGGAGCCGCCGTACTTCCACTCGCGGGCGATGGGCTCGACCCGCTTCGTTGCCGATCACGGCGGCGACGGTGCGCACCTGGCGATAATCCTCGACCTCGTGGCGCACCGGATCCCCCTGCCGGGCCTCGAGCGGCTGGTGGCCCTGATGGGCGCGGAGAGCCATCCGGCCCTGGCCGAGGTCGTCAGGTCGGCCGCTGCTGGCTTCATGCCGCTGATCACCCTGCCCAACCTGCACATGCCAGACATGAGCGACCATCACGCGTTCCGCCTCGCGCGGGTCCCGTACCTCTTCGTCACGTGCGGTCAGGGACCGCACTACCACGCGCCGAGCGACACGCTGGCCAACGTCGACCTGGAGAAGGTCGTCGCGGTCACCGACCTCGTCGAGCAGCTCGTGAGGGACGGCGCGACGAGCCCGCTCGATGGCGCGAGGCACTACGACTCCAGCAGCCTCGACCATGCGATGCTCAAGGCGGCGCTCGGCGAAGCGCTGTTGGACAGGTTGGGCGTGGTCTCCGAGAGGGACACCCAGGCCGGGTTGGCGCAGCTGGTCGCGCTGGTGCGGGCTCACAGCTAGCGGCAGCCAAGCCTCTATGAGAACGAGGGAACTGAAAGGACGCGGCCCCCGACGGGAACCGCGTCCTGATGGTGGTAGCGATGGAGAGACTTGAACTCTCGACCTCACGATTATGAGTCGTGCGCTCTAACCAGCTGAGCTACATCGCCGCGCTCGGGCGGCCCGCGGCCTTTAGCCGCTTCGCCGACCCAACCTACAGATTATCGCCTAGACGGCACGGTGCAGGCAAGCGGCGGCCGTACGTGTGACCAGCGGTGGGTTCTAAAAAGTTCAACAGCGGCCACATCGTCGCGTCCGCGTCGGGCGAGCCACTGGCCGAGTGGCTTGTTCAACGCCCGACGGCACCCGTGCGCTGCTAGACTCTGAGCGATGCTCGAGCCGTCATTGGACCTCTATGGCGCGACCTACGACAGGGTCGACGGCTTGCTGCGCGAGCTGCTGGCCAAGAGCCGCGCCCGCTACGCGCTGATCATCGACCGCAAGGGCTTCGTGCTGATGCACGCCCGCGCCCTGTGGGCGCCCAAGCCGCCGTCGCTCGACTCGTTCGCCACGTTGGTGGCGTCGAACTACTCGGCCAACCGGGCCATCGCCAACCTCTTCGGCGAGGAGGGCTTCAAGGAGACCGTGCAGCAGGGCGCGGAGGTCGGCACCTACCTCGAGGAGCTCGGCAACGAGGCGCTGCTGGTCACCGTGTTCGACTCCGGCGCCCAGCTCGGCCGCGTGAAGATGGCCACCAAGCTCGCCGCGCAGGAGATAAGGGTCGCCATCGAGTCGTCGGAGGAAGAGGCGCCGACGGTCGAGTTCGACCAGGAGTGGAGCAACTCCACCACCGCTCTGCTCGACGGGCTGTTCGGAACGAGGGATCGATGAGCACGATCAACTTCTCGATCCGGGAGATCAACTTCAAGATCGTCTACTACGGACCCGGGCTCTCAGGCAAGACCACCAACCTCAAGCAGATCTACGAGCAGGTGCCGGCGGAATCGAAAGGCGACATGGTCTCGCTCGCCACCGAGGACGAGCGCACCCTGTTCTTCGACTTCCTGCCGCTCGACCTCGGCAAGGTCAACGGCTTCAAGACCCGCTTCCACCTCTACACGGTGCCGGGTCAGGTGTTCTACAACTCCTCGCGCAAGCTGATCCTGCGCGGGGTCGACGGCGTGGTGTTCGTCGCCGACTCCGCGCCCGACCGCCTGCGCGCCAACGCCGAGAGCCTGCGCAACCTGCGCGAGAACCTGCGCGAGTACAACCTGAGGCTGGCCGACGTGCCGCACGTAATCCAGGTGAATAAGAGGGACCTGCCCGAAGCGGTCCCCATGGAGATGCTCCGCCAGGTGCTCAACCCCGACGGCAGCATCCAGATGTTCGAGGCCGTAGCCTCGGAGTTCCAGGGCGTCTTCGAGCCCCTGCGCGCGGTCTCGACCATGGTGCTCGAGAAGCTCGCTCAGAAGGCCTGAAACGCACTTCATCTGATACGCGTTCAGCCTGAGACGCACCCAGCATGAAACGCACCTAGCCTGACCCCAAGGCCTGCCGCACGTCCGTCCCGGCGGGTTACGTCTACCGCTTCCGTACGCTCAGAACGCCATAGGGGCCCGTGATATCGTCGGGCCGATGGCGCCAACGTCGCAAACGCAAGCTCTCCGCACGCCCCTCTACGAGAAGCACCTCGAGCTGGGCGGCAGGATGGTGGAGTTCGCCGGCTACCAGATGCCCCTGCACTACGAGGGCGGCATCAACCACGAGCACCTCGCGGTGCGAGGCGGCGCCGGACTGTTCGACGTTAGCCACATGGGCGAGATCCGCGTGAGCGGACCGGAGGCGACGGCGTTCCTGCAGTTCGCCACGCTCAACGACCCGGGCCGGCTGCGGCTCGGGCGCGGTCAGTACAACATGCTGCCCAACGACCGCGGCGGTCTCATCGACGACCTCTACGTCTACCGGGAGGCCGAGCAGGAGTACCTGATCGTGGCCAACGCGGCGAACGCCGAGGCGGTGTTCAGGCACCTCGCGGCGCTCGCGGCCGACCGTGAGGTTCAGGTGGTGGACGAGTCCGACCGCTGGGCGCTGGTGGCCCTGCAAGGGCCGAACAGCGCGATGATGTTAGGCCGGCTCCTGGCCGACGACCTCACCGAGCTCAAGCGCAACGGCACGCTCTCGGCCGAGCTCTCCGGCGTCCCCGTCAAGGTGAGCCGCACCGGCTACACCGGAGAGGACGGCTTCGAGCTGTTCAGCGACCCATCCGACGCGGTCGCCGTGTGGGACGTCCTGCTGGACGCCGGCGCCACCGCGTGCGGTCTCGGCGCCCGCGACACCTTGCGCCTCGAGGCCGGCTTCCCGCTGTTCGGGCACGAGCTGAGCGCCACCACCAACCCGCTGTGCACCGACTTCGCCTGGGTGGTCAAGGACAAGCCGTTCTACGGCCGCGAGGCCATGTGGTCGCCCGCTTGCGACCGGAGGCTGGTGGGCCTACGCCTCAAGGAGCGCGGCATCGCGCGTCAGGGCTACAAGATCGTCACGCCGGACGGCGACGCGATCGGCGAGGTCACCTCGGGCGCCCTCTCCCCCCTCACCCGCGACTGCATCGCGTTCGCCTGGGTCGACGCCGAACACGTCAGCGACGGTGGCGAGGTCCACGTGGAGGTCAGGGGCAGGGCGCTGGCCGCCGAGATCGTGAAGCCGCCGTTCTACATGGCATGAGACTCGCGAGCTGGCACGGCACCCGTGAGCGCTCGCTTGCAACCGCTTCGCACCAACAGATTTCGATCAGCAGATCCGGAGGAGTCACATGAACACGCCAGAAGAGCTGCGCTACGCCAAGAGCCACGAGTGGGCGCGCGTGGAGGACGACGGCAGCGTCACCGTCGGCATCACCGACTACGCGCAGGACCAGCTCGGCGACGTCGTCTTCGTCGAGCTGCCGGAGGTCGGCAGCACGGTCGACAAGGGCGAGCAGGTCGCTGTCATCGAGTCGGTCAAGACCGCATCCGACATCTACGCCCCGGTGGCGGGTGAGATCACCGCGGTCAACGACGACCTCGACGCCAAGCCGGAGGCCATCAACGAGAGCCCGTACGACGGCGGCTGGCTGTTCAAGCTCGTGCCGACGAACGCCGCGGAGCTCGACACCCTTCTCGACGCAGCCTCGTACGTGGGATCGGTCGCAGAGGAGTAGGTTCGTGCATTACCACCCGCACACGCCAGAGGACGTCGAACGCGCGCTTCGGACGCTCGGCGTGGGTTCGATACGGGAGCTGTTCGCAGACCTCCCGAGCGCGCTTCGCGACCCCGAGATGGACCTGCCGCTCGGCATGGACGAGGCCAGCCTCCTCGACCACCTGAGGTCGCTGGCGGCGAAGAACGACACGTCCGGCGCCGACTTCCTCGGCGGCGGCGCGCGGCGCCACTTCATCCCCTCGGTAGTGCCTCACCTCGCCATGCAGAGCGAGTTCGTGACCTCCTACACGCCGTACCAGGCCGAGGTGGCGCAAGGCATCCTGCAGGCGACCTTCGAGTACCAGACGATGATGAGCGAGCTCACCGGCCTGCCCATCAGCAACGCCAGCATGTACGACGGGGCCAGCGCCACCGCCGAAGCCGCACTGCTGGCGGTGCGCCAGACGGGCCGCGAGCGCGTGATGGTGAGTCGCGGCGTCCACCCCGAGACGCGTGCGGTGCTCGCCACCTACCTGACCCCGCTCGACATCCAGCTCGACGTGGTCGACCTCGACCCGCTGACCACCCCGACGCCGGAGGTCTCCGGCGACGTCGCCGGAGTGATCGTGCAGCAGCCGAACTACCTCGGCTACCTCGAGCAGATGGCGGAGCTCACCGAGGCGGCGCACGCGGCGGGCGCGCTGGCCATCGCGGTCGTCGACCCGTTGAGCCTGGCGGTGCTCAAGGCGCCCGGCCAGTACGGCGCCGACGTCGCCGTGGGCGACGGGCAGACGCTCGGCAACCCGGTCAACTTCGGCGGCCCCAGCTTCGGCTTCATGGTCGTGCGAGAGGAGCTGCTGCGGCAGTTCCCCGGCCGGATCGTGGGCGAGACCACCGACGTCGACGGCCGCCGCGCCTACGTGCTGACCCTGCAGGCGAGGGAGCAGCACATCAGGCGCAGCAAGGCGAAGTCGAACATCTGCTCCAACCACCAGCTAACGGCGCTGATGGCGGCGATCAACGTCGCGGCCATCGGGCTGCAGGGCCTCAAGGACCTCGCCGTCGGCTCGGTAGGCAAGGCGCACCGGCTGGCCGCCCGCCTCGCCGAGGAGGGCCACCAGCCGCGCACGGAAGCCGCCTACTTCAACGAGTTCGTGCTGCCGGTCGCCGCCGATCCCGCCGCCGTGAGACGCCACCTGGCGGCGAGCGGCGTGCAGGCCGGCGTGGCCGTGCCGGCCGAGTACGGACTGGGCGACGCCGTCGTGCTCAGCGCTACCGAACGCACCAGCGACGCCGACGTCGAGAAGCTGCTGGCCGGGCTCGCGAGCCTGCCAGCCCCCGCCTCCGCAGCTCAGCGTCTGGAGGTCGCCCATGGCTGACTTCCCCCTGATCTTCGAGCGCTCGCGGCCCGGCCGCCGCGGCGCCCGACCGCCGGCCCCCGCCGAGGTCGACCTGGCCGCTTTGCTCGGCGAGGAGCACCTTCGCGCCGACGAGCCCCGCCTGCCCGAGGTCTCCGAGCTGGACCTGGTGCGGCACTACACCCAGCTGGCTCACCGGCAGTTCAGCATCGACGGGAACTTCTACCCCTTGGGCTCGTGCACGATGAAGTACAACCCCAAGGTCAACGAGGAGGCCGCGCGGCTCTTCCAGGACGTGCACCCCTACCAGGACCCGTCCACCGCCCAAGGCGCGCTCCAGCTCCTCTACGAGCTGCAGCGCGACCTCGCCGCGATCACCGGCATGGATTCCTTCAGCCTGCAGCCGGCCGCCGGCGCGCACGCCGAGCTGGCCGGCATCCTGATGATCCGCGCGTATCACGAGTCGCGTGGCGAGGGCGACAGCCGCAGGGTCGTGCTGGTGCCCGACAGCGCTCACGGCACCAACCCGGCGACCGCAGCGATGGCCGGGTACAAGGTACGCGAGGTCAAGACGGGCCCCAACGGCGAGGTAGACCTCGCCGCGTTCGAGGAGGCGATCGGCCCTGACGTCGCGGCCGTGATGCTCACCAACCCGAACACGCTCGGGCTGTTCGAACGCAACATCCTGGAGATCGCCGAGCTCGCCCACGCCGCCGGCGCGCAGCTCTACTACGACGGGGCCAACCTCAACGCGATCGTCGGCCGCGTCAGGCCGGGCGACATGGGCTTCGACGTCGTGCACCTCAACCTGCACAAGACGTTCACCACCCCTCACGGCGGCGGCGGACCAGGCACCGGGCCCGTGGGGGTCAAGGCGCACCTGCGCGAGTTCCTGCCTGCGCCCATCGTCTCGCGCCGCGAGCCGCAGGCCGCGAACGGTGAGCAAGGCGCCGCGTCCGGCGACGAGTACTACCTCGACCACGACCTGCCCAACTCGATCGGTCGCATGCGCAGCTTCTACGGCAACTTCGGCAACCTGGTGCGGGCCTACACCTACATCAGGGCCTTGGGACGCGACGGTCTCAGGCAGGTGAGCGGGCACGCGGTGCTCAACGCCAACTACATGCGCGTCAAGCTCAAGGAGCTGGGCTTCACGATCACCTACGACCGGACCAACATGCACGAGTTCGTGGCCCAACCGCCCGAGGGCCTGCGCACCCTCGACCTCGCCAAGGCGCTGCTCGATCACGGGATGCACCCGATGACCGTCTACTTCCCCTTGGTGGTGAAGGAGGCGATGATGATCGAGCCGACCGAGACCGAGTCGCTCGAGACCATCGACGCCTTCGTCGACGCGTTGGCCGAGATCCTGCGCCGCGCCGAGGAGGACCCCGACTACCTCGCCGGCGCACCTTACGAGACGCCCGTGCGGCGCCTCGACGAGGTGAAGGCGGCGCGCCAGCCGGTGCTGCGCTACGAGTTCCCAGACGCCGACGGCGCCTAGATGGGCAAGCGCCTCGGCTTCACCTACCTCTTCTGCCGCGACCTGGCGGCGATGAAGGCGTTCTACGGCGCGGTGCTTGGGTTGGAGCAGATCTGGGAGGACGCCGGGAGCGTCGCGTACACGGTAGACGGGCACCAGCTCGCGATCTTCGAGGACCGAAGGGTGGCGCCGGCCTCCTCCGGCTACGCCATCCAGCCCGGCTGGGAGGGCGGGACTGAGCCGCGGACGAGCTGGTCACTCGAGTGCGACCCCGACGACTTCATGGGCATCGTGCGTGCCGCTGGGGAGGCAGGCGTGCCCGCGTACCGTGCCGAGCCTACGTGGGTCGGGTACTGGAGCTATCCCCTGCTCGACCCGATGGGCAACACCGTCGAGGTGACCTGTCCGCGAGAGGACTTGGGCGCAGCCTGACGCCGACGAGCTGAACGCGGGACCTAACGTTCAGGGCGCGCCGTCAAGGCGCGCCCTTTACCTTCCGGTAAGTCGTGGTTAGCTGCAGCTGCCGCCCTCGCTGGGGGGCGGGCGGTTGTCGGTGCGGAAGCTGTGCCCGCAGCCGCACTCGCTCGAGGCGTTGGGGTTCTTGACGCTGAAGCCCCCGCCCATGAGGTTCTCCACCCAGTCGACGTGGGAGCCGCGGAGGTACGGCCAGCTGCGTTCGTCGACCACGATCTTCACGCCGTGGTCCTCGAACTCGCGGTCGCCGTCGAGGCGCTTGTCGTCGATGGTCATGCCGTACTGATAGCCGCTGCAACCACCGGACTTCACGAAGACCCGCACCGCGCCCTCGTTGAGGCCGCTGTCGGCGACGAGCTGCCGTGCGCGGTTGGCGCCGGCCTCGGTGAACCTGAGGCTCTCGCTTTCGTTGACGACCTGCTGCATGGGATACGTATATCACGGCGTTACCGCCGCGGTCTGTCGTGTGTCTCGCGTTCGCGTGCGCTCGGCCGGGCGGGTCAGATGGTCGTCTGTCCTTCGGCCTGGCGCCGTGTGGTGTGTCTCTGCGTTGGTCCGTGCGCGGTATGACGCGTTCGCCCGGCGTCAGGTCCTTGTGGGTATAATCTCCCCTCGGCTGACGGCCAAGGCACTTGGGGGTATAGCTCAGTCGGTAGAGCGGCGGTCTCCAAAACCGTAGGTCGCGGGTTCAAGTCCTGCTGCCCCCGCCAGCCAGCGAACGGCGCCCTTCGACGACTCTCGAAGGGCGCCGTTGTCGTTGCGACCGCCCGCGGGGCTGGTGTTGCCAGCTTGCGCCGGTTCGCGCGGCCCGAGCAAGGCGCCCTAGAGCCCCGCACGCCTCGCGCAACTCACCACGCCGGTCCGGAGCCGCTGCGTCCGCTACGCACCTGTTCGTCCCTGGCGAGCTCTTCGTCCAGCGGCGAGATCGTCACCCTGGCAGCCCGCAGGCCGTCGACGGCGGTCACCTGGAATCGGAAACCGCCGACGTCGACGGTGTCGCCGCGGCGCGGGATCTCCCCGAGCTTCAGCGCAACCAGCCCGCCGACGGTGTGCACGGCGACGGCAGCGGGCCCGGACCCGTTGGGACCGAGGTCACCGGCGGCGATGGCCGCGACCTCCTCAGAGCCGAGGCGCTCGGCGAGGAGGTCGAGTTCGTAGAGTCCGTCGACCGAGATGGCTCCGCTCGGCAGCTCCTCGATCTCCGGCAGGCCGTCCTCGTCGGGGCGCCTGATGTCGCCGACCAGCTCCTCCAGCAGGTCATGAAGGGTGACGATGCCCTCCACCCCGCCGTACTCGTCGAGCGCGACCGCGAAGTCGACGCCGCTGGCCTTGAAGCGTTGCAGCAACGTCAGCGTCGGCAGCGTCTCAGGCACGAACAGTGGCTTCCTCACGTGGTCTTCGATCCTAGGTCGCCGCCCCGCCAGCAGCTCCCGCACCAGGTCGCGGGTCATGACGTAGCCGACCACCTCGTCGACCTCGCCGCGGCTGACGAGGTAACGGGTGTGAGGCTCCTGCTCCATCAGCTCCGCCAGGCCCTCGAGGCCATCTTCGAGGTCGAGCCAGGCGACCTCTGGCCGGGGTGTGAGCACCGCGTTGAGGCGGCGCTCACCCAGCCAGAACGCCCTCTGGATGATCTCGCGCTCGCCCGGTTCGACGCTGCCCTGCTTCAGGCCCTCCTCCACCAGCAGGTGGATGTCCTCCTCGTCCACCTCGTTGCTCGGCTCCGCGCCGGCGCCGAACAGCCGGAGCACGCCCTGGGTGGAGACGCTGAGCAGGCTTACCAGCGGGCTCGCCGCCTTCGACACGACCGTCATGACGGGGGCCAGCCGCGCAGCGAGCCGCTCCGGGGCCCCGAGCGCCAGCCGCTTCGGTACGAGCTCGCCGAACACCAGCGTGAAGTACGTGATCAACACGACCACCACGACCAAGGCGACCGGGTAGGCGTACGGCTCTAGCCAACCGACCGTCGCCAGCAGCTCCGAGAAGGGCTGAGCCAGGGCGGCGCCGCCGAAGGCACCCGAGAGCACCCCGATGAGGGTGATGCCGACCTGCACGGTGGAGAGAAACCGGTTGG
>CAZQVC010000035.1:15977-22866 GCA_964596625.1 uncultured bacterium | reverse complement strand
ATGTTCAGCGCGGGCGTAAGCCGCACGACGCGGTTGGCGCTGCTGCTGTAGCAGCCGTGGACCCCGCCGTCGTGCAGGGCTCTCAGGGCCAGAGCGGAGGCGAAGGTCTGCATGTCGTCGTTCGACACCCCTGGTACGCGGAAGCCGACGAGCGGCCTCAGCGACATCGCGAAGAGCATGCCCGCGCCGCGCACCTCGTCGATCAGCTCCGGAACCTTCGCGGCTATCGAACGCAGGCGCTCCAGGCCGATCCGCCCGTACTCGGCCGAGCGCTGGTCGAGGCGCCCTTCGACCAACAGCTCGAGTGACTTCAAGCCGACCGCGGCCGCCAGGCTGCCGCCGCCGAACGTGTTGGAGTGGCGCTTGGCGTTGAGCCCCGGCAACAGCGAGCGGTAGATGTCCTTGCGCGCGATGGTGGCGCCGATCGGCACCAGCCCGCCGCCCAGAGGCTTGGCCAGCGTGATGATGTCGGGCTCGAGGCCGGCGGCGACGCTGGCGAACCAGTGACCGGTGCGGCCGAGGCCGCTCTGGATCTCGTCGGCCATGACCGGCACGCCGTGCTGCCTGGCCAGCTCACCTACCTGCCTTAGGTAGTCGGGCGGCGGGACGACCACGCCGCCCTCGCCGAGAACCGGCTCGATGACGACGGCCGCGATCTTCCTGGCGTGTCGCGACAAGGTGTCGGCCAACGCCTGGGCGTCGCCGAAGGGCAGCGTGATCGTCTCGGGCACCAGCGGCCGGAACGGGCCCTGGTACTCGTCGCTCGGCGTGATGGCCAAGGCGCCGAGCGTCTTGCCGTGATAGCCGCCGGCGAAGTTGACGATCGTCCTGGCTTTCGGGCGGTGGGTAAGGGCCATCTTCAGGCCGGCCTCGACGGCTTCGGCGCCCGAGTTGGTGAAGAAGACGCGGCTGTCGGCGTGGCTCGGCGCCAGCGCGCTGAGCAGCGCCACGAGGTTCTCCGCCAGGGCCGCTCGCCACTCGCTCGCGCTCTGCTGAGCGAAGCCGAGCTGCCTGCCGTGCTCGAGGTACTCGGCCACGAACTCGAGCAGCGGCGGGTAGCGCTCACCGAACGGGATCGCAGCGTAGCCGCCCGCGTGGATCAGATGCCGTCCCTGCTCGTCGCGCAGCTCCCATGGGCTTTGAATCGTGAACGGCCCGGCGATGCCGAAGCTGTCGACCAACGCGAGGAGGTCGCCGTTGGCGTGCTCGAGCTCGAGCGTCAGCGTCGGCAGGGCCCCGGGGTCGCTCAACAGCGCCGCGCTGGCTACCGGGAGCGTGACGGGGCTCGCCGTCGCTTGAGTCTCCCTCTCCTTGTCACCGATCACTGCAGCGGGGCGGCGGTGCGGTTGCCCGCGCCGTCCTCGACGACGACCTGGCCGTCGGGGACGGCGTTGACCAGTACGGAGAAGGTGAACTCCGCCCCCGGCGTGAACGCTAGCGGCACGTCGTTGATGCGCACGGAGCTGAGGGCGATGTTGTCGCGAGCCACGCCCTCAACGCGCAGGCGACCGTTGCCAAGAGCCTCGACCGTCGTCAGCTCGACGGTCGGAGGAGTGGCGTCGAGCGTGAGCACGTAGGTCTCGCTGCTGGTGCGACCGTTGACGTCGGTGACCTCGAGGACCATGGTCAGCTCGCCATCGGCGACGTTGGGCTTGGTGAACGCGAAGTTGACGAGGCCCTTGCCGCGCTCGTTGGCGTAGAGGGGGTCGGCGAGCAGGTCGGCGCCGTCCACGCGGATGCTGGCGATGCCGGAGTCGTCCATGGCGTAACCGCTGATCGTCAGCGCCTCCGTGCTCCTGGTGGCGCCGCTGCGCGGGTCGGTGATCGAGATGCGAGGGGCCAGCGAGTCCGGACGTCCGACGCACGAGGTGAGCAGCGCACCCGTCAGCAACGCGGCGCAGAGCGTGAGGAAGCGGCGAGGCATGGCTGCCAGGATACACCCGGCCCCCACGCCGGAAGGTCCCCGTGGCCGACGGCGAGATCTCGGGCGGGTTCCACTCCCTGTCGCCGCCAAAGGGCCGGGGCGGCGCTAAGCGGGGGCCGGACCAAGCTCCGGGCCGAGCGCTGCCGTCGCTACCACCGCATTGGATTAAGCTGGCTAAGGAAATAGTTCACATCCTGGAATCACGGTGTTGTAACCTGAACACGCCTGTCTATCGTCGTTTCAAACCTGACTACCACCAGCTGGGAGTCGCACCCGACGTAGATGGACCACCGTTCTACGGGGCAACGCCCCGCGGGGCATCGGGCCCCGGCCGACGAAGGGAGTCAAACCGAGACGCGACCTCGGTCTAAAGACTCAAGTGGCACAGCCGTGCTGTGCCGAAAGTCCACATTCTTAGGGAGTCCTGAATGAAGAGAAGCATCTTCGCACTCGTCGCCAGCGCGCTGCTAGCACTATCCATGGCGTTCGCGCAGGCACCGTCGGACACGTACGTCTATCAGACGTTCGGCGAACCGGTCTCCATGGACCCCGCCCGCGCCTACGACACCGGCTCCGGCGGCATCATCGAGAACATCTACGAGACCCTGTTCCTCTACTCCGGCGAGGCCATCGACGAGTTCGAACCCGCTCTCGCGACCGACTACACGGTCTCCGAGGACGGCCTTACCTGGACGTTCAACCTGCGCGAGGGCGTGCAGTTCCACAGCGGCAACACGATGAGCTGTAAGGACGTCGAGTACTCCTTCCAGTACGGCGCGCTCACCGCTCACCCTCAGGGTGCGACGGCGTACCTCACCGGCGACCTCTTCCTCGGCTACTCCGGTGACGGCAGCGACCCCGCGGCCTTCCAGGAGAACGTGACCTGGGAGATGATCGACAACATCGTCGAGTGCCCCGAAGGCCCCGACGGCCTCGTCGCCGTGGTCAACCTGGTCAACCCCACGCCGGCGCTCATCCCGATCCTCACCTACACCGCCTACAGCATCGTCGACAGCCAGTTCGCCATCGACGGCGGCTCGTGGGACGGCACCGAGGCCACCTGGACCGACTGGAACGGCCGCGACATCACGACCGAGTTCCTCTCGACCAACGCCAGCGGCACCGGCGCCTACCAGCTCGTTGAGTGGACCGACGACTCCGTCGTTGCCCGCGCCTTCAACGACTACTGGGGCGGCGCTCCGTCCATCCAGAACGTCGTCTACCAGTACGTCGACGAGCAGTCGACCCGCATCCTCGCCCTTCAGCAGGGTGACGCCGACCGCATCACGCTCAACGAGAACTCTGCTCTCGTCCAGCTGCGTGGCGCCCCGGGCGTCGTCGTGCACCAGGAAGACGGTTGGGCCACCACCTCGGTGACCGCGGTCTTCTTCAACTTCGACATCGACACCTCGAACAACGAGGACGTCGGCTCCGGCCAGCTCGACGGTAACGGCATCCCGGCCGACTTCTTCACCGACGTCAACGTTCGTCGCGCCTTCGCCCACCTGTTCGACCAGCAGGGCATCGTGGACCAGCTCTACGAAGGCAACGGTCAGGTCCTCACCATGGGCCTGCCCCCGTCGTTCCTCGGCTACAACGACGACGTCGCCGTGCGCACCCTCGACCTCGAAGCTGCCGAAGAGTACTTCCGCGCGGCTTGGGACGGGGAGCTGTGGGACACCGGCTTCGAGTTCACCGCCATCTACAACGCGGGCAACACGATCCGTCAGACGGCGCTCGAGATCATCGCCGACAACCTCTCGTTCATCAACCCGAACTTCCGCATGAACGTGCGCAGCCTGCCGTGGGCCGACTTCCTCAACCGCTCCGCGGAGCAGAAGGTCCCGATGTTCGCGCTGGGTTGGGCCGCCGACTACGCCGACCCCAGCAACTTCATCAACACCTTCTACGACAACGACGGCTACTACTCCAACCGCACCTCGATCGACGTGCCTGAGGTTCAGGTCTTGATCGACGAAGCCGACGCCGTCTTCGATCCGGCCGAACGCGGCTTCATCTACCGCGAGATCGGCACCGCGCACTACGACACCGCCCCGATCATCGCCGTGCCGATGCAGACCCCGTTCATCGTCACTCGCGAGTCGCTGCAGGGCGTCTACTACAACCCGATGCTCTCGGATGAGTTCTACTGGAAGGACCTGTCCAAGAACTGATGCTCGAAGCTGGATGAGGCGGCGTAGCCCGTCCGTCCAGTCATGCCCGGGAGCGAGCCTGTGATGATCGGCTCGCTCCCGGGCGATATTCCCTGACGAAGAGAGAACTATCTTGCTCGTTTTCATCACCAGGCGCGTGCTGCTGCTACCGGTAGTGTTCATCGGCGTGACCCTGGCCATCGTGCTCCTGATGCAGCTCCTCACGCCCTATCAACGCGCCGCCGCGTTCGTCCAATCGGAACAGCAGATCAGGCAGATCGACTCGATCATCGAGCAGTACGGCCTCACCGACCCCTGGTACGTGCAGTACTACCGCTGGATGAAAGAGGTGTTCAGCGGCAACCTCGGCTACTCCCGCACGACCAACGAGCCGGTCCTCACCACGCTGCGCAACCGCTTCCCCGCCACGCTCGAGTTGGCCATCCTGGCGATCATCCCCGTCATCGGGATAGGGATCTGGATGGGCACGGCAGCGGCCCTGAACCGCGACAAGCTGATCGACCAGGTGACGAGGGTGATCTCGATCGTCGGCTGGTCGCTGCCGACGTTCGTGCTCGGCATCTGGCTGCTGGTGATCTTCTACGGGGCGCTCGGCTGGTTCCAGCCCGGCAGGATCTCGACGCAGTACCTCGTCGAGATCGCCGGCCGCTCCGGTTTCACCCACTACACCAGGATGCTCAGCCTCGACGCGCTGCTCAACGGGCGCTTCGATATCTTCCTCAACGCGCTCAAGCACCTGGTCCTGCCGGTGGTCACGTTGGCGGTGGTGCAAAGCGCGCAGATCATGCGCGTGATGCGCTCCTCGCTGCTCGACGCGCTCGGCAAGGACTACGTGAGGACCGCTCGTTCCAAGGGGCTGCCCGAAAGCGTGGTCACGCGCAAGCACGCCCGGCGCAACGCGCTCATTCCCGTCATCACGCTCTCGGGCTTCACGCTCATCGGCCTGATCAACGGGGTCGTCATCACCGAGACGATCTTCAACTACCCCGGCCTCGGCCAATGGGCCGCGGCCTCGGCCACCAACCTCGACTACGCCTCGGTGATGGGCTTCGCGCTGTTCACGGCCCTCATGGTGGTCATCGCCAACCTCCTGGTCGACGTCCTCTACGGCGTCATCGACCCGCGGATCAGGTACGAGTAGCGTGGTAGACGAAACCAACGCCACCCCGGAGGAGCTCGACGCCGGCGAGCCGATCGCGCCCGCCCGCCGCAGCACCTGGGCCGACTCCAAGGCCGCCAAGCGCTTCCGCCGCAACCCGCTCGCCATCGTCGGCCTGATCGTGGTCGCGCTGTTCGTGCTCATCGCCGTCTTCGCGCCGGTGATCACCGACGTCGGCCGCAACTGCCTGCGCGACCTCGGCCTTAGCGCCGCGACCCAGTACGACTACAAGAACCCCACCAAGGCGGTCTTCTGGCAGGCCATGTTCGCGCCGCCCGAGAGCTGCTTCACGATCCCGCGTGAGGGCTTCGGCAACGTGCCGCGCCCGGCAGCAACCTCCGAGACGCTGCTCGGCACCACCAGCGGCGGGTACGACATCTACTACGGCCTCATCTGGGGCACCCGCACCGCGTTCAAGATCGGCCTCATCGTGGTCGGCATCAGCCTCCTTACCGGCCTCATCATCGGCAGCCTCTCTGGCTACATCGGCGGGGTCTTCGACAACGTGTTGATGCGCTTCACCGACATCGTGATCTCGCTGCCCAGCCTGGTCGTCGCGATGGTGGTGGTCATGGTGCTCGGCAACTCGATAAGCAACATCATGTTCGCCATCGCCGTGGTGGCCTGGCCGTCGTACGCGAGGCTGATGCGCGGGGAGGTGCTGCGCGTGAAGGAGGAGGACTTCGTCACCAGCGCCAAGGCGCTCGGCAGGAGGCCGCTCGGCATCATCTTCCGCCACGTGCTGCCCAACGCCATCGGCCCGCTGATCATCGTCGCCAGCCTCGACATCGGGTCGATCGTGCTCACGGCGGCGGCGTTGTCGTTCCTCGGGCTCGGGGCCGACATCGGCTACGCCGACTGGGGCCAGATGATCTCGTTCGCCCGCGACTGGATCCTCGGACCGCCCGGCCAGCCGTTCGCCTACTGGTACGTGTCGTTCTGGCCAGGCATCATCATCGTGCTCTTCGTGCTCGGCTGGAACCTGCTGGGCGACGCCTTCCGCGACGTCCTCGACCCGCGCAGCGAGTAGACGTCGCTGGCTGTGCTGGGCTGGCGCGAGGTTGTTAGCGCGGGCTCGCCACTTCGGCGGCCTCCTCATCGCGCCCATTGAGTTCGAGCAGGAACGCGGTGATCGCCCAGTACTCCTCCCCGCTGAGACGACCGGGGTCGTAGCGCGGCATCGTCGCCGAGAGGTAGGCGTGAAGCGCGGCGGGAGGCGCCAGCGCGGCGAGCGATGAGCCGCCGTGGAGGGCGGGCGGGTCGCCGATCGAGAACATGTCGTTGTCCGTGAAGGGCTGGTCGAGAGGCTGGACCACGCGGTTGTTGGGCCGGTGGCAGCGGGTGCAGTCGCGGTGGTCGCTGGGGAACGCCAGCTTGGCCTCAGCCAGGCCGCCGCCGGTGGCCCCGTGGCAGACGGCGCAGTTCCAGGCGTACAGCTCCTCGCCGGCCGTTATGTGCTCACTGGGTTCGGGGTCGCGATCCGCGGGGAGCGGCGGCGCCGCCAACAGCACCCCGGTCAGTCCGAGTACGGCTACCGACGCCAGCGACAGGCGCCACAGCGGCCAGCGCCGCCGCTTCAGCTCAGGCCTCGTCGCGGTCCTCGTCGTCCTCGCTCGCGATGTCGGCCGGCTC
>CAZQVC010000035.1:5003-15877 GCA_964596625.1 uncultured bacterium | reverse complement strand
CAGCTCAGGCCTCGTCGCGGTCCTCGTCGTCCTCGCTCGCGATGTCGGCCGGCTCCGTGTCACCCGTATCGTCCGTCAGCTCGTTGCGGAGCGGCTCGCTGCCGGCTTCCGTGGCGTCTGACACGACGTCCGCGCCACCCGCGAGGTCGTCGCCAACCGCCATGTCCTCGGCAGTAGGGCCGGCAACAGCAGGGTCGTACGTGGCCGGTTCATCGGCGGTGCTGGTGCCGGCCGTGCCGGCGGCCGTGCCCACGGTCGTGCTGGCGGCCGTGCTGGCAGTCGTGCCGGCGGTCGTGCCCGCAGCAGGCGGCGTGTAGCTGGCGTCGACGGGTGTGGGCGTGGCGGAGCTACCAGAGGTGCTGGCGTCGGCGCGTTGCCGCCCCTGAGCCGCCTTCACGAGGAAGTACACGAGGCCGCCGGCGATGGCGACCGGCACGATGAACCTGAGCAGCATCCAGAGCAGGCCGGCCAAGCCCTTGAGGACTACGCCGCCCAGCGAGAGGACCCAGCCGACGACCCACAACAGGCCGGTACCCACGAGAAGTGCGATCAGCCCGAACACGACCAGCTCCACGTATTCCTGCAGGGAGCGTTTCATGGCGGGCAGTATAGCAAGGCATCCGGCGCTCCCCGGTCCGCGGCAGCCGGTCGTCAGGAAGGCGTCGTAGGGCCGCTGGAGGAGGTCGGGTTGAGCGCCGGACGAGCTCGGCTGAACGCTGCAGAGAGCGCTCGGCTACACTGCGCGGCATGCCCGCGGCGGGTGAGCTAGTCGAACTTGTGCCGGAGCGACAGGTCCACGGCGGCAGATCGCTGTGCCGCATGCCCGACGGACGCGTCGCGCTCATCGCCGGCGCCATCCCCGGAGAGCGCGTGCTGGCCAGCCTCGAGGACAGCAGAGGTGTGCTGCTCGGCGAGGTGGTCGAGGTGCTGACGCCCAGCCCCCATCGGCGAGCGTCGCCGCGACATCCCGGCCTCGACCTGGGCCACGTGTCGTACGAGCGTCAGTTGGAGCTCAAGCGCGAGGTCGTCGAGGACGCGCTGAGGCGGGCTCGCGGTCAACCGTTGGCGTCGCCGCCGGTAACGCCGGCACCGCGAACCTGGGGCTACCGCAACGCCGTGCAGCCGGCCGTCGCCGCCGGACTCGGCTACCGGCGACCGGGTACAGCCGAGGTCGTCCTCCTCGACGAGGACCCCACAGCCAACGCCGGGCTCAACCTGGCGTGGCGGACCGTGGTCGCGGTCGGCGAAGCGACAGGCGGCCTCTTCCGTGGCCCGGGGCCCGGTACGTCAGGCGAGGTCGCGCGACCGGCCGGCGCCGCTCGAGCGCGCGTCGCCGAGATCGCCTTCCGGAGCAACGACGCCGGTGAGACGCTGCTGGCGCTCATCGGCACCGGGCCCGGCTCCGCGGCCCTCGACCTGGCGCACAAGCTGGTGGAGGCGGGCATCGCAGGCGTCTCCTGGGCTCCGTACGACCCGCGCGGCAGGTTCCGCGGCGGCAGCGAGAAGCTCACCGGCAAGCGGATCGTCCTGCAACGCTTCGGCGAGCTGGAGCTCAGCGTCACCGCCACCACGTTCTCGCAGCCGAACCCCGAGGCGGCCGCCGCGCTCTACGCCGAGCTCGCCGCCTGGGCCGGATCCGGCGCAGAAGCCGTCGAGCTGTTCGCCGGCGGCGGGGCCATCGCCATGCACCTCGCGCCGGCGTTCGAGCGGGTGTACGCCTTCGAGGTCGACAAGGGCGCCGTGGAGCGCGGCAAGCTCGACGCACGGCGCCTGGGTATCGGCAACGTCGAGCTGACCAGGATCGACGCCAAGCGGCTGGTGCTCGAGCCGGGTCCGGAACTGTTCGTCGTCGACCCGCCGCGTGCCGGGCTGTCGGCCGACCTCCGCGCGCGGCTCGCTGGCGCGGTCACCGAGCGGCTCATATACGTCTCCTGCGACGTCGCGACCTGGGCGCGCGACGTCGCCGACCTCGAGCGCCAGGGGCTGCGCCTGACCCGCTTCGTCCCTTACGACTTCTATCCGCACACCCACCACGTCGAGGTGCTCTCGCTGTTGGAGCGGTCCGCGTAGCCAAGGGGCGCCCGCGCCTTCTGAAGTATCCTGGCGCAGCATGCTCACCAGACGGATAGTCCCATGCCTCGACGTGCACGCCGGCCGCGTCACCCGCGGTCAGCAGTTCGGCCGGGCGGAGTTGGGCGAGTTGGCCGACGTGGGTGACCCGGTATCGCTGGCGCTTCGCTACGACGAGCAGGGAGCCGACGAGCTGGTCTTCTACGACATCACGGCGACGGCGGAGGGCCGCAGCGCGATGCTCGACCTCATCACCCGCGTGGCCGAGCGCTGCTTCATGCCCCTCACCGTCGGTGGCGGGGTGAAGAGCCTGGCCGACGTCAGGGACCTCACCCTCGCCGGCGCCGACAAGGTCTCGATCAACTCCGGCGCTCTGGCGAACCCGCGGCTGATCGAGGAGGCGGCCGACCACTTCGGCTCGCAGGCGATCGTGCTCTCGGTCGACGTCAAACGGGCTGCCGACGGCTGGGACGTGTACGCCGCCGGCGGACGTCAGCGAACAGGCCTCGAGCTCACGGAGTGGGTCGCTACCGGCCAGCGCCTCGGGGCCGGCGAGATCGTGCTCAACAGCATCGACGGCGACGGGATGAACAGCGGCTACGACCTCGACTGCATAAGGCTGGTGGCCAGTACGGTAGACGTGCCGGTGGTCGCCTCCGGCGGAGCGGGCAGCGCCGAGGACATGCGCGACGCGCTGCTCTTGGGCGGCGCCGATGCCGCTCTCGCCGCCGGCATCTTCCACCGCGGGGAGGTCGACGTTCAGAGCGTCAAGCGGGTGTGTCACGCCGCCGGACTTCCCATGCGGCTGTTGCCTGAGGCAGCGAACGAGAGCGCGCTGAAGACGGAGGCTAACGATGCCGCGTTCAGCCGCTGACCCGGCGCCGGCGCGGGCCGCGGAGGAGTGGCCGGCCCTGCGGTTCGACGACCGCGGCCTCCTGCCCGTGGTCGTGCAAGACGCCTCGGACGGCACCGTGTTGATGCTCGCCTACGCCGACCGCCAAGCGCTCGAGCGGACCCTGGCCACGGGCGAAGGGCACTACTTCAGCCGCTCCCGCCAGCGGCTGTGGCGCAAGGGCGAGACCAGCGGGAACGTGCAGGCGGTCCGCGAGGTGCTCTACGACTGCGACGCCGACGCGCTGCTCTACAAGGTGGACCAGACGGGGGCCGCCTGCCACACGGGGGAGCGCAGTTGCTTCCACCGTTCGCTGACGGTGGCGGGCGCGCCCGGCCCCGAACCCCGCGTCTCGATCGGCGAGGCTCTCGCGGTGCTGGCAGCGGTGGTCGATGAGAGGCTGGCGACGCTCCCGGAGGGCTCATACGTGCGCCGTCTGCACGAACGGGGCCTCGGCTACGTCTCCCAGAAGGTCGTCGAGGAGGCGGGGGAGACGATCGTGGCCGCGCTTGAGGGCAAACGCAACGAGCTGCGCGAGGAGGTCGCCGACCTGCTCTTCCACCTGGCGGTCCTGCTGGCCGAGACCGGCGTCGAGTGGGACGATCTCGCCCGCACCCTCCTCGAGCGACACCGCGACACACGGTTGCCGCGTGCCTGACGGTTACGCTCGCTGGCGGTGAGCAAGACGTCGAAGCCCCTGCCTGATGCCGCCGAGCGCGGCCGTGAGCGCCCCGTGACCACCCTGTCGGGGCGAGTCCTCGTCCTCGCGCTCGCACTCGTCGCCGGCTTGGTGCTGGCCTCGTGCGCGCCACGCGCCGGCAGCCCCGAGGCGCTGGCCGAGGCCGCGGTGGGCCGCGGCGTCAACCCGCCGTCGGCGGCGGAGTTCCAGGGCTTCGTGCCGACTCAACCCGGCGAGGGGCAAGGACTGGCCCGGCGGCCGGACGGTTCACCCGACCTGGTGATCATCGCCTTCTCCGGCCACTGCGGGCTGGTCTGCCACACCAGGAACACCTGGTCGTACCTCGACACGGCGAGCGAGGAGACCGGCGGCGTTGCCGTGCTCGACAGCATCGCCGGCGCCTACGAGAACCTCGGCCTGACGGTCGAGACCTTCAGCGCGTCGTCGTTCGTGACCGCGCACTACAGCCTCATCAGCGAGGAGCTCGAGCCGGGCTACCTGCAGGCCCAGGCGTACCTCGACGAGGTCAAGCGCGACTGGATCGACGGCTTCGCCGACCCCACCAGGGTCGTGCTGGTCGGCCACTCGCACGGCACGGTGTGGGCCTCGCTGCTGGCGCTGAACAACCTCGACGTGACCTTCGACGCGTTCGTCTCGCTCGACGCGATCTGCTGGCAGTGGTGGGGCAGGCACAAGGGGTTCATCGCGCAGGCCTACCTCGACAGCCCGTGGCCACTGCCCTTCCCGCTCGACCAGGGCGACCCGTGCGGCTCGTTCGAGGTGCCGGGCGCCGGGCGCATGAACATCAACGACGTCGTCAGCGCGAACGTCATCTACGGCCTCGAGGCGCGCACCAACACGCGGCTGTTCTCGCTCGACCCCAACTTCCTGGCGGACGACGTGCCCAACCTTCGCATCAACGGCACCGACACCAACATCTGGGGCATCGAGGCGCGCGAGACGCACCGCGACCTCGGCCGCTACTACAACAGCTCGATCGGCTGGGTCACGGCGATGATCACGGCCCTGGGCCTGCCGGACCACGAGCGCTACCCGATGTCGGCCTTCGTGCTGCCGCCGGTGCCGAGCGACTTCCAGTACCAGGAAGGCTCCGAATCGGAGCAGTGAGCGTCGCCCGGTCCCACTGGCGGTGACGTGGCGCGTTCTACGCCTGAGCTCGCGACCTCACGATCTTCGTGCCGGCGTGGTCGATGATGAACCATGGCAAGAGCTAGCGAGACGACCAACGACCGCAGCGAGAGGGCAGGCGACGACGAGGCAGCCGTGCGGGGCGGCGACCAGGGAGCCGGAGGCGCGGCCGGCGCGGCGGCTCAGGGCTCCGCCACCACCGGACGGCGCAAGGAGCGGCTCAACCTCAGCGACGCCAAGGGGTTAGACCTCGAGCGCGCGTTGGTGCTCGACACGGTGCGGGTCACCGAGCAGGCGGCGATCGCGGCCAGCCGCGTGGCCGGCAAGGGCGAGTCCGACCTCGTCGACCAGGCCGGCACCGACGCCATGCGCAGGGTTCTCAACGAGCTCGAGATCAACGGCGAGATCGTCATCGGCGAGGGCGAACGCGACGAGGCGCCCATGCTCTACATCGGCGAGCGCGTTGGCCGCGGAGGCGACGACGCCTGGGACGTCGACATCGCCGTCGACCCCGTCGAGGGCACGGGCATCACGGCGCGCATGATCAACAACGCCGTCGCCGTGATCGCGCTGGCCGAGAGCGGTGGGCTGTTCCAAGCGCCCGACACCTACATGGAGAAGCTGATCGTGGGTCCGCCGGCCAAGGGCAAGGTCGACCTCACCTGGCCGGTTGCCGCCAACCTGCGCGGGATCGCGCTGTCGCTCGACCGCGACGTCGACGACCTCACCGTCGTGATCCTCGACCGCGAGCGCCACGAGAAGCTGATCCGCGAGGTGCGAGACGCCGGCGCCAGGGTCAAGCTGATCGGCGACGGCGACGTCATCGCCGCGCTGTCGGCGGCCGTGCGGGGCACGAACGTCCACGCCGTGATGGGCACCGGCGGCGCGCCGGAGGGGGTGCTGGCCGCGGCCGCGCTCAAATGCCTGGGAGGGGAGATCCACGGCCGCTTCAGGCCGCGCAACGCCGAGGAGAAGCGTCGCCTCGAGGAGAAGGGGGGCTCGGTCGATCGCGTCTACCGGACCGAGGACCTCGCCCCCGGCAAGATGGTGGTCTTCAGCGCCTCGGGGATCACCGACGGCGACCTGCTGCGCGGCGTGAAGTTCTTCAAGAACGGCGCGCGCACGCACAGCATCACCATGGGCTACCAGTCGCGGGTCATCCGCTTCACCGACTCCGTCCACCTGCTCGGCGACGGGGCGAGGGTCACGATCCAGGTCTGAGGCTCATCGCTCCTGCGGCGGCGGCGTGCGCGACTCGATAGTCCGCTTGCCGATGGGCGTCGTGGCCCACTCGAGGAACTTCGCCAGCGCCCTGCCCCTGTGGCTGACGCGCCGCTTCTCCGCCAGGCTGGCCTCGGCGAAGGTCTTGCCAAGCTCGTCGCTCCTGAAGATCGGGTCGTAGCCGAAGCCGCCTTCGCCGCGCGGGCCCGCTGTCAGCTCACCGTGCGTGACCCCGTCGAAGCTGGCGATGGCGCCACCCGGGGTGGCCAGCACCACGACGCAGCGGAACGCTGCGCGGCGGCCGGCTTGCGGCACCGCCCTGAGCTCGGCGAGGAGGTGGGCCATGCGCTCGCCGTCGCTCAAGCCCTCACCGCCGTAGCGCGCGCTGTATACGCCGGGAGCGCCGCCCAGAGCGTCCACCTCGAGGCCGGAGTCGTCGGCCAGTGCGGGCAGGCCGGTGCGCAGCGCGACGAAGGCGGCCTTGAGCAGCGCGTTCTCCTCGTAGCTGGCGCCGGTCTCGACGGGCAACGCCTCGATGCCGGCGTCCTCCAGGCTGAGCAGGGTCAGGTCGAGCTGAGACAGGGCGTCGCGGAACTCGGCCAGCTTGCCGCGGTTGCCGGTCGCGACCATCAGCTTCAGCGGTCGACGGCTCACCGCGGGCTGGCCCTGAGCTGCGGCTTCACCGTGGCGACGACGCGCTTGGCGCCCTCGAGGCCCGTCGCGATCAGCTCGACGTAGCGCTCCGCCTGGATCGGGCCGCTCTCTGCAGCACCCTGTACCTCGACGACCGCGCCATCTGAGGTGGCCACGACGTTGAGGTCGACCTCGGCCCTCACGTCCTCGGCGTAGTCGAGGTCGAGCCTCGTCTCGCCGTCCACCAGGCCGACGCTGACGGCTCCGAGCTCGTGCCGTAGCGGCCACTCGGCCAGCTCGCCGGCGAACACCAGACGGTCGGCGGCCTGATGCAGCGCCGCGTAGCCGGCCACGATCCCCGCGCAGCGCGTCCCGCCGTCGGCGATGAGCACGTCCACGTCGACGGTGATGGTCTTGCCCTTGAACTGGTCCAGGTCCACGGCGCTGCGCAGCGCCCTGCCGATCAGCCGCTGGATCTCCTGCGTGCGACCGCCGCTGTAGAGCCGCTCGCGCTGGCTGCGCTCCGGCGTGCTGCGCGGCAGCAGGGCGTACTCGGCGGTGAGCCAGCCGCCTTTATGGCCGCCGGAGCGCAGGTGGGGCGGCAGCTTGGACTCGATCGTCACCGTCGCCAGCACCCGGTTCGCGCCCCACTCCACCAGCGCTGACCCCTCCGCGTGCGGCACGTAGCCGACCTCGACGGTGATCGGCCTCAGCTCGGTCACGCCGCGCCCGGTCCGGGCGGCGGGCCGCTGCGCCCGGCTCACGCCGCCTCGGTGGAGGGAAGAGGGTAGACAGCGTCGCGGGTGACGACTTCGCGCCGTTCGCGCCGGGCGAGGGGGCCCAGGGCCACGTGGGAGGCGGCGGCGGGCGGCCCGCCCAGGCGACGTGCGGTGTGGAGGAACACGTCGACGTCGCCGGTCACCAGGTACTCGACCGCGCCCGGCCGTTCGACGCCGTGCGGCTCTGCCAGCAGGCCGAGGCTGGCCAGTCGGGCGGCGACGAACGCGGCGACGGCCTCGGAGGAGTCGATGAGCTCGACGTCGTCGCCGAGAGCCCGACGCAATGCCGGCTTGAGAAGCGGGTAGTGCGTGCAGCCGAGGATGACCGCCCCGAGCTCCGGCCGATCGCCGAGGTAGTGAGCGACCACCAGGTCGGCGATCTCGCTGTCTTGCAGGCCCTCTTCGACCAGCGGCACGAACATCGAGCAGGCCTTTGCCCAGGTGGCCGCGCCACCGCTCTCCAGGCGGTCCTGGTAGACGCGCGCGTGGACCGTGGCCGCGGTGCCGAGCACGCCGATCGTGCGGTCGGGGCCGGCGGCTACCGCGGCGAGGGCTGCCGCCACGCCGGGCTCGATCACGCCCCAGACCGGCACGGGGCTCGCCTCGCTCAGCTCGGGGAGGCTGGCGGCCGAGGCCGTGTTGCAGGCTATGACGATCGCCTTGACGTCGCGCGCGAGGAGCTCCTCGACGATCTCGGAAGCGAAGCCTCTCACCATGTCCAGCGGCTTGGAGCCGTAGGGAAGACGCGCCGTGTCGCCGAGGTAGACGAAGCGCTCGTGGGGCAGTGCTCGCATGAGCGCCGTCAGCACCGTCAGGCCACCGACCCCGGAGTCGAACACGCCGATCGGGCGGCTCGCCGGGGCTGCACTGGGTGGGAGACGTGCCGGTGCTGACACGGCGCGAGCTTACCACCGGGCAGATGAGCTCGAAGATGAGGTTGCCGACTCGGTCGTCGGCGATGGAGCCCGGCCAGCACGACAACCGCCACCGCTCGCATGACGCCGCGATGCCCCTGACAGGTCGGCGCAGGGACACCGCCTTCCGGTGGCCGGCGTTACGCTGGGAGGCAGTCTGAGGAGGTCTAAGGAGCCACGATGTCATTGCTCAACGATGAAGTCCGCACGCAGGTCGAGCAGGTGCTGGCGCCGCTGGAGAACGAGGTCGAGCTGCTGGTCTACACCGGCAGCAAGCTGGTCGTCCCGGGGCGCGACGAGCCTGGCGAGCAGAAGGCCACGCTCGAGCTGCTGAGAGAGGTCGCCGCGACCAACGAGAAGATCACCGTCACTGAGAAGCCGCTGGCCGGCGACGCCGCCGCTGCGGCGGCCGGCATCACGTTGGCGCCCACGATCGTCTTCCGGCGCAAGGGCGACGACAGCCTCAACGTCCGCTTCGTCGGCTTGCCGAGCGGCTACGAGTTCAGCACCCTGCTCGAGGCGATCATGATGGCGGGGAACGGTGTGCCGCCGGGCGACCAGGCGCTGCAGGACGTCGGCGAGATCGACGCCGATCTGCGGCTGCGCACCTTCGTCACCCCCACCTGCCCGCACTGCCCGAGGGCCGTGATCACCGCGTTCCGCTTCGCGATGTCCAACCCTCGCATCACGGCCGAGGGGATCGAGGCCAACGAGTTCCCCACGCTCTCCGCCGGCTACCGCATCTCCGGCGTGCCTGACACGATCGTCGAGGGCGCGCCCGGCAGCGGCGTGAAGTCGACGCGGGTGCTCGGCGCGCAGCCGCAAGACGCGTTCGTCGACGCGCTGAAGCAGGCCGTCGCCGGAGTCGGCGGCGGGGCGCAACCCACGGCGACCGCCGGCTGAGCGTCGGCCTCGGCACCGCAAGGAACCACTATGGCGAGCGGCGACCGGACCTGGGCGGTTCGGTCGCCGCTCTTCACGTGGGTGTCGGGCTGCTGCGGCGTTGGATTTTGGCGGAGAGGGAGGGATTCGAACCCTCGGTACAGGTTGCCCCATACACATGCTTTCCAGGCATGCTCCTTAAACCACTCGGACACCTCTCCGTGCAGCGCGAAGCGCGGTTCACCCAGCAAGTTGTAGGGCCGCGGCGGCCGTCCGACCCTCGTTCTCGGTCCGCGCCGTACGGCCCGGCGGCAGCTGCACTACCGGCTGCCGACCGCCGCCAAGGCTATCACATGCGCCCGCTGGGCTCAGGCGCCGGCGCTGCAGGTCGGGCACGAGCCGTAGAGGGTGAGCGAGTGGTCGCGGACGTGGAAGCCGCCGGGCAGCGTCGCGCCCTCCAGGACCGCTACGGGGCAGTTCGCGTCGAGCTCGTACACCTGACCGCAGGAGTCGCACGAGAAGTGGTGATGGTGGTCCTCTCGGGCCTTCTCGAAGCGCGTCGACTCGTTGGGCAGGTGCACGGCGGTCGCGTGACCGCGCTCGACCAGGGCGTTCAGGTTGCGGTAGACGGTGGCCAGGCCGAGCCCGGAGTGGTAAGCAGTCGCGCGCTCGAGTATCTCCTGCGGCGTCAGCGGTCCGGGCGCCTCTTCCAGGGCTTGCAGGATGGCACGCCGTTGTGACGTCCTGTGCACGCCGACAGGATAGCACCGGCCCCCCGCGAGCCGCCGTTCGCTAACTGGAGCATGACGCGCCGCTGACGGGTCACGTAGACTCGTGACAGTTTGCAGTTGAAGGAGACAGAATCATCGATGCTTAAAGACCGTGTAGTCCTGCTCACCAGCCCTGAAGACGTCGACGCCTTCCTCGCTCAGTACCCGACCAGCCTCATCTTCAAGGCTGGCACGTGCCACAAGACCATGCAGGGTTTCGGCTTCGTGCAGGAGCGGCTCGAACCGCGCGAAGACCTCATGTGCGGCGTCATCCGCGTCGTTGAGGCTCGTCCGGCGAGCAACCTCGTCGCCGAGCGGACCGGCATCCAGCACGAATCGCCGCAGGTGATCATGTTCGTCGACGGCAAGCCCGTCTTCGACGTCGACAACTGGGCGATCACGCCGGAGGCGCTGGCCACCGGCTTCGACCAGGTGCCCGTCGGTGAGCCGGTCGCGGTCTCGAGCGAGACCGCGCGCAGCAACCTCAAGCCGTACCTCGACGTGCTGCAGAGCTACCTCGACGGCGACATCGACGATCAGCAGTTCGAGTACACCTACACGCACATGTTCCGGGACGACTCGACCCTGCGCCCGGGCGACGAGGTCGAGGTGCTCAACTCGATCTTCGGCGACGTCGACCAGCACATCAACATGCACCTGATGATGGCTGGCAAGGCCGACAACAGCCAGCTGAGGGCGCGCGCCAAGAGCGCCTACGACCGCCTCGTCGGCATGGTGCAGGCCACGACCAGCTGAGGTCGAACATCGGCTGAAGGCCGAGCCACGAGCCCAGCCTCAAGCTCGGCCTAGGGTCCAGCTTCTAGCCCTCTAGCTCGGCCTCGAGCTCAGTCTCGGTTGTTCTCGAGGAAGCGCTCGAACGCGTCG
>CAZQVC010000035.1:0-4903 GCA_964596625.1 uncultured bacterium | reverse complement strand
TCAGTCTCGGTTGTTCTCGAGGAAGCGCTCGAACGCGTCGTCGTTGTTCGGACGCTGGGTGACCGTGGCGCGCGCGCCGCGGTACTCGTCGTTGCTCTTGTGACTGCGCACGGTGACCTGCGCTGCCGGCGGATCGGCCGGCGCGTCGCCCCAGCGCGGGGTCGGCGTCACCGGCACGGCCGCCTGCGGCGAGACGGGCGGTAGCCCCGTGGATCTTGGCGCGCGGTCGCTGTCCCGGCGCCCGTCGGCGCGCCTGACGCTCTCCTGGCCACGTCGCTCGATGCCGGCAAGCGGCGACCTGGCGGCGTCGTCCCTGCGCCAGACCTGGTGGCTCCCGCTCAGCGGGACGTACGACACCTCGTTGTCCTCGTCTTCGGCCACGCGCCGCCCATCGCCGAGGGTCAGCGCCGCCCAGATCGTCAAGGACAGGGCGATGACGAACATGAAGCCGAACAGGAGCAGGGCTACCAGGGGGCTCACGCTCTAAGGATAGTCCGTTGGCAGGTCAGCGACCAACGAGGATGTCGCACAGACGCCCCGCGTCGATGTTGCCGCCCGAGACGACGACCACCGTTGGGCCGGGGGCCAGCTCGAGCCCGTCCGCCCCGGGCTCGCTGAGCAGGCGGCGGAAGCCGGCGAGCGACAGCGCCCCCGTCGGCTCCACCAGGAGCCGCGCGGAGCGCGCGTACCAGCGCACGCCGTCGGCGATCTGCTCCTCCGAGACGGTGACGACGCCGGCCAGCAGGCGCTTGAGGATGGCGTGGTTGAGGCGGCCGATCGACTGCGTCCTGACGCCGTCGGCCATGGTGCGGTTGACGTCTTCGGCCGACCAGGTCACCGGCTCGTCGGCGGCCAGCGAGTCCTTCGCGTCGGCCGCGAAGGCCGGTTCGACGCCGATGACCTTGGCGCCGCTGCCGCGGGCGGCCAGCGCCGCGCAGATCCCGGAGGCCAGCCCGCCACCCCCGATCGGGACGATCACGTTGGCCACGTCGGGCCGGTCCTCGAGGATCTCGAGCGCGATGGTGCCTTGACCCGAGACGACGTGCGGGTGGTCGTACGGAGGGACGAGCGTCGCGCCGGTCTCGGCTGCGATGCGAGCGGCGGTGCCCTCCCGCGCCTCCTGCGTGCTCTCGCAGCGCACGACCGTGGCCCCGAGCTCCGCGGTGTTGCGCACCTTGACCTCGGGGGCGCCCTCGGGGATGACGATCGTGGCAGGCACGCCGAACGACCGTGCTGCGGCTGCCACGCCTTGCGCGTGGTTGCCGCTCGACTGGGCCACCACCCCGAGAGCCCTGACGTCGGGGTCGAGCGCCGCCAGGAAGTTGGTGGCGCCCCGCAGCTTGAACGAGCCGATCGGTTGCAGCGACTCCGGCTTGACCTCGAACGCCTCGCCGCCCGGCAACTCGAAGGGCAGCAGCGGCGTGCGGCGGACCCGACCGGCCAACCTGGCCGCTGCGGCGTCCACGTCGACCCCGGGCCAGCGAGGCGCGGACTGCCCGTCTGAGACGTCGTTCACGATCTAACTCCTACCACGCCGAAGGCCTTCAAGGCGCGAAGCCGGCCAGCACTTCCGGCACACCGTAAGCGGGGATCGCTCCGCGGACCGTGGTGGTGAGGGAGGCGTATGAACAGGCTCGCTCGACGGCCGGGCGGGCGGCCGCGGTGTCCGACCAGCGCTCGGGGTCTGCGAGGTCGGCGACCAGCACAGCCGCCATGAAGGCGTCGCCGGCTCCCGTCGTGTCGACGCTCGGCACGCTCGGCGCGGCGACGCTGCCGGAACCGGCCGCGGTGAAGTACCAGGCCCCTGCGGCCCCCAGGGTCACGCACACCAGGCGCGCACGCCCTCCCAGCAGGCCGGCCGCGAAGCGCTCCGCGGCAGCGAAGTCGCCCTCCCCGGTGAGGAGCTCGAGCTCGTCGAGGCTGAGCTTGACCAGCTCGGCCGCCGGGAGCAGTTCGCCGATGGCTTGTGTGGCCTCAGCGGCGTTCTCCCAGAACGGCGCGCGGTAGTTGACGTCGAACGAGACGCTCACGCCCCTGGCGTGCGCGAGCTCGACCGCGCGCTCGCTGGCGTCCTTGGCCGGTCGGGCCGCGAGCGAGTTCGAGCCGAGGTGCAGCGTGCGCACCGCGGCCAGCGTCGCGCCGGCGAACGCCGCCTCGACCTGCTCGACGCTGATGCGGTCGTGCGCAGGGTCGGCTCGGTAGAACATGAAGTCCCGCTCACCGCCGGCGCCCAGGGCCACGAACGCCAGCGCCGTCTGCTGAGGGACCCGGGCCACCGCGGAGACGTCGACGCCGTTCTCGACCAGCGTGCGCTCGAGGAAGCTGCCGAACGGGTCGTCGCCGAGCGCGGCCAGCATGGCCGCCGGCACGCCGAGCTGGCGTGCCGCGACCGCGACGTTGGCGGGAGCGCCGCCGGCGGCCTTGACGAAGCGCTGCACCTCACTGAGTCCGGCGCCGCTCGAACCGGGGGAGTCGGGGACGAAGTCGATGAGCATCTCGCCGAGGCACGCGAGTCGAGCCCCCGTTGTTGGGCCGTGATCGGTCATGTCACGAGGTTACGGCACGTCCACCGTGGAGGCCCCCGCGCAACGTTGTACGGGGGCGGTATACATAGGTCGGATAAGGCACCTCGTAGCGCCTGGGACGCGTGTTACAACCAAGCTGACATGGCACCGAACGGCTCTTCCGAGCTGCTACCCCCACCCGCCAACGCAGGCACCGCCAGTGACGCCAGCGAGCGAGCGCTGATCGACAGCGGGAGCCTCGATTACGTCGAGGAGCTGTACCTCCGCTACCTGGAGGATCCCAGCTCTGTCGACGACGACTGGCGAGAGTACTTCGCCGGCCTCGGACCGAACGGTCTAGCCGGGCGGCACCTCGCCCCGTCCTTCGCGCCGCGCAGCCTCTTCAACCCACCCAGCGGCGCCAGCGACGAGCAACTGACCGAGGTCGGCGCCGCAGCTGCCGTCCTGCAACAGAAGCTCGACCGCCTGGTGCGGAACTACCGGGTCCGCGGCCACCGCCTCGCGAAGCTCAGCCCGCTCGGCACCGAGCCTTTCGCCGCGCCCGAGCTCGAGCCGGACTTCTACGGCCTCACGCCCGCCGACCTCGACCGCCCCGTGCTCGGCAACGTGCTGCCGGGCGCCGCCACCGTCGGCGAAGTCATCGAAGGGCTCAAGGAGACCTACACCCGCAGCATCGGCGCGCAGTTCATGCACATCGACCGGCTGGAGATGCGCGTATGGCTGCAGCGGCGCATGGAGGGCTCGCGCAACCGCCTGCCCCTCAGCCGTGAGAAGCAGCTGCGCATCCTCACCAAGCTTACCGACGCGACGATCTTCGAGGACTTCGTGCAGAAGAAGTACGTCGGGGCCAAGAGCTTCTCGCTCGAAGGCGGCGAGACGCTCATCCCGCTGCTCGACCTGGTCATCGAGAAGGCAGCCGAGCAAGGGACCTCCGAGGTCGTGTTCGGCATGGCTCACCGCGGCCGGCTGAACGTCCTCGCCAACGTGCTCGGCAAGAGCACGAGCAGCATCTTCCGCGAGTTCGAGGACAAAGACCCGCAGATGCACCTGGGTCGGGGCGACGTCAAGTACCACCTCGGCTACTCCAGCGACCGCATCGCCCAGAACGGCGAGAACATCCACCTCTCGCTGGCCTTCAACCCCTCGCACCTCGAGTACGTCAACCCGGTCGTGCTCGGCCGTACCAGGGCCAAGCAGGACCGGCGGGACGACAAGGCCCGCGAGTCCGTGCTGGCCGTGCAGATCCACGGCGACGCGGCGTTCGCCGGCGAGGGCATCGTGCAGGAGACCCTCAACCTCAGCGCCTTGCAGGGCTACCGGGTTGGCGGCGCGCTGCACGTGATCGTCAACAACCAGGTCGGCTTCACCACCGGGCCGCGGCAGGGTCGTAGCACGACCTACGCCAGCGACGTCGCCAAGATGCTGCAGAGCCCGATATTCCACGTCAACGGGGAGGACCCGGAGGCCGTGGCGCAGGTCGTCGAGCTCGCACTCGACTTCCGCCACGAGTTCAAGCGCGACGTCGTCATCGACATGTACTGCTACCGCCGCCACGGCCACAACGAGGCGGACGAGCCGGCGTTCACCCAACCGGTGATGTACGGCAAGATCAAGGAGCGCGGCTCGGTAAGACGCGCTTACCGCGACCACCTGCTCGACCTCGGCGAGGTGAGCCTGGAGGACGCCGAGCGCATAGCCGACGACCGCAGGGCCCTGCTCGAGGAGCATCTTTCGGCGGCGCGCAGCGAGGATTACAAGCTCGTCTACTCGACGCTCGAGGGCATCTGGAAGGACTACGTTGGCGGGCGCGACGCTGACACGCCGCGCGTCGAGACCGGCATCGCCGCTGCCGACGCCAGGAACTGGCTCGCGGCGCTGACCGAGGTGCCGGAGGAGTTCAACCTCAACCGCAAGCTGCAGCGGACCCTACAGGCGCGGGCCGCCATGGCCAAGGGCGAGGCCGACCTCGACTGGGCGGCCGGCGAGGCCCTGGCTTTCGCGAGCCTCGTTGCCGACGGCACGCGGGTGCGCTTCACCGGACAGGACTCCGAGCGCGGCACGTTCAGCCACCGCCACGCGGTGTTCCACGACACGGCCGACGGGCACGAGTACATCCCGCTGGCTGAGCTCGCCAAGCAGCACGGCGGCTTCTTCGAGATCCACAACAGCCCGCTCTCCGAGGCTGGGGTCCTCGGCTTCGAGTACGGCTACAGCCTCGACACCCCGGACGGCCTGGTGATCTGGGAAGCGCAGTTCGGCGACTTCGTCAACGCTGCCCAGGTCATCATCGACCAGTTCCTGGCCAGCGCGGAGGAGAAGTGGAACCGCCTCTCTGGCCTGGTCATGCTGCTGCCGCACGGCTTCGAGGGCCAGGGTCC
>CAZQVC010000034.1:13943-23357 GCA_964596625.1 uncultured bacterium | reverse complement strand
CCGCGCAACTCGGCGCTCAAGCGGGTGATCGCCGCCGGCGACATCGGTCAGGTCACGTCCGTGCACTTCGAGTGGCTGCTCGACACGGCCCACGGTGCCGACTACTTCAGGCGTTGGCACCGCGAGAAGGAGAAGTCGGGCGGGCTCTTGATCCACAAGTCGAGCCATCACTTCGACCTGGTCAACTGGTGGCTGTCCGACACCCCGACTCGGGTGTACGCCAGCGGCGGTTTGCGCTTCTACGGCGCCGAGAACGCCCGCCGACGCGGCCTCGGCGAGCGGCCGGCGCGCGGCTCGCTCGACGACGAGCGGCGCGACCGCTTCTCCCTCGACCTCCGCCTCGACCCCGAGCTGAAGAGGCTCTACTACGACCAGGAGCACCTCGACGGCTACCTCCGCGACCGCGACGTCTTCGACGAGGGCATCACCATCGAGGACAACCTCTCGCTGGTCGTCGACTACGCCTCCGGCGCCTCGATGGCGTACACGCTGTCGGCGCACGGGCCGTGGGAGGGCTACACGGTCTACGTCAACGGCACCGAGGGCCGCGCCGAGCTCACCGTCGTCGAGCGCGGCGCCGTGCTGTTCGACGACGCCGGGCGGGTCATCGTCGACCCCAGCGCCCACCCGGCCGGGCACAGCGCCGACGCCGTGCGCCCCACCAGCGAACGCCTGGTCGTCCAACGGCACTTCGAGCCGGCCACTGTCGTGCCGCTGGAGAGAGGCGCCAGCGGCCACGGCGGCGGCGACGAGCTGCTGCTCCAGGACGTGTTCAGGGGCGTGGCGGACGACCCGCTGGGGCGCGCCGCCGACTGGCTCGACGGGGTGCGTTCGACCGCGGTCGGCCTCGCCGGCAACCGCTCGCTCGAGACGGGCCTGCCCGTCAGGATCGCCGAACTCGAACTCGGGGTGTCGCTCCAACCGGCGAGCCGCCGGTGAGGGGGGCGACCGAGTCGCGCACCACCAGCTTCGGCTCGAAGCGCCTGACGATCTTCCCGCTCGGCTCGATCCCCATGGCCTGCAGCGCGATGCGCGCCGCCGACTTGCCCATCTCGACGTACGGCTGACCCACGGTGGTGAGCGCGGGGCTCACGTAGCGCGCCAGCAGGATGTCGTCGAAGCCCACGACCGAGACGTCGTCGGGCACCAGCCGACCGGCCTCCCGCAACGCCAGCAACGCGCCGGCGGCCGACTGGTCGTTGGCGGCGAAGGCCGCGGTGAAGTCGTCGCGCCGACGCAGCAGCCGCTCCATGCCGCGGTGGCCCCCCTCCTCCCCGAAGCCGCTGTCGACGGTTAGCGACTCCTCGTACTCGATGCCGGCCTCGCGTAGCGCGGCCTTGTAGCCCTCGAGGCGGTCGCGCCCGTCCTTCATCGAGAGGTTGCCCGTGAGGTGCGCGATGCGCTCGTGCCCCTGGTCTATCAGGTAGCGGGTGGCGACGTAGCCGCCGTAGACGTTGTCGACGTAGACGCAGTGCTCGGCCAGTTCCTCGATGTGCCTGCCGATGACGACGACGGGGCGATCACGGCCGGCGAGGTCGATCAGATCGTAGTCGCTGGTCGCGGAGACCAGCAGGATCAGCGCGTCTGCGCGGCTCTGCGTGAGGGAGTCGATGGCCCGGCGCTCGCGCTCCAGGACGCGGTGCCCGGAGGAGACCATCAGGTGCAGTCCGTGCTGCTCGACGACCGACTCGATGCCGAGGACGATGCCCCCGTAGAACAGCCCGGAGACCTCGTTGACGACGACGCCCACGGCGCCGGAGCGGTCGGTGGCGAGGCTGCGGGCGAACGCGTTGGGTCGGTAGCCGAGCTCCTCGATGGCGGCCAGCACGGCGGCCTTGTTGGCCGGCGTGACGCTGACGCCGTTCATCACCCGCGACACCGTCGCGACCGACACGTTCGCCAGCCTCGCTACCTCTCGAATGGTCGCCACGCCACCGATTGTAAGCGGTTGCAGTGGTTCCCGGCCGAGGTGGAGCGACCCCGAGGCCGCGAGGCGAGTAGTCCCTGTCACATCCGAGGCGCATCGGGACATTTGTCCCGTGCAACCCGGAGCCGACAGGTCTTTATTTGGACATAGGTGTCTATTTATAGGTACTCAGCCACGGAGGTCCAGATGCAACCCCGCCCGCAGCCAAGCCCGATGCCCGTTGGGGGCAGCCATGGCAGCAGATAGCGCAGCAGCCTCACCGGGCAACGCCGCGACCCGCCGCGACGGCTCGACACGCGATCACGCCAGACCCTTCACCGAGCCGAAGGCCAGCCTCAACCCCGTCGCCGACAGCGACACGCCCCTCACCAACCTGATCTACGCCTACCTCGGCTTCGCCACCCTGTGGCTGGTGGTCGGCACCCTGGTGGGCGAGTACCTCGGCATCAAGTTCACCTCGCCGGACCTCGAGCACGTGCCGTGGCTCTCCTACGGCCGCCTGCGTCCGGTGCACACCAACACGGTCTTCTGGGGCTGGTCGTCGCTCGCCCTCATCGGGCTCTCCCTCTACGTGGTGCCCAAGACCAGCAACCGCCGGCTCTACTCGCTGCCGCTCGCCTGGGTCAGCCTGGTGCTCATCAACCTCGCGGTCGTCGTCGGCGGCGTGCTGCTCTTGGCCGGCGTCAACAACGGCGGTCAGGAGTACCGCGAGTACATCTGGCCCGTCCAGGGGCTGTTCGCGATCGGCGCGATCCTCGTGGCCTACAACCTCATCCAGACGGTCGCCAAACGGGCGGTCGAGGAGATCTACATCGCCAACTGGTACATCGTCGCGGCGTTCCTCTGGACCATCGCCGTTGTGGTGATCGCCTACCTGCCCTTCTACCAGACCAACCCGATAAGCGAGTCGGTGATCCAGGGCTACTACATGCACATGGGCGTGGGGATGTGGTTCACGCCGCTGGCGCTCGGCCTCACCTACTACTTCCTGCCCAAGCTGCTCAACAAGCCGATCTACTCGTACTCCCTGGGGGTCCTGGCGTTCTGGACCCAGATGCTGTTCTACACGATGATCGGCGCGCACCACTTCGTGTTCGCCCCCACCCCCTGGTGGATCCAGACCGTCGCGATCATCTTCAGCATCGGCATGATCGTCACGCTGGCGGCCGGCACCGGCAACTTCCTGCTGACCATGCGCGGCAGCTTCCGCACCATCGCGCGGAGCTACTCGCTGCCCTTCATCCTCGCCGGCGTGCTCGCCTACTTCTTCTGGTCGGCTCAAGGCTCGCTCGAGGCGCTGCGCTCGCTCAACCTCGTGTGGCACTTCACCAACTTCACCGTGGCGCACTCCCACCTGACGATGTACGGCTTCATAGCCTTCCTCATCTGGGGCGGCGTCTACGGCCTCCTGCCACGCCTCACGGGCCGTGAGCCGCGTCAGGCCTGGGTCGGCGTGCACTTCTGGTTCGCGCTAGTTGGCCTCGCGTTCTACGGCGGCGCGCTGATGATCGGCGGAACCCTCCAGGGCCTCAGCTGGATCGCCGAGGCGCCGTTCATCGAGTCGGTGAACGCGATGGTGCCGTTCTGGCTGTGGCGGGCCGTAGGGGGCAGCCTTATGTTCCTCTCCCACCTGGTCTTCGCCTACAACGTCTGGACGATGCGTCCGGCGCACGCGCCGGCCCCTGTCAAGGCCGTGGCGCCGGCTGCGAGGGTCGCCTGATGAGCCTGAACTTCCACAGCAACCACAAACTGCTGTTCTCCACCATCCTGCTCGGCTTCCTCGCGCTGTCGCTGATCATCGCGGTCGGCCCGGCGCTCTGGGTGGAGGCCAACACCGCCCCGCTGCCCGGCTCTGAGCCGATGACCGCGCTCGAGCACGAGGGCCTGAAGGTGTACATCGCCGAGGGCTGCGTGGCTTGCCACACCCAGCAGGTGCGGCCACTGGCCATGGACGAGGTCTGGGGGCGCGCCGCGGTCCCCGGCGACTACGCTCACGTCGGGCCCCTGGGGCCGATGAGCCCGTACGCGCCCGCGCTGCTCGGCTCCTCGCGCACCGGCCCCGACCTCTCCAACGTCGGGGCCAGGCAGCCGAGCGAGACCTGGCACTACCTCCACCTCTACAACCCGCGCATCGTCGTGCCCGACTCGGTGATGCCGGCCTACCCCTGGCTCTTCGAGACCGTCGACATCGCCGCGGCCGACGACGTGCTGGTGCCCGTGAGCGGTCCTTACGCCCCCGACGAGGGGCAGGTCGTGGCGAGCGAGAAGGGCAAGGCCCTGGTCGCCTACCTGCTCTCGCTCCAGCAGCTGCCGCTGGAGCAGGCCGCCGGCGAGCACGCCGCGGGGGCCCACTGATGCGCCGGCTCGCCTGCGTCGTCGCAGCCTGGCTCGCGCTCGGGGCGCGCGCGCTCGCGTCGTCCACCGCGGCCACAGCGAGCAGCTTCTCCACGACCACCGAGGGGCACGACCACCTGCAGCCCGGCGGGCTGGTCGATTACGTGATCTCCGGCGTCGGCGTGGTCATCCTGCTGGTCGTCATCTACTTCGCGGTCCTGTGGTTCGTGCGGCCGCGCGAGCCTGAGGCCGACCACATCAAGCGCAAGATCCTCGAGGGGTCGAAGTGGTGAGCGAGCACGGCAACCGCATCGACGTCTTCCTCGACGACGACCCGACGCCCTTCGCCAGCTACAGCCCGCCGCTGCGCTTCGAGCTCGACACCTCCGCCCTCTCCGACGGGCAACACAGCCTGCGCATCGAGGCCTACGACTCGCACGGCACCAAGGGCGTGAAGACCATGAACTTCACGGTCCGCAACGGCCCCGGCATCACGGTGAGCGGGCTGCACGACAACGACGTCCTCGAGGGCACCGTGCCCGTGCTGATCAACTCCTACGGCGGGGCCGTGGAGAGCCGCTGGGAGCCGTCACGGGCCGAGACGCCGTCGCCGGTGCCGACCTGGGGCTGGGTCCTGGTGATCCTCTTCGTGGCCTTCGGCCTCTACTACGGCGTGCAGCACTGGAGCGAGCCGCCGGGAGGTTACGTCTTCAGCGGCGGCCAGGTCTCGTCGTCGACGGGCGCGGGTGCGCGCGGCGCGGCCGGCGGGGCGGGCGGCGCCAACTCGGCCGCTCCCGACTCGGCTACGGCGAGCGGCGCCGCGGCCGACGGCGCCTCATCCGGCGCGGCCGCGATCGGCTTCGACCCGGAGCTCGGCGCCAGCGTGTACGGCTCGTTCTGCGCGAGCTGCCACCAGCCGGACGGTCAGGGCATGCCGGGGGTCTTCCCGCCGATAGCCGGCGACCCCGTCGTCACGGCCGACGACCCCACCGAGCACATCGAGATCGTGCTCAACGGCGTGCACGGCAAGGTCATCTCAGGCGTCGCCTACGCCTCGCCCATGCCGGCCTTCGGCGGCCAGCTCAGCGACGAGCAGATCGCCGCTGTGATCAACCATCAGCGCACCAGCTGGGGCAACGACGCGCCGCTGGTCAGCGAGGAGCAGGTGTCCGCGTTGCGTTAGCGGGGAGGCGGGCTGCCGCAGCACCCGCCTCATGCCGGCGTCAGTCCGCGGCCGCCTGTTGGCGCGTCTCGGACGCCATCCGGCCGGTCCACCGCGCGAGCTCGCCCAGCATGAGATCGGCGCCACTCTCGGTCGCGTCGTTCGGCACGAACCGGCGGTCCTCGTCGAGGAACTGCGCCACGAACGGCACGTTGACGGCCGCCGGTACCTGCGGCATGCCGAGCGCCGCCACCACCGGCCGCAGGGCCACCAGCGCCCTGGTCCCGCCCGACACCCCGCCGTAGGTGACGAAGCCGGCAGGCTTGTCCCGCCACTCCTGGTTCAGGTAGTCGAGCGCGTTCTTCAGCGTTGCGGGGTAGCTGTGGTTGTACTCGGGCGTGACGAAGACGAACGCGTCGGCTTGCGAGACCAGAGCGCTCCAGCGCTTGGTGTGGTCGTGCTCGTACTGCTTCAGCCGCGGATGCTTGGGCTCGTTCATCAGCGGGAGGTCGACCTCCGCCAGGTCGACGAGCCGCACGTCGAAGGCGCCGTGACGCTGGGCGTGGTCGACGAACCACCGGGCTACGGGCAGGCCGACACGGCCCGGCCTGACACTGGCGACGATGACGTGAAGCAGCGGACGGCTCGAGACTGACTCGGACACTCGGATAACCTCGTTCTGTTAGTGATGTGGGGCCGGGCGCGTCGAGCGCAAGCAGCCCATGTCTGAACCGTAACCCGTAAACCTCAGTCAGCCAGGTAGCCGGCAGGCTCCGAGACGCTCGTCAGCCGCATGCTGCTCTCAAGACGTGGCCCCTTGCCTACCAGCCCGGATCGCCCTTGCAGGCGGCGAAGCGCACCATCGCGTAGGTCGTGTTCGCACCGGGTCGATCGCCGGGCTCCACGGCCTCGTCGTAATGCACGATGCGCAGGCTGGCGAACGCCTCGAGCAGCTCCCCCGGCCTCATGAGGAACGCGTCATCCCCCGGGCCGTCGACCGGCAGCGACGTGCGCAGGTGGTGCTCGACGAGCAGCCAGCCGTTCGGCGCCAAGGCCTCGATCAGCTTCGGCCACAACGCCGGGTTGCGGTAGCGGAACGCGGTGATCAGGTCGTACTCCCGGTCGAGATCGATCGCGTCGAGGTCGGCAGCTACGAAGTTGACCCTGAGGCCGCGCTCCGCCGCCTTCTCGCGGGCCATGGCCAGCGCCACCTCCGAGATGTCCAACGCGTCCACCTCGAAACCGGCCTCCGCCAGCCGCAGGGCGTGCCGCCCCATGCCCGTTGCCAGGTCCAACGCCCTGCCCGGCGCCGGCGACGCTGGACCGGCAGCCGCGCCGCGTGCCGAAGCGCCGCCAGCCGTGCCCATCTCGCCCAGCACCGTTGGCAGCCACCTCTCGAAGAACGGCGAAGGGGTCTGCCGCGGCAGGTACTCACCTTGCGCGTAGCGACGGTCCCAGTTGACGCGCTCCTGCCGGCTCATGCCGGACCCTTCAGAGCTGCTTGGCGCACAGCCGGCGATGCGCCCACAAGGAGTGCGACGGGACTTTGGTCCCTTGCGCAGAACCTATTGCCCATGTTCACGCGCAAGTTTCCTCGCACAAGGGACAGTTGTCCCAACCGGATCGCCATAGTTTGTGCGAACTTTGATTCATATGACGCTTCTTGTTGCTCGGAGGTCTCTCTCATGAAAGGTCGGATCGTATTGAACACCGTGCGCACCATTATCCTCGCTTGGGCGGCCGTCGTGGCGGTGGTCGTCGGCGTCGTCATCGCCCAGGACGGCTCGGCCACGGGAGCGGCGACCGCGGCGGTCACCGCCGCCGAACCGCAAGTCCCGATGGCGCACGCACAGCACGTGTCGGCCCAGTCTGAGCCGACCGCCGCGCCCGTCGACGACGAGCTGCACCTGTTGGCCTCGCAGCTCTTCTCACCGCTACCCGAGACTATGGACCATCCCGAGTTCGAGCTGACCGACGAGCAGGTCGACCTCGGCAAGATGCTCTACTACGACACCCGGCTGTCGCTGTCGGGAGCGTTCTCCTGCAACAGCTGCCACAACCTCGCCACCTACGGGGTCGACAACCTCTCGACCTCGGTGGGGCACGGTTGGGCGATCGGCCCGCGCAACTCCCCCACCGTCTTGAACGCGGCGCTGCACAGCACGCAGTTCTGGGACGGCCGCGCGGTCGACGTCGAGGAGCAGGCGCAGGGGCCCATCCTCAACCCGATCGAGATGGGCACGCCCTCCGCCGACTTCGCGGTCGACAGGATCTCATCGATCCCGACCTACGTCGAGCTCTTCGAGACGGCCTTCCCCGGCGTCGACAACCCGCTCAGCTACGCGAACATCGCCAACGCCATCGGGGCCTTCGAGCGCACGCTGACCACCCCCGACCGCTTCGACGAGTACCTGCGGGGCGACCTCGCGGCCCTCAGCGCCCTCGAGAAGAAGGGCCTCGAGGTGTTCATCAACACCGGCTGTGCCGGCTGCCACAACGGCGCCGCGCTGGGCGGCAACTCGCTGCAGCGCTTCGGCGTCGTCGAGTCGTACTGGGAGGCGACGAGGGACTTCGTGACCCTCGACTCGCCCACGATGCCCATGGACGTCGGCCGCTTCGCCGTGACCCACGACGAGGCCGACCTCTACTACTTCAAGGTGCCGAGCCTGCGCAACATCACCAGGACCTACCCGTACTTCCACGACGGCTCGGTCTGGAGCCTGGAGGACGCCACCCAGGTGATGGCCCGCGTCCAGCTCGGCAGGGAGCTCTCCGAAGAGGACCTCGCGGCAGTCATGGCCTTCTACGGGTCGCTCGAAGGCGAGATCCCGCAGCACGCCCTGCAGCTACCGGTGCTGCCGGCTTCGACCGAGACCACGTCGCGCCCCGGCTTCAACTGAACGACGCCTGACGTCCGCTAGCAGCGCGCCGGCCGCCCGGGTACGCAACTCGGGCGGCCGGCGCGGTCGTGACGACCGGTCGAGGGTGGTGGCGCCCCTTCTAGCCGGCTTCGGAGTCGTCCTCCGGCGAGCTGCAGCCGGGGTCGTCGGGGTGGTCGATCTTGCCGTCGCCGTCGTTGTCGACGCCGTCGTTGCACTCCGGCTCGCCGGAGCCGCCGCCCGGCAGCATCTGGCCCGACAACGGGAAGAACACGTTGTACGTCACGTCGTCGAACTGGCCGCTGGGCGCGACCACCATCTGGACGAACACGATGCTGAAGCCGGGCACCGACCCTCGGTAGACCTGCGTCTGGAGCATGGCCGTGAACCCGTCGGCGTCGAGCAGCACCGCGGTCGCCTGGGTGCCGCTGCCGGGGTCGACCTGTACGGGCAGGGCGCACAGCACCTGGTACTGCCCGGAGAGGCCGAGGTTGGCGGCCATCATGTCGAGCTCCGCGCCGATGACGCTCTCGGCGCCGACGTCGCCGGTGAGCGTGAGGTTGAGCCGGCGCCACACGGCCTGACCGTCGCTGCGCACGACGTTGGCTCCGGTCAGTTGTAGGCTCGGGTCGTTGAGGGGCACGGCGGTCCAGCCGGGCGGGTACATGAACGAGTAGAGCGGCTGCACCTGGTGGAAGAAGGGCGTGCCGACGTACGGCAAGAGACGGTAGGTCTCGGGGTAGTCGGGGCGTATCGCGCCCAGCATGAAGTCCCAGTAGAGGGCCCGCAGGCCCGTGACCTGATCACAGGACTGCGACTGCGCGTTCTGGAACCTCTCAGGTCCTCCGCCTCCCCCACCACCCCCGCCAGGTCCCTGCGAGGTCCCGCAGGCGGCGAGCAGCAACACGAGCGTGAGCAGTACGGCCAGGCGTGAGCACGCGGCGAGCTTCGAGCTAGGCGGCTTGCTTGAGGGCTCCATGCTCGAGAAGGTAGCCGGGTCCGCCTTAAAGAACGCCTAATCGCTGCTCAGCGCGCGGCCGTCGTACGCTCCTGCGCTCCCTTGGCCGGCCCCGTTACTGCGCGGCGTCAGGCGTGTGCTGGTGGAAGACCAT
>CAZQVC010000034.1:6572-13843 GCA_964596625.1 uncultured bacterium | reverse complement strand
GTGGTGATGCTCCCGCTGTACGGCTCCTGCCCCTCGCGCTGCGAGGTCGCGTGGTAGGTGAGTATCGCCACCTTCTCGTCGACCTCGATCACCTCGGCGTCCTCGATCTCCAGACGCTTCCAGCGCTGCGCCGCGTCGGCGGCCGCGACGCCGTCGTCCCTGTCGAGGCGCATGCCGGGGAACACGAACACGACCTCAGCGGCGATGTGCCGTTCGTAGTACTCGGCGCCCTCGAACCAGAAGCCCTTCTCGATGTCGATCAGCTGGTTCTTGTCCATGCTGCAGTACACAGGTGGGACAGTTGCAGCAGATGAGAGGCGGGCGTTCAGCGCCTCTGCTCGACGTTTGCCGCCTCGTCGTCGGCCGGGTAGGTGACCTTGGTGCCGTCGACGTGGGCGAAGGCGGTGAGACGGTGAGGCGCGGCCTTGGCCTCCGACATGATGTCGAGCACCTCGACGCCCCTCACGACCAGCGCGTCGCCGACCAGCGACCGGTGACAGCGCCAAGGCACGGCCTCCGAGCACATGATGGCGACGCTGGTCTGCCTGGCGAGCGCGATGAGCTCCTCCACCGCCCGCTCGAACTCCTCGGTCTGCATGTGATCGGCGTAGCCGCGGAAGGACTCGTTGCGCCACGCCTGGTTCTCGCTGTCCTTGCGCGGGCGCCTCAACCCGCCGAGCGCCTTCTCCCAGCTGTAGCCGATGCCGTGGGTTGGCAGCGCTTCAGCCAGCGCCTCGCCGGCGAAGTGCGGGTGGCGCCGCGACTTGGGGATGGTCCTGATGTCGACGACGTGCTCCACCCCGTGCGCCTCCAGGAGCTTGACGAACGCCTCGAGGGAGCGCGTGGAGTGCCCGATCGTGTGGACCGTCACCTCTGCCGCCATGAGGCAAGGGTAGCCACTCACCGTGAGCGGTTGGCGTGGCGGCAGACGATGCGCCGGCGTCGAGCCACCTAGGTCAAGGCGAGGCGCCTCGTCGCGGTGGCATGGTGGCCTGAGCGAGACCAGCAGACCAAGGAGACGGATGCCGCAAGCCACCCAGAACAAGCCAGCCGCCGGTGAACGAGCCGGTTCTTACGACCTCGTCGACCTGCACGACTCGAGCGCGCCCGACCCCACCTCCACCAGACCGCGACTGGTCCTGGAGGAGCCGGGGTACAAGGTCTTGCGCCTCGGCCTGCTGCCCGGTCAGCGCATGCCGACCCACGACCACATCGGCTGCCACGTGAGCGTCCAGTGTCTCACCGGCACGGCAGCCGTGGAGCTGGACGGCGAGACCGTGCTGCTCGCGCCCGGCCAGATGCTCTGCTTCGCCGGCGAGTCGAGGGTGAGCCCCGGCAACGGCGGCGAGTCGGAGTGCTCGATGCTGATCACGCTCGTCGACAGGCGGGCTTAGCCAGGCTAGGCGTCCCGCAGGAACCGGCGGCGCTGGAGCTGCCGGAGCTCCTCGACCAGCTCCTCTACCGGCCCCTCGACCGGCACCTGCGGCGCGACCTCGTTGATCGGCAAGGCGCGCACAGGAGACGGCGGCGCGCCCCACTCCTCGAGCCAGCTTCTGAGCTGGCTCGCCGAGGAGGCGTAGACGATGCGGCCGAGGCCGACCCAAGCGTGGGCGGCGGCGCACATGGGGCAGTGCTCGCCCGAGGTGTACACCGTGGCCCCGGCACGCTCGTCCGCGGACAGGTTCGCGGCGGCCCAGCGCGCGATGGCGAACTCGGGGTGCCGCGTCTGGTCGCCGCCGGCGACTCGGTTGTGGTCTTCGAACAGCACCTCGCCGCTGGCGTCCACGAGCACCGAGCCGAACGGCTCGTCGCCCGCCTCCAACGCCGTGCGGGCGAGCTCAACGCAGCGGCGCAGGTGCCTGAGGTCGGTCTCGTCGATCATGAGCTCATTATCGGCCACCCGAGCCGCCTCCCAGGGCTGCGGCCGGCCGGCCCTAGGCGCCAGGGCCACTCGGCGAGGCGACGACGCGTGTGGCCGAGGCCACCAGCGCCTCGTACAGCACGAACAGCAGCACCGCGAACACGACGATGGCGGCACCGATCACCTGCAGCCCGAGCGAGGCCGCCAGGAGACCGACCAGGCCGGTGAGGCTGGCGCCGCCCAGCCCCGACGAGGCGATCTGGAAGCCGATCGCGTTGTTCGCGTGGTCGCGGCCGACGCGCGCCGGCGTGAGGCTGATCAGCGAGGCGAAGATGGGCGCGAGCGAGAAGCCTATCGCCATCAGGCCGAGGTACGACAGCAGCGGGGTCGGCTCCAGCCAGAACAACAGCGCGCCCGCCACGCTGCCGAGCACGCAGAGCCTCAAGGTCGGCACCAGCGCGACGCGCACGGCGACGACCCCGAACAAGATGCGGCCCACCATGAGGCTCCCCCAGTAGAGGCTCACCAACAGCCCCGCGGTCGTGACCGGCACGTCGCGCTGCAGGGTCAGCAGGGAGTAGCTCCACTGGGCCGTGACGAACTCCACGCCGGCGTAGACGAAGAAGGTGAGCATGCCCAGCCAGACGGCCGGCCGGCGCAGCGTGTCGCGGGTGCGCGCGGGCTGCTCCGGCGCCCCCGCGTCGTCGCCGAGCGCAGCTAGCCCCAGCCAGTTGCGCCGCGTCAGGTAGAAGGTGAGGGCCAGCAGCAGCTGCCCCGACCCGACGATCACGTAGCTCCAGCGCCACACCGCGCCGGAACCGAGGACCGCGGTGACGATCAGCGGGCCCATCGTGGTGCCCACGCCGAAGGAGGCGTGCAGCCAGTTGAGGACCCTGGCGCTGAAGTGCTTGGCGCCGTAGGCGTTGAGCCCCGCGTCGATCGCGCCGCCGGCCAGGCCGGCCAGCACGCCAAAGGCCAGCACCGGCGGGAACGAGCGCACCAGAGCGAAGCCCAGCAGGGCCAGGGCCGCCGCCAGCGCGGAGAGCGCGAGCAGGCTGCCGATGGAGAGCACGCGCAGGATGCGGCCGCTGAGGAAGCTCGAGAGCAGGTAGCCGGCCGTCTGGAAGGTGACGAGCAGGCCGAGGGCGTCGAGCGGCACCGCGAAGTCCTCGCTCATCGAGGGCCACGACACGCCCAACAGGCCGTCCGGCAGACCAAGGCTGACGAACGCGAGGAAGGCCAGGAGGGCCAGGAGCGCCGGTCGTCGCAACGCGCTCAGCCGGTCCCCACGCCCGGCCTACGGCTCATGTGAGCCCGAACAGCCTGGCTACCCCGCCGTGGCCTTCTACCGCCAGCTCCCACTCGGGGCGGACCAGTTGGTCGCGCCTCAGGCGGTACTCGAACGACCTGGCCACCTCGCCCGGACCGATGCGCTTGAGGCGCTCTCCGTTGCTGCGGTAGCCGAGGCTGCGGCTCACGCCCTGCGAGGCCTCGTTCCCCTCGAACGCCGCGGTCTCGGCGTACTCGGCCCCCAGGTGGTCGAAGGCCCACAGCAGCACGGCCGCCCGCATCTCCTTGCCGAGGCCCGCTCCTTGCTCGGCCCTCGTGAGCCACGAGCCCGTCGCCACGGTCTTGAGGTCGGGGAAGTGAACCGCGCCGACGTCCTGACGGCCTATCACCGCTCCCGCCTTGAGCACCGCGAACGACACGGTCCAGTCGCTCGGTGTCACGTTGGTCCGCTGACGCCAGACGCTCTGGGCGGTGTTGAACGCCAGCGTCGCGGGGTCCTCGCGGGTCCATGGCACCTGGAAGGGCATGCTGCCGGGATCGTGGATGCCGGCGAGGCTGGCCCTCACCAGTCCGGGCAGGTCCTCGTCGCGGACGGGTCTGAGGACCAGGCGCGGCGTCTTGAGCTGCAGGTGGTGGAGCGGCCAGATCTCTCCCCAGTCGGACACCGGGCAAGTATACGGAGGCGCAGGTCGCTCGGATCGCTCGGGGGCGGCCGTTGGGCCGCCCCCACAAGAGTCGCTGGCGGACCTACCGCGGCAGCCAGCTGAGCATGAAGTCCACCATCGTGTTGGCCTCGAGCAGGTACTCGTTGCCGGCGCCCTGCGAGTGGTCGATGAACAGCGGGGCGTCTCGATGGTTGGGGATGATGTACGTCTCGTCGAGTCCGAGGTCCGAGCCCGATGCGAAGGCCAGGTGCGTGCCGTCGGGCGAGAACCTGGCGCCGCCGTTGGCGGAGGGGCCGGTGGTCAGCTGGTGCGCCACGGCGCCGGGGACGACGTCGGCGACCCACAGGTCACCGGCGCGTTCGAACACCATCTGGCTGCCGTCGGGCGAGATGGCCACGCCGTCCGGACCGTAGACATCCCACTCGGCGCGGGTGAAGACGGTGAGCAGGTCGCCGTCGAGGCTGCCGTCGGTGCTGGCCTCGAACTCGGCGAGGGAGATCGCCGCGATGGCGCCCCAGAGGCTGTGGTCGTCATCGTCGGGTCTGTAGTTGATCGGCACCACCAACCGGTCGTCGGGCGTCCAAGCCATCGCCGCGCCCGTCACGGTGGTGAGGCCGGTGTACACCACGCGACCGGTGCTGCGCTCGATGATCTCCAGGAACGGGTCGCTAAGCACCTCCATCACGACGGCGAGGTACTCACCGTCGCGTGTGGCGGCGATGGCGTGCAGCGTCGAGATCATGGTGCTGTCGGGCCACTCGATGGTGTCCTTAAGGCCGAAGGTGTCCAGGTCGAACACCTCGATCACCACCGGTTCGGCGCCGGAGGTCGAGGCGATGAGCAGCTCGCGGCGCTTATCGTCGACGGTGACCGTAGACCACGGCGCGGAGTACTTGAGGCGCGAGCTCCACGCGTCGCCATCGGGCAGCGAGAAGCTGTGGATGTAGGACGTGCCGGCCGCGACCAGCAGTCCGGGAGGCGTTCCAGGAGGCGGGTTGCCCTCGGGGGGCGGGCCGCCATCGGCGTTGGGGGTCGAGCAAGCGACGAGCAGCAGCGCTACCAACGTCGAGAGCAGCGTGCGGATCGTTCGTGGGGTGGTTCGTGAGATCGTCAGTGAGATCGTTCCCTCTCCCCGCCGCTCGGCCGGCGCCGCGGCGGTCGGCAAGGCTAACACCGCGACCGCGCGAAGTGAACCGGCGGGTGCCGGCGCCACCTGGTGACTACCTTGGATCGACGCCGCTGACGGTAACTTGGAGCGTAGGTGGCCCCCGGCAAACCAGCGTTCAGCCGAGCCACGAGCCCGGCAAGAGGACTCGGGCTCAGGGAGGTAGGTGACAGGTGATCGGAGCCAATCTCGAACGCGCGCTCGCCGACAGCATCACCCCGTACGGCGGCCCGGTGCTTTCCTTGTACCTCGACGTGAACCCAGCGAACCCGGACAACACCGGCAAGGCGACCGTGCTCCGAGCCGCCGCGGCGATGCGCGAGCTCGGCCTCGACAAGGAGTACGTTAACGCCATCACGGAGCGGTTGGAGCAGGACCACGTGATCGTCGAAGGCCGCAGTCTGGTGATCTTCGCGGGCGAAGACGTAGGCGAGCTGTTCAACGCCTACTACCTGCAGACTCGCCTCCCGTTGCTGGGTCGCAGTGACGGCGTGCTGGCCCACTGGGGGGAGCCGTTCACCGCTCCCCTGCTCTACGTCCTCGACCAGCGCGAGCGCCACGCCGTCGTCTACGTCAGCGAGGACCGGGTGCGGGTGTTCGAGGCGTTCCTCGGGCAGATAGCCGAGGTCGCCGACCACGAGCGAGCTGCCGACACCGACGAGTGGCGTCCGTACCGCGAGGCCCGCCGCAGCCCTGGGGTGGGAGTGGGCGTTGCGGCGCGCGGCGGGGCGGACGTCGACAGCTACCAGGACCGCATGCGCGAGGTCACCGCACGGCTCTACCGCGACCTGGTGTCGGAGATCGACAAGTCCCTCAAGCGCGAGGGTATCGACCACGTGATCCTCGTCGGCACGCCAGCCGCCATGAGCGCCTTCGAAGAGACGCTGAACCCGGGCCAGCGCGAGCGCATCGTTGCCCGGCTCGCGCCCCCGGCCAACCCCGACGCCGAGGCCCACGACTGGCTTCCCCTGGTGAAGGACGTGATCGACGAGGGCGAGGCGAAGCGCGAGCTCAAGCTACTAGAGGCCGTCCGCGAGACGGGCGTGACGGGTCGCCAGGAGACCCTCACCCTGCTCCAGCAGCACCGCCTGCGGACCGTGATCGTGCCGTGGGTCGTCGACGAGACCGTGTTCCGCACTGAGAGCGGCTACGTGGCCTTCAGCGAGGAGGAGGCCAAGACCCTCTACCCCGACGAAACGCTCACCGAGACACGGCTTCTGGAGGTGCTGCCGGGCTTGGCTCGGCAGAGCGGCGCGGCGCTCGAGTTCGTCGACGGAGAGGCCGAAGAGCGCCTGATCGCCGACTTCGGCGGGATGGCCGGACTGAAGCACGGCTGAGTGGGTGGCGGAGCCTCAACACGGCTGAGGACGGGACGCGCCCCAGCACGGCTGAGGCCGGACGTCGCACGGACGCCAGGGCGGACGGGCCGCGGACGGGTCCACTAACGTACCTTCGAGGTTCAGCTGCCGTCGGGCACAGGCTTAGCGCTGCCGGGCAGGAAGGGTACGGTGCCACGCATGAAGAGAGCCCTGATCCTCGCGACCGTCCTCACGCTTCTGTTGGCCGCCTGCAGCTCGCCACAGGAGGGGACCCCGCCGCCGCCCGAGCCGGTCACGTTCGGTCTCGTGCTGGCGTTGGGGGCCGACCCCAACACACCGGCCCTCCTCGAGAACGCGCTCGAGGCGGAGCTGGCACGACCGTTCGAGGTAGTGGTGTTTCCGTCGGCCGTCGAGCTCGATCAAGCGCTCGCAGCCGGGGACCTCGACTTCGCCCACCTCGGCCCGCACCAGACCGCGGCTGCGCTGGCCAACAGCGAAGCGTCCCTTGTCGCGATCGCCGTGCGCGGCGGCGGGCCCACCTACCGCGCGCAGTTCAACGTCCGTTGCGACCTCGGGGCTACGGAGCTGGCGGACCTCACCGGCTCGCGGTTCGGCTTCGTGGCGGTCGGCTCGACCAGCGGGTACTACGTGCCGTACGTGACGCTGCTCGACGCGGGGATCGACCCGGAGGTCGACCTGACGACCTCGTTCGCCGGCAGTCACGACGCGGTGATCCTCGGCATCTACGAGAACGAGCTCGACGCCGGCGTCTCGTTCGAGGGCGGGCGCGGCACCATCGAAGCCGATCACCCGGACGTGAACGAGGTGGTCTGCGTGCTCGGCTACACCGACCCAATCCCCAACGACGCGATCGTGGCGCGCACCGGTCTTGACGCGGGCCTCGCGCAGGCGACGGGCGCAGCGCTGATCAACCTCTCGGACGACGCCGCCGGCCAGGCGGCTCTCGGCGC
>CAZQVC010000034.1:0-6472 GCA_964596625.1 uncultured bacterium | reverse complement strand
GCCACGGCCAGCGCCGAGCCGCCGACCCAGAGGTAGGTGCGACCGAGGGTTCGGAAGAACCGCACGCGGTCCAGCTCGTCTAGCGAACGTCGGGCCACCGAAGCGACGACCGCGATCGTCACGAAGCCGCCCAACCACAGGCTGGTCGACAACACCAGCAGCACGACGAGGGTGAGGTGCAGCGCGTCCGGCGACGTCATCCGTCAGTCGTTCTCGGTGGCCGAGGAAGAAGACAGCGGCCCGGCCCGGGCGGGGGCGCGAGAAGTCAGCGGCCCAGCGCGGGTGGAGAAGGGAGAAGTCAACGGCGCGGCACGGGCGGCGGCCGGTGCCGGCCACAGCTCGAGGGGATGCCACGCCTGGTCCTCCCCGCCGCCAGCGTCTGTCACGTTACCGGTCCACACGCCCGGCTCGAGCGGCTCGAGGTAGCGGGAGTAGTCGATGTGGTCCTGCCAGGCGTGGAGCCGCCAGGGATGACCGTGTAACGCGATCTCCAGGGTCGCCGGATACGGCGCTCGCGCTTGCGGCCTGAGGTAACGCTGCGACTCGTTGCCTTCGACGAGCCCGTCGAACTCGATGGCGTCGCCGCCGTCGATGCGGATCGTGCCCGTCACGCTGTAGCTCACGGCGTCGAGGTACGTGGGAGCGGCTTCGAGCTCGAGGCTATGGAGCGCGCCGCTGAGGAAGTCGTGCACCGGCTCGTAGGAGGCGCCGTCGAACAGCGCCGCACCGACGATCAGGTAGCGGCCGTCGTCACTCCAGCTGGGGTAGCCCCCCTGCACGTCGCTGAAGCTCGCGACGGCGGCGCCCGTCGACACCTCGACGATGTCGAGATCGGCACCCCGCTCCCCGGGCGCGTCGACGATAGCCTTGGTGCCGTCGGGGCTGAGCGTCCAGAACCAGCGGTACCCGTCGAGCGGCAGTGTCGTCTTGCCGCCTGCCAGGTCGAAGATCTCTACCTTCTCCTCACCTCCGACCGCGATGTGCCCGCCGTCGGCGCTGAACGCGAAGCGCGGGCTGCGGCCGTGTCCGACCGTGCCTTGGTGATCGAACACCACCTCGTAGCTGGCCGTGTCCCAGACGCGCAGCGCGTATCCGGTGTCGGAGACGTGAGAGCCCGCCGCCAGGAGGGCTCCGTCGGCGCTGAAGTCGATCATCCCGACGGCGTGCCCGGCCGTCTCGAGTTCGCGTTGCACGGTGCCGGTCGCGGCGTGGACGACCAGCACGGTCGGGCTTTGGCCGGCGGCGGCCAGCAACGCACCGTCGGGGTCGATGGCGACCTCGTGCGCGCCGCAGTAGAGGCAGTCGCCGAACGCCGCACCGGGGTCGAACTCCCCTAACAGGGCGCCGTCACGTCCGTCCCACGACAGCACGTTCCCCCGCAGGACGCCCGCGACCACCGAGCCGTCACGGTTGACGTCGAGAGCGCCAAGGCCGCTGTAACCGTCGGTCGGTAGCGGTGCGCTCGCCAGCATGACGGAAGCTCCGACGTCCCAGAACTCCACGCGGTCGCTCCACGACAGCGCCAGGAGCGAGCCGTCGCCGGCCAACGCCATCCACCCCGGGGCGAGGCGCGTGTCGACCGAGCCGAGGTAGCTGCCGCGCAGGATCCGCGGGTCGGTGTCGAACTGGAGCCTCTCCGGTGGCGGCAGGCTGGGACAGCCGGTCAGCAGCAGGACGAGGAGCGAGGCGAGCGCCCCCGCGACACGCCTCACTCAGAACCCCGGGCGCGCGCCCTGCCGATGGGTCCGAGATGCGTCGACTGGAAGCCCTCGCGGAGCTTCAGGCCGTAGCCCAACGCGTAGTCGAGCCCGATGTGCGCGAACCACAGGCAGGTGAGCGCCAGAACGAACTCACTGCCGCTGAGCAGGTAGGCGATGGCGCTGAGGCTGGGCAGCAAGAGCCCGTGCCCCAGGTTGTAGATTGCCGCCCCGACCTCGGGGCCCGCCAGGTAGCCGAGCATGAAGAGGTCGAACGCGAATAGCAGGAGGACGTAGGGCAACCAGCCGAAGCCCGAGTTGAACCACGCGAACGTCGCGGCGGCGAACAGCGCAGCGCCGCCAAGCCTTTGAGTCACGATCGGGTTCGACATTTCGTGACCCCAGCGTACTGCAGTTGGGGACGTGCCGGGACTTTGGTCAGTCCACGAGGTCGGGATGGGGCACCACGGCCACCAGGATCTCCTCGTCGCTGGCGTTGGCGGCCACGCGGATGAAACCGCTCATGGGCTCCAGCGCGGCGTAGCCGAGGCCCGCAGCCGGCGCGCCGCGCGCGACGATCGACGACTGCCCGAAGAACTCGATGTCCCACAGCGGCCCCGTGAGCATGGGGTTCACGGCGTAGGCGAAGCGTTCGTCCACGGCGGTCTGCGCGTGACTGCCGCGCAGCCAGTCGCCCTGCTGCCACTCGTTCCACGGCCCGGGGTTGGCCGACGGCTGCACGAGTATCTGGGCGCCCTGCGCCGTGAGGCGGTCGACCACCTCGGGCATGAAGGCGTCGAGACAGATGGCGATCCCGATGCGGCCAAGCGGCGTGTCGAAGACCTGCAGGTCGTTCAGGGCACCGGGCGTGAGGTTCAAAGCCGCCTCGCGCTCGAGCTCGATCAGCTCGACCTTGTCCTGCTTGCCGATGACCCGGCCGTCGGGTCCGAACAGGTACGAGGTGTTGTGCACCTGTCCGCGCGCCGGGCCGCGCTGCCAGCGCACGTCGCCGTCCTGGACGCGGTACGGCGGCAGCGCGACGGAGCCAGCGACGAGGTAGACCTGGTAGTCGCGGGCCGCGGCCGAGAAGACCTCGAAGTACGTCTCGGCCATCTGCCGGTTCTTGTTGAGCAGGAGGGCTGGCACCCAGCCCTTCCAGCGGATCAGCCTGGTCCAGAGCAGCGGCACGGTGTTGGCCCGAACGGCCGTCTCGATGGCGGTGGCGATGGCGTCGATGCCGGCGAGGCGCTCCTGCATCCCCTGCACCACCAGCATCAGGCCGACGTCCTCCGGGAACACCACCAGGGTAGGCAGGTCGCTGTCGGTCGCCGCCGCCACGGCGTCCATCCGCTCACGGATCTTGCGTTCGAACGCGTCGCGCGTCCAGTAGTCGTCGAGGTCCAGCTTCATCTGCACCGCGACGAGCTGGATCTCCGCCGCGGGCGCAGGGGCGCTCTGCGCGCTCGCCACGACCGCCACGCCGCCCAGCAGCGCGAGGCACAGCGCGGCGCAGAGCGGGCGGCTCCACGCGAGCAGCGCTGCGCGCAGACGGCCGGCGAGGCGTGGTAGGCGATTGGCGGAGTGGGTCAACGACCCGATGTTACTGCGACCGCCACGAAGCGCAAGGGCGCCTCGTCGCGGAGGCGCCCATCTCCTTGTGGCCCAGGATGTTTGCAACCTCGCGGGCTCAGTCGAAGTCGATCTCCAGCACGAAGCGCCCGCTGCCCTCAGCTTCGAGCTCGAGGTCGAACGACTCGCGTCCCTTGCGGTACTCGGCCTCGATCTCGTCGTCGTCACGCTCGAGGTCGCTTCGGCGCCAGCCGGCGGCCACCAGCTGCTCGTGCAGGTGGGTGTAGACGCTGCCGAGGCTGGCGTCCGCGGTGAACGTGCTCTCGGAGTCGCCCCTGCTCTCGCCATGCCGCGTGACGACCGCGCCGGGGTACGGGGCCAGGTTCAAACGGGCGTTGAGGTACTGCGCGACCGGGCGTGGGCTGAGTCCGTAGCGCGGTCCGTCGGCGACGTAGAACTCCGCGGTGGCGGTGACCCACGACTCCTGCGGCAGCGGCCTGACGACGATGGAGAGCGCCTGGGCGAAGCCTTCCTGACCGAGTTGGGAGGTGGCGAGCAGGTCGTGCTCGCTGCGGAAGCTGGCCAGGGTCCCGGTGTCGAGCGGGCGGTGCGACGCCAACGCCACGACCCGCGCGAGACCGGCGGGCGCGTCCGCTGTGAACGTGTAGCTCGCGTCGACCGGTGGGAAGAACCGCGTGGTGCCGGCCCCCAGGAACGCGTCACGGCCGCCGCTGAAGCGGTTCGGAAGGATCTGCACGACGTCGCCGTTGGAGCTCACGCTGAACAGGTAGACGTAGGCGTCTTCGTCGGTGCTCACGCCGATGCGGATCGGCTCACCGATCTCGTACCGCGGGATGTCGATCCCTTCGGGGGCGCGGTCGAGCCACACGCTCACCTTGTAGCTCGGCACCGGGTTGACGACGATCGCCTGCGGGCTCGCCTCTCCACGCTGGGCCGCCGCCAGGGAACCGAGCATAAGGGCGGCCAGGACGGCGACGGCCGCGCGGGGCATCAGGTTTCGCATGTTTACTGCCTCCTCATCGACATCACCCTAGCCAGCGAGTCTTAACTCAACCTTGGCCCCGTCATGAAGCCGGGTTCACACCCGGTGACCTAGTACCCTTTGCGCCATGGACCGCTACCAGTACATCGTCACCGTGGAGGTCGCAGTCGCGCGCGGCGAGCGGTTCCTGTTCACCGTTCGCGCCGACGACAAGTCTTACGCCCCCGGCATACTGGCCTACCCCGGCGGCAAGGTCGAGCCGGAGGTGGTGGGCACGGACGTGCTCGAGGAGGCCGCGCGCCGCGAGCTCCTCGAGGAGACCGGCCTGGGGGTCGACGATCTCGAGTACCTGGAGAGCAAGAGCTTCAAGATGTTCGATGACACCTTCGCACTCGACGTCGTCTTCCTCGCCGAGGCCGCTGAGGGTGAGCCCGAGGTGGCCGATCCGAACGAGGTGAAGGACGTCTTGTGGCTGACCCTCGATGAGGTCCTGGAGCACCCGCTTTCGCCACCGTGGATGGCGCAGAGCATCCGCCGCGCGGCGCGTCGGCTCGAGGAGCGGCGGGCGCGCGATCGCCGGCTCCCGGCGCCGCTCCCGTTGGATCACGTGCAGCTCGCCATGCCCCGCGGCGAGGAGGGCGCGGCGCGCGCCTTCTACGGCGCGCTGCTGGGCTTGCCGGAGGTGCCCAAGCCGGAACCGCTGCGCTCGCGGGGTGGCGTGTGGTTCGACCTCGGGGGCTCTCAGCTGCACCTCGGCGTGGAAGAGCCGTTCACGCCGGCCAGGAAGGCGCACCCGTGCCTCGTCTGGCCCGACCTTGACACGCTGGCAACGCGCCTTGGGGAGGCCGGGCATGAGGTCGCGTGGGACGAGAACCTGCCCGGCGTGCGGCGGTTCTACGCCCACGACCCCTTCGGCAACCGACTCGAGTTCATGGCGAGGCCGGTCGAGTCCGACTGATTTGTGCCAACAAGCGTGGGGCGACCCAGCCCCCGAACAGAGGGTCTCCGGCGCGGTCGGGAGAGCGCCGGCCGGTCAAGGACTCAACTCTCGGCACGCTACACCTGGCCGCTCCATTCGTAGCATTCCTTGACAGGAATATTCCTTATAGTGCAATATAGGTCTCGGAACGGAGGTTGTCGCGGTGACGCGCGGAAGAACAGGTGCCACGAAGAGAGACGAGACGAGCGAAGGGGTCAACGGACCCCCACAGCTTGCGACCCTCACGGCCCTGGCCGAACCGAACCGGTTTCGGATCGTCGAGCTGCTGCGGGAGGGCCCCATGACGGTCGGCGAGGTCGCGACTCGCCTCGGCATGCGGCAACCGCAGACGTCCAAGCACCTCAAGGTGCTCGCCGAGGCAGGGATCCTGGAGGTACGGCCGGTCGCCAATCGCCGCATCCACGCCCTGCGACCCGAGCCCTTCGAGGAGCTCGAGGAGTGGCTGCAGCGCACCGAACGCGTCATGACCGAGCGGTTCGACAAGCTAGAAGGCTACCTGCGCGGTCTGCCGCGCCGGCCCGGCGGAGGCCAAGGCATCCACAGCATCGAGGAGAAGAGCGATGAGTAGCGAGAAGACGTTCACCCACATCGAAGGCAACACCGTCACCCTCGAACGCGAGTTCGACGCCCCACGTGACCTGGTGTTCGAAGCGTTCACCGACTGCCGCCACCTCGTGCACTGGTGGGGTCCGCACGGCTGGGACGTGCCCGTGTGCCGGATGGACTTCCGCGAGGGCGGCAGCTGGCTCTACTGCATGAAATGTGTCGACGAGAGCCAAGGCGAGTTCTTCGGCATGGAGTCGTGGGGCAAGTCGGTCTTCAGCAGCATCGACGCGCCCAAGACCTACTCCTACACCGACTACTTCTCCGACGCCGAAGGCAACGTCAACCCCGACCTCCCACCGACCGAGGCCGTCAACGAGTTCATCGACCTCGGTGGCCGCACCAAGGTGATAAGCCGCTCGTCGTACAGCACCCCGGAAGGGCTGAAGACCGTTCTCGACATGGGCATGCTCGAAGGCGTCAAGCAGACCTGGGACCGGCTCGCCGCGCACCTCGAGGCCGCGCGTTCCTGAATCCCGGGTCTTCGGACCCGGGAGCCCACGCCCGCCAGCGGCAGGGCCGACCTCACGCGGACGTGACGCGTTGCAGCACCGCCTTGGCCAGCGCGAGCAGCTCGAGGCGGTGCTGCAAGCCGTGGCG
>CAZQVC010000033.1:22645-24322 GCA_964596625.1 uncultured bacterium | reverse complement strand
TACCTGGTCGACGGCATGGACGTGCTCGCCTCCTACTACGTCTCGCGGGAGGCCGTGCAGCGCGCGCGCGAGGGCGTCGGCCCGTCGCTCGTCGAGTACGTCGTCTACCGCTACGGCGGGCACTCCTCGGCCGACGACGACGCTCGCTACCGGCCGCGCCAGGAGGTCGAGTCGTGGCGGCGCCGCGACCCGCTGGACCGCTTCAGGAAGTTCCTCGAGCGGCGCGAGCTGTGGTCGGATGACGAGGAAGAGACCACCAGGGCCGAGTTCGACGAGAAGCTCTCCGCGGCGGTCAGGGAGGCCGAAGAGGCCGGGCCGGCGCCGCTAGAATGGATGTTCGACGACGTCTACGCCGAGATGCCGGCGCACCTCGCCAAGCAGCGCGAAGAGCTGCTCGGCTAGGCAGCGACCAAGCGACAGCGTGGGCGCGGCGGAAGTGAGGCGAGGATAAGCGTGGCGACACAGACGGTGGCGACACACACGATGGTGCAGGCCATCGCTACCACCCTCGACAGCGAGATGGCCCGCGACGACCGCGTCGTCGTGATCGGCGAGGACGTCGGCAAGCGCGGCGGGGTGTTCCTCGCCACCGAGAAGCTGTTCGACAAGTACGGCCCCGACCGCGTCATCGACTCGCCCCTCTCCGAGGCCGCGATCATCGGCGCGGCGCTCGGCATGGCCGTCTACGGCAACCGGCCGGTGGCCGAGATCCAGTTCGCCGACTACGTGTTCCCCGGCTTCGACCAGCTCGTCTCCCAGGTCGCCAAGATCCGCTACCGCTCCGGCGCGCAGTTCACAGCGCCCATGGTTATCCGCATGCCCGCCGGCGGCGGCGTGCGCGGTGGGCACCACCACTCGCAGAACCCCGAGACGCACTTCGTGCACACCGCCGGCCTCAAGGTCGTCTACCCCTCGACCCCGTCGGACAGCGCCGGCCTGTTGCGCACGGCGATCCGCGACGAGGACCCGGTGGTCTTCATGGAGCCGAAGCGCCTCTACCGCGCCGTGCGCGAGCAGCTGCCGGCCGGCGACCACGTGATCCCGTTGGGCCAGGCCGCGGTCCGCCGCGAGGGCGACGACGTCGTGCTGGTGAGCTACGGCGGCAGCATGGCCGAGACCGCCAAGGCGGCCGAGGCGTTGGTGGAGCAGGGCATCTCGCCTCACGTCATCGACCTGCGCTCGCTGCAGCCCTGGGACAGCACCACCGTGCTCGAGGCCGTCGCGCGCGTCGGCCGCGTGGTGCTGGTGAGCGAGGCACCCCGCACGGCTGGGGTGATGAGCGAGGTCGCGGCCACGATCGCCGAGGAGGTCCTCGACGCGCTCGAGGCCCCGCCGCTGCGCGTGACCGGCTTCGACACCCCGTACCCGTACGCGCAAGACCGCGAGTACCTGCCCGGCCCCTACCGCATCCTGCGGGCCGTGGAACGGGCGCTCAACTACTGAATGTCGCGCTGGGCCGCGGCGCACGAGCGCGAGAGGGCTCGTCCGGCGCGACGAGCTGCCGCGCCGCGCACCGCCATCTCGCTGAGGAGACCTGATCCAGATGCCTAGAGAGCTGTTGCTGCCCGAGCTGGCCGAGTCGGTAGTCGAGGGCGAGATCATCAAGTGGCTGGTCGCAGAGGGCGAGACCGTGGCGGAAGATCAGCCGGTGGTCGAGGTCATGACCGACAAGGTGAC
>CAZQVC010000033.1:15785-22545 GCA_964596625.1 uncultured bacterium | reverse complement strand
GCGGGAGAGAACCTGCAGGCGAGCGAGGAGCGCTCGATCGTCGAGGGCGGCATGAGGGAAGAGGTCGACGACGGCGACAGCCTCAGCCTCTTCAAACCCGGCGACCGAAGCGACGACGGGCCGGGGTACACCATCAACCGGCGCGGCCCCTCGCGGGGTGGGGGAGGCGCGAGCGCCGTGCAGGCTCCGGCGGCCACTCAAGCGACCGAGGGCGCCCGCGGCCCGTACGGCCGGGTGCTGGCCGTGCCGGCGGCCCGCAAGCTGGCGCGGGAGCTCGAGATCGACATCGCCGAGGTGGCCGGCAGCGGACCCAACGGCCGGGTTCGCGTCGAGGACGTCCGCTCCCACGCCTCCGGCGACGGCCTCGCCACAGCGGCCTCTGGCGTCGCCGCGGCCAGGGAGCGTCGCGGCAGGACCACCCACCGCACGCCGGACGGCTACGAGGAGCTCGAGGAGCGCCTGCCCGTGCGCGGCCTGCGGCGAGCGATCTCCAACCAGATGGTCGCCTCGCACCTGCAGACCGTGCGCACCCTGCACGTCGACGAGGCCGACGTCACGGAGCTCGTGAGGCTGCGCGAGCGGCTCAAGCCGGCGGCGGCAAGGCGCGGCGTGAAGCTCTCCTACCTGCCGTTCGTGATGAAGGCCGTGGCCACCGCCCTCGAGGAGTTCCCGCCGCTCAACTCGAGCCTCGACGAGGACAAGAACGAGATCGTCCTCAAGCGCTACTACAACATCGGCCTGGCGGTCGCCACCGACGCCGGCCTGATCGTGCCGGTGGTGCACGACGTGCCGAACCGCTCGCTGCTCGAGCTGGCCGACGAGGTCCAGCGCCTGGCCGCGGCGGCTCGTGAAGGCAAGCTCACCCCGGACGAGGTCAAGGGCGGGACCTTCTCGATCACCAACATCGGCAGCCTCGGCGGGCTCTTCTCCTTCCCGATCATCAACGTGCCGGAGGCCGCGATCCTCGGCGTGCACTCGATCAAGCGCCGGCCGGTGGTGCTCGACGACGACAGCATCGTCGCCCGCTCGATGCTCTACCTCAGCCTCTCCTTCGACCACCGCCTGGTCGACGGCGCCGAGGGCGCGATGTTCACCGGCCGCGTGATCGAGCTCCTCGAGACGCCTGAGGAGATTTTCCTCGACCTCTGAACTCCAGGACCTCATCATGGTCCTCGGCAGTTCGCAACCGCTGCCGGAGCGGAGCAGTTCACGATGGGTTCCAAACGACTTCTATACGCCTTCCTTACCTCGTTGGTCGTCTTCCTGGCGGCTTGTAGCGCGCCACCACAGCAGCCGACGATGACGTCGAGCGAAGCCGGCGCCAGCATCGATGGTCTCCTACAGGCCGGCGAGGCCGTCGTCTCGGCACCCGCCTGGAGCGGTCTGCCCGTCCCGGCCATCGAGGTGGTGAGCACCGCGGGGTTGCCGATAGCCGCTGCGCCAGGCCAACTGCCACGCGGCGTGTACGCCTACGACGACACCGCCTCCGACTGGACGAAGCTCGCAGACTCCGACGACCTCGAACTTAGCTGGGACCACGACCTCGAGACATACGGACTCCTGGTCGACTGGAACGCCTCCGCCGAGACGCTCATGGTCAAGGACCAACTCGGCAACGAGTTCGAGGTGCCGGCCGGCGCCGAGGCCACGTTCAGCGACTCCGGGGCGGAGCTGGCCTCGTTCGCGCTCGGCAGCGGCTGGACCACCAACCAGTGCGGCTACGACGAGCCGGCGTCGGCCTCCCTCAGCGGTTACCTCGGCGATGGCGACGCCCAACTCACGCTTTCCCGTCTCGACCTCGCACTCACGGACACCGCAGCCACCGACACCGTCAGCGCCGGGTTCGGCGCCTCGGCGAAGGTCGGCCCGGATTCTCTCGCCGTCTACCTCGACCTGACGGGCAAGGGCGAACTGGACCGCGCGGACGACTGCACCATCAGCGGCTTCGACTTCGAGTCGGGTAGCGTGAAGGCAGGCGTTTCCACAACGGTCGACGGAGAGTCGCGAAGCCTCGACGTCTTCGGCGAGCTCTCCAACCTCGTGTACGACGGCGGGGTACTCGACGGCTTCGATCTCGCCGGCTACCTGCGCCTAAACGGCGTGCTGGCCCTGGAGTTCGCGGGCACGGTGAACGACGCCAACGCCAACGGCATCCCCGGTGACGAGCTGCTGTTGACGTTCGCCGAGGGTCAGACGCTGAGCCTCGAGGAGTTCCTCACCGATCAGCTGGGTATCGGCACACTGGCGGCGATGAGGATGATGCTCAGGTAAGTAACCAGCCACACGACATGCTGCTGGTCGCCCCACGATCGCCTTCGGTCGGGGGCGACCAGCGGTCCTTTCAGCCCACCGTACAATCGTGTAAGTGAAGCGAACCGAGTTGCCGGTGCTGCCGCAGCAGCCCGGTTGCTACCTCTACCTCGATCCCAGCGGCAAGGTCATCTACGTCGGCAAGGCCAAGAACCTCCGCAGCCGCGTTCGCAGCTACTTCGGCAAGCACGCCGACCAGAAGTCACGGCTGCTGGTGCGCGACGCGGCCTCGGTGGAGTTCATCGTCACGACCGACGAGGTCGAGGCCCTGATCCTCGAGTCGAACCTGATCAAGCGGCACCAGCCGCACTACAACGTCCAACTCAAGGACGACAAGAGCTACCCGTACCTCAAGCTGACCAACGAGCGCTACCCGACGCTGGTGCTCACGCGCAGGGTCGTCAAGGACGGCGCCACCTACTTCGGCCCCTACCCCAACGCCGGCTCGGTGCGGCGCGTGATGGACCTCGTCTACAGCGTCTTCAAGCTGCGCAAGAACTCCGGCGTGCCGCTGCAGAAGCGCAAGCGTCCGTGCCTGCGCTACCACATGGGCCGCTGCCTCGCGCCCTGCGTCAACGAGGTCGACGACGCCGAGTACGGCCAGATCGTCAAGCAGGTCAAGGCGTTCCTCGAGGGGCGGGTCGGCGAGACCGTCGATTTCCTGCAGGCCGAGATGCAGGCCGCCGCCCAGCGGCAGGACTTCGAGCTGGCCGGCACCTACCGCGACCGCCTCGACGCCCTCAAGCGCATCAGCGGCTACGGCACCAGCATCGTGCAGGGCACCGACAACGACGTCGACTTCCTCGGCGCGGCCAAGGCCGGCGACTTCGCCATGGTCCAGCTCTTCCAGATGCGCGGAGGCCGCGTGGTGGGGCGCGACAAGCGCTTCCTCTCGAACGCCGAGGGCGCCAGCGACGTGGAGGTCCTCGAGGCGTTCATGGCCGACTACTACGGCCGGGTCATGCAGTTCCCCGAACTGGTGTTGGTGCCGGAAGCCGACCTCGACCTCGAGGTGTGGCAGAAGTACCTCTCGTCGCGCGCCGGCAAGCGCGTCAGGGTGCACACCCCCAAGCGCGGCGACAAGGTGGAGCTGGTCGCCATGGCCCAGCGCAACGCCGCGACCGGCCTGGAGGCCGAGATCGCGCTGCTCGAGCGTCGCGGCGAGGCGCCTGGGGTGGGGGAGCTGCAGAAGCTGCTCGAGCTCGAGAGCCCGCCGTGGCGCGTGGAGGGCTTCGACATCTCGAACCTCATGGGCGAGCACACGGTGGCCAGCATCGTGACGTTCGAGGGCGGCCGCTCCAAGCGCAGCGACTACCGCCGCCTGCGCATCAGGCAGCCGCAGCGCTCGGACGACTACTACAGCATGCATCAGGCCGTGAAGCGGCGCTTCACCGGCACCCTCGCCGACAAGATGCCGCTGCCCGACCTGCTGCTCATCGACGGCGGCAAGGGGCAGCTGAGCGCGGCCAAGCGCGCGCTTCAGGAGGCGGGCGTTGAGATACCGCTGGTCGGCCTCGCCAAGAAGCAGGAGACCGTGATCTGCGAGGACGGCCAGGAGCTGCTCGTGCCGCTGAGCCACCCCGCGCTGAGACTGCTGATCAACGTGCGCGACGAGGCGCACCGCGTGGCCGTCGGCTACAACCGGCAGCGCCGCGGCAAGGCGCTCACGCGCAGCATCCTCGACGACGTGCCGGGCATCGGGCCGAAGCGCCGCGACGCGCTGCTCGCGCACTTCTCCAGCGTCGACGAGCTGCGCAGCGCCGACGTCGGCACGCTGGCGCAGGTGCCGGGCGTCGGCCAGGCGGCGGCCAAGGCCATCAAGGACTTCTTCGCCAACTGAGCCGAGCTCAGGATCCTCGGCCTAGTCGGCTGCCGTGCTCAGGGGGCGGTGAGGGTCGCGGGTCGCTGCCCGCGCACGCGGTGCCACGCGCCGCGGCCGATCTCCATGTGCACGTCGACGCGGCCGTTGTTGCCGACCCGCCTGCGCACCTCGTGGAAGCCGACCTTCTTGAAGGCCGTCTGGGCGCGCTCGTTGTCGCCGAAGGTCTCGAGCTTCACCAGCTCGAGGCCGAGGTGGTCGAAGGCGTAGCCGAGCAGGGCGCGCATCGCCTCTGGCCCGTAGCCTCGCGACCAGTGGCTCTTCTCGCCGATGATGATGCCGAGGGTGGCGGTGCCGGCCCGCACGTCGTAGAGCTCGGTGGTGCCGATGAAGTCGTCGCGCTCGTCGAAGATCCCGAAGGTCGCCCTGTCGGTGCGCTGCGAGTCGGAGCGCAGCAACCGCTTGAGCAGCCACAACGGCATGCGGTTCGGCGGCGTGCCGTTGAGGTGCGAGATCTCGGGGTCACGGAAGTGGCTCTGCAGCCTCCGCCAGTCGGTCTCGGAGAACTCCTCGAGCGGCCGCAGCGTGACCCTGCCGTAAGCCGGCCTCATGGCAGAAGTCTACTCTTACGAATCCGTGCCTGAGGTGCGACGGCAGGAGCCGCGGTAGCTGCCAAGATGGGGCAGGCGTGCCTCACGTTGGGGAAGTGTGCAGCGGCGGCCGTCCGTATACTGTCGGCTGACCTACCACCACCCGGTAAACGACGCCAGGAGAGACGAGGACTGCGGATGGCGAGTGACAACGTGGCTGGGAGCGCCAACCAAAGCTTCAGGGAGAAGTTCAGGCGGCTGCGCGACAGCATCGGCAGCGTCATCCTCGGCCAGGAGGGGGTCGTGGAGGAGCTGCTCATCGCAGCCTTGGCGCGCGGCCACGTGCTGGTCGAGGGGGTGCCGGGGCTGGGCAAGACGCGCCTGGTGCGCGCCTTCGCCGAGGCCACCGACCTCGAGTTCGCCCGCATCCAGTTCACCCCCGACCTGATGCCGGCCGACGTGACCGGCACCACCGTCTTCATGGAGGCGAACGTCGACGCCCCCTTCGAGTTCCAGCCGGGGCCCGTGTTCACCAACGTCCTGCTCGCCGACGAGATCAACCGCGCCACGCCGAAGTCGCAGTCGGCGCTGCTCGAGGCCATGCAGGAGCGCGCCGTCACGGTCGCCGGCAAGCGCCACTCGCTTCCCGAGCCGTTCATGGTGCTGGCCACCCAGAACCCGCTGGAGATGGAGGGGACGTACCCCCTGCCGGAGGCGCAGCTCGACCGCTTCATGTTCAAGATCCTCATCGAGCGCCCCGACGCCGCCACCCTGCAGCGCATCCTGCTGGTCACGACCGGCGCGGAGGACCCGGTGCTCGAGCCGGTGTTCGACCGCCAGGAGCTGCTCGAGCTGCAACGCATGCTGCGCGCCGTGCCGGTCGCCGAGGCCGCCCTGGAGTACGTGGTGAGGCTGGTCGAGGCGACCCACGACCACCCGCTGGTGCGTCTCGGGGCGAGCCCGAGGGGAGCGCAGGCCGTCACCTTGGCGGCGAAGGGCTTCGCGCTGGCCGCCGGGCGTCCGAACGTCGAGCTCGAGGACATCAGGCGCGCGGTGCCGCCGGCCTTGAGGCACCGGCTGCTGCTCAGCTTCGAGGCCGAGGTCGAGGGCGCCGAGCCGGACCAGGTCCTGCGCGAGGTCGTCTCCGGCCTCGAGCGCGTGCGCTAGCGCCGCTTTTCGTGATCACGGCCCGCAGCCGAGCGATCCTCGACCGCTACACGCTGTCGTCGCGCGCGCTGAGCGCGCAGAGCGGCGAGCGCAGCAGTCGCGAGCCGGGCCAGAGCGTCGAGTTCCACGACTTCCGGCCGTACCAGCCCGGTGACGAGCTGCGCTACGTCGACTGGCGCGTCTACGCCCGCACCGGCCGCCTCTACACGCGGCTCTACGAGGCCGAGCGGGCCGTGAAGCTCCACCTGGTGCTGGACAACAGCGCCAGCATGTCGATAGGGCTCAAGGCCGAGTACGCCCGCACGCTGGTGCAGCTGCTCTCGTACGTCGCGCAGCGCGACGCGCCGACCCAGGTCCACCTGCTGGGGGGCGGCAGCAGCCGGCAGTCGCAGGGGCCGGGCGGGATGCGCGAGACCTGGCGCTTCGTCGACGAGGCGCCCGTGGTCGTCGGGGACGAGGCCGGCGCGCTCAGCGGGCTCAAGCGGTTCGCGCTCTCGCTGCCCTCCCAGCGCGGCAACGCGCTGGCGCTGGTGGTCTCCGACCTCTTCGAGGACGCGCCGATACGGCCCACCCTCACGGCGCTCAAGGCGCGCGGCCTCGACGTCGGCTTCCTGCACGTGGTGGCGGAGGAGGACCTCGAGCCGCCGGCCGGCCTGCTCGAGCTGCACGGGGTCGAGTCCGGCGAGCGGCTGCCGGCCGGGCCGGACGAGGCCCGCGCCTACCGCGAAGAGGTGCAGCGCTACCTGGAGAGGACGCGCAACGCCGTGCTGCGCGCCGGCTTCAAGCACCTGCTGCTGCGCAGCCCCGCTGCCGGCTCGGCCGCCGAGGTGGGCGACGCCCTCGAGCGAGACGCCTTCGCCGCGCTGATCCGCTC
>CAZQVC010000033.1:11320-15685 GCA_964596625.1 uncultured bacterium | reverse complement strand
GGCGCGTCGGAATCTCGGCAGACAGTCCACGGGCGCCGGGGCTAACATTGGTAGGCCGTGAAGGTTATCGGGACGCGACTAGCCGCCGGGCTGCAGGTGCTGCGGGAACTCGACCGCGGCGTCTCCTCTCGCGTCTATCTCGCCAGCGACGGCAAGCGCGTGGCCGCGCTGAAGCTCTTCGAGCCGCGCAACGCGTTCCGGGCCGCGCGCGAGCTCGAGGTCGGCAGAGGCCTCGAGCACCCCAACCTCAACCCGGTGACGGAGGCGGTGGAGATCGACGGCCACCCCGGCGTGCTCATGCCGCTGGTCCAGGGCGTGAGGCTAAGTGCCTGGCTCACGAGCGGCCCCACCCTCGAGGCGAAGCTCGACACGCTGGCCGGCGTGGCCGACGCGCTGGCTCACCTGCACGGGCTTGGCGTCGTGCACCGCGACGTCAAGCCCGAGAACATCCTCGTGGGCAAGGACGACCACGCCACGCTGCTCGACTTCGACCTCGCGGCGCGCGTAGGGGAGAGGACCCCGGCGGCCGTCGCCGGCACCATCGCCTACCTCAGCCCCGAGCAGGCCAGGGCCGAGCCGGCCACCCCCGCAGCCGACCTCTACGGCTTCGGCGCCGTGCTGTTCCAGGCGCTGGCCGGGCAGGTGCCGTTCAGCGGCTCGGTGGCCGAGGTGCTCGAGGCCCACGCCAACCAGGCGCCGCCCCGACCGTCGAGCCTGGCGGCCGAGCTCGAGCACCTCGACGAACTCCTCCTCGCGCTCCTGGCGAAGGACCCGCGGCGGCGCCCGCAGGGCGCTGCCAGCGTGGCGGAAAGCCTGCGTACGGCGTCCCGACAGGCCGCCTGACGCGCCCTACACTCTCCCGTATGATGGTCAGGTGAGCGCTCCGTGACCGACCGCATCGCACTCTTGCTGTTGGCGGGCATCACGGCGCTCGCCCTGATCTTCACCCCGTGGGCGGCCGTCAACCGCGAGGTCGGCGCGCGTAGCGCCGTCGTCCTGTTGCCCGACCGCTTCATCGACTTCACCGGTCGCACCGACCCCGTGCCCACCCCCGCGCTCCCCACGGTGCTGGTCATCACCGTGGCCGGCCTCGCGCTGGTCGGGGTGGGTGGGGCCCTGCCGGGACGCGCTCGCCACCTCGCCTGGCTGGCCGGCGGCGTCCTGCTGATCGGCGGGACGGTCTGGGGCCTGCAGCGCTTCTCCGACCACGTGGCCGAGGCGCGCGAGGGCGCCGTCGTCGCCGAGATCGAACGCGCCATAGCCAACCCCCGGCCGAACCAGGACGTCGACGTTCTGCGTGAGGCGCTCTCCCTCGTCGACGAGCGCACGCTGGAGGAGACGCAGGCGGCGACCCGCGCGGGCGGGCTGGTCATCAGGCGCCTGCCGTACACCAACTCCGACCTGGGCTGGGCCGCGTTCTTCGCGCTCATCACGGGCGGGGCCGCGCTGGTCTTCGCGGCGCGCTGGGGGCCGCGCTTCAAGCGCGCCACCGACGCCCTGGCGCGCTCGGCCGCCGTGCCGGCCACCTCCATCCTGCTGGCCCTTGCCGCCGCCGCCGTGGTGATCCTCGTGCTGCAGCCGACGCCGATGGGCGGCTCGGCCGAGGTCGCCGGCGCCTTCGAACGGCTGGTCGGGCGGCTCGACACGCTCTGGTACGCCTACTACACGATGTTCCACGACGCCCTCGGCACGGTCGGGGGTTTCGCAGAGTCGCTGAAGTTCGCGACCCCGCTGATCTTCACGGGCCTGGCCGTGGCGTTCGGGTTCCAGGCCGGGCTGTTCAACATCGGCGCGCCCGGTCAGATGGTGATGGGCTCGATCTTCGCCATGCTGGCCGGCATCTACCTCGCGGGGCCGCGCCTGCTGGTGCTGCCAGCCGCGGTGCTGGCGGCGTTCCTGGGCGGCGCGCTGTGGGGCGCCCTGCCCGGCTGGCTCAAGGCGCGCTTCGGCGCCAACGAGGTGATCAACACCATCCTGCTGAACTTCGTGGCGGCGTCGTTCCTGCTGTTCATCCTCTCGGCCGGCAACGTCTTCTCCGCCGCTGCCCTGCGCATCCTCACGGTGCTCGGCATCGCCCTCGCCGTCGTCGCCGTGCTGGCGCTGATCCCCGTGCTGCGGCGGCAGGCGCGCCGCGCGCCGCGCCTGGTCTTCGCGGTCGTCTGCGTCCTGGTGCTCGGCGCGGTCGTCTACGCGGCGCAGCCGCGGCCCGGCGACGCGCCGGTGACGGTCATGATGCCGTTCAAGGTCAAGGGCAACGAGCCGAAGTCGGTGCCGCTCAGCGTCGAGTCGCGCCTGCCGCAGCTGCCGGCGATGGTCGGCGTCGACGTGCGCACCTCGCCTGGCGTGAACGTCGTGCGCATCGACTACGCCGTGCTGCTCGCGCCCATCCTCGGCCTGGCCGCGCTGCTGGTGCTGCCGCGCTGGCGGCGCTTCAAGAAGTGGCCGGCCCGCCTGGTCGGGGCGCTGCTCGTGGGAGGCGTGGCGTACCTGCTGTTCACCCTGGTCGGCCTCAACCGCCTGGCGACAGCCATCCCCCCGACGAACCTCAACGCCTCGTTCTTCATCGCGCTGGTGGTGGCCGCCCTGGCGTACGTCTTCCTCTTCAAGACCCGCTACGGCTACGAGCTGCGTGCGGTGGGCCTGGCGCCGGGCGCCGCCGAGTACGGCGGGGCCAACATCGGCCGCCAGACGATCCTGGCCATGGCGGTGAGCGGCGGCCTGGCCGGCCTCACGGCCACCCACTACGTGCTCGGCGGGGCGCTGGAGGACTACTCGCTGCGGCAGTCGATCCCCACCAACGACGGCTTCGACGGCATCGCCGTCGCGCTGCTCGCCGGCAACCACCCGTTCGGCATCCTGCTCTCCGCGCTGCTCTTCGGCGTGCTGAAGTACGGCGGCTCCGTCCTCAACATCACCTTCCCCAACCTCACGCGTGAGGTCGTGAGCATGATCCTCGCGCTGGTGGTGCTGTTCATCGCGGCCAAGGGCTTCCTGCCCCAGCGCCTGATCGACCCCGCCTTCCGCCGGCGCTACGGCGGCGGCGCCGGGCGCGACACGCCGGGCGACGACGCCGAGGGCGAGCCGCAGCCGCTGGGCGAGCCGCCCGAGGAGGGCGGCAGGCGATCGCGTGGGAAGCTCGGTGGGGCCGGCCCCAACCCGGCGCAGGGGGGCGATTGAGCGATGGACACCGTGCTCCTCCTCGCGCTGGCGTCCTCGATGATCAGGTCGACCACGCCCCTGCTGTTCGCCGCGCTCGGCGGCCTCTTCAGCGAGCGCGCCGGCGTCGTCAACATCGCGCTCGAGGGCATCATCCTCTTCGGCGCGATGGCCGCGGCGATCACCGCGCAGCTCATCGAGGCGCCGATCCTGGCCGAGAACCCCACGGCCCGCGTGCCCTACGCGCCGTGGCTCGGCGTGCTCGCCGGCATGCTGCTGGGCGGCGTCATCGGCTGGATCCACGCGGTGGTCTCGATCCGCTACCGCGCCGACCAGATCATCTCGGGCACCGCCATCAACCTCATGGCCATCGGCATCCCGGCCGTGGTGCTCTCCGGCCTGTACAACAACACCGTCACCAGCACCCCGATCCGCAACCGGCTGCCGCAGTGGGAGCTTTTCGGCATCGACCAGCTGGCGTTCAGCCCGCTGGTCTACCTGGCGTTCCTGCTGGTGCCCCTCACCTGGTTCGTCGTCTTCCGCACGCCGTTCGGCCTGCGCCTGCGCTCCGTCGGCGAGCACCCGGCCGCAGCCGACTCGCTCGGCGTCAACGTGTTCCGCATGCGCTACGCCGGCGTGGTCATCTCCGGCATGCTCGCCGGCCTCGGCGGCGCGTACCTCTCGATCGGCAACCTCAACCAGTTCGTCAGCGAGATGTCGGGCGGGCGCGGGTTCATCGCACTGGCCGCACTGATCTTCGGCAAGTGGCACCCGCTCGGCGTGCTGGGCGCGACGCTGCTGTTCGGCGCGTTCCAGGCGACCGAGGTGCTGCTCGGCGGCGGCAGCCTGCTCCCGCCGACGCTGGTGCAGAGCCTGCCGTACGTGCTCACGATGATGGTCCTCGCCGGCTTCGTCGGCCGCTCCATCGCCCCCAAGGCCGCAGGCAAGCCGTTCGTCAAGTGAACGCTCCGGCGTTGGCGGCCTGATGTTCGAGCGCAGCGCAGGCGTGCTGCTGCACCCCACCTCGCTGCCGGGCGAGAACGGCGTCGGCGAGCTGGGCCGCGAGGCCCGCAACTGGCTCGACTTCCTCGCCGCGGCGGGGCAGCGACTGTGGCAGGTGATGCCGCTCGGCCCCACCGGCTACGGCGACAGCCCCTACCAGTGCTTCAGCGCGTTCGCCGGCAACCCGTACCTCATCGCTCTCGACGC
>CAZQVC010000033.1:8217-11220 GCA_964596625.1 uncultured bacterium | reverse complement strand
GGCGAGCGGAGCATCGCCATCGTCGGCGACATGCCGATCTTCGTCGCGCTCGACTCGGCCGACGTGTGGGCCAACCGCGAGCTGTTCCAGCTCGACGACGAGGGCCAACCGACCGTCGTGGCCGGGGTGCCGCCCGACTACTTCTCGGCCACCGGCCAGCGCTGGGGCAACCCCCTGTACCGCTGGGACGAGATGCGCCGGCGCGACTTCGCCTGGTGGACCAGGCGGATGCGGGCGGCGCTGGCGCAGGTCGACATCGTGAGGATCGACCACTTCCGCGGTTTCGCCGCCTACTGGGAGATCCCGGCAAGCGAGCCGACCGCGGTGAAGGGACGCTGGGTAACGGCGCCGGGCCGCGAGCTGTTCGAGACGCTGAGCGCCGCCTACCGAGGCGCCGCCCACAACGGCGCCCCGCAAGGGAGCGCCGGGCACCAGGGAACCGCCCACCAGGGCGCCCGGCTGCCCGTCATCGCCGAGGACCTGGGCGTGATCACCGCCGACGTCGAGGAGCTGCGCGACCGCTTCGGCCTGCCCGGCATGAAGGTCCTGCAGTTCGCGTTCGCCGGCGGCCCCGCCGACCCCTACCTGCCGCACAACTACCAGCCGAACTGCGTGGTCTACACCGGCACGCACGACAACGACACCACCCTCGGCTGGTACCGCAGCGCGCCGGAGGAGGAGCGCGACCACGTGCGCCGCTACCTCGCGCGCGGCGACGACGACATCGTCTGGCACCTCATCCGCCTGGCCCTGGCCAGCACCGCCGACCTCGCCGTCGTGCCCCTGCAGGACCTGCTGCGGCTCGGCTCGGAGGCGCGCATGAACACGCCGGGCTCCGCCTCGGGCAACTGGAGTTGGCGCTTCTCCTGGGAAGACGTGCCGTACTGGCTCGCCCCGCAGCTCGCCGAGCTCACCGAGCTCTACGGCCGCGGCCCCAAGGGCGAACCGGTCGACACCGCCTACCGGCAGAGCACGACGTAGGCGGCGTTACGACCGGAAGATGACGTCCTCGCGGGTGAAGTTGCGGTAGGCGAAGATCAGCAGCAGGACGATCACGACGATCAGCGAGCCCCAGGTCATGAGCATGTGTGACGCCGTTGCCGTGCCCTTGACGATGTCGTCCATCACCAGCAGCGCGTTGAACACGGGGATGTAGTACGCCGAGTCGCCCAGGCCGATGAGGTCCTTGAACTGCAGGCCGACGGCGGGGATCACGAACAGGAACGACATCGGCGCGACGTAGCTCTGCGCCTCCTTGAACGAGCGCGCGAACATGCACACGCCGATCAGCACCGCCGAGACCACCGCGGCGAGCAGCACCGCGCTGACCAGCAGCAGGAGGATCGAGCCGGCGTCGACGGCCAGGCTGCCGCCCATGATCGAGACCAGCTCCTCGGCGTCGTCGCCGAGCCGCGGGAGGAACACGCTGCGCAGCGCAACGCCGCCGAGCAGGTAGCCGAGGATCGCGGCCAGCGCGGCGCCCAGGCCGAACACCATGGTCGCGAAGAACTTGCCGGCCACCACCTCGCTGCGGCGCACCGGGGCGACCAGCAGCGACTCCAGCGTGCCGCGCTCCTTCTCGCCGGCGGTCGCGTCGATCGCGGTCATCTGCCCGCCGGTGAGGGTCCAGATGGCGATGAAGAACGGGATCAGCCAGGATAGCTGGCCGCTTGAGCGCTCCGCCTCGGAGCTCGCGTCGACGCGCTGCACGCTGACCGGCTGGAGGATCGCCGGGTCGAGCCCGCGCGCGCCGAGGCGTTCGGCCACGACGCTCTGCTGGTAGGAGGCCACGGCCTCCTGGACCTTGGAGGCGTTGAGCTCGCTGCGCATGTTGCCGACCTTGGCGAGCAGCGTGAGGCTGGCGTTGCCGCCTTCGGTCACGGCTTCGGCGAAGCCCTCCGGCACGACCAGCCCGACGCCGTAATCGCCCTCCCGCACGGCAGCCTCGGGGTCGTCGATCTCGAGCAGCTCGACGTTCTGCGCCTCGATCGCGCTGCGCAGCTCGGCCGGCAGGTACTCGGCGCCCTGCACCGCTACCGGGGTGACGGAGACGGCCTCGCGCTGGAACAGGCCGCCGAGGAGCAGCGGCATGCCCAGCATGATCACGGGCAGCAGGACCAGCGGCAGCACCAGGTTGGAGATGATCGCGCGCTGGTCGCGGACGGTGGAGAGGATCTCCTTGGCGGCGACCGCCCAGACCTGCCCCGGCCTCACGCGACGACCTCGCCCTTGCCGGCCATGTCGGTGCGCGCCACCAGGCGGAAGAACGCGTCCTCGAGGCTCTTGCCCTCACCGTTGGCGATGATCTCGGCGATCGTGCCGTCGGCGATCTTGCGGCCCTGGTAGATGATGCAGGCGCGGTCGCACAGCTCCTCGACCTCGCTCATCACGTGGGTGGAGTAGACGACGGCGCGGCCGGCGCTGGGGTAGGACCTCACGAAGTCGATGACCGAGCGGCGGGCCACGACGTCGAGGCCGCTGGTGGCCTCGTCGAAGAAGATCACGGGCGGGTCGTGGATCACGGCGCGGGCGATGACGACCTTCTGCTTCATGCCGGTCGAGAAGCCGCCGGCGCGGCGGTGCAGGGTGTCGCCGAGCTGGAGCAGCTCGTCGAGCTGCTCGATGCGTGCCTCGATGGCCTCGCGCTTCATGTCGTAGAGGCCGCCGAAGTAGTGCAGGATCTCGCGGCCGGTGAGGCGGTCGTAGAGGCCCATGCCGCCGTTGACCACGCCGATCAGGCGGCGCACCTGCTCGGCCTGCTTGTCGATGTCGTGGCCGACGACGGTGGCCGTGCCCGAGTCGGCGTCGAGCAGGGTGGAGAGGATGCGCAAGGTGGTGGTCTTGCCGGCCCCGTTCGGCCCGAGCAGCCCGAAGACCTCGCCCTTGGCGACGTCGAAGCTGAGGTCGTCGACGGCCACCACCGGCTTGCCGCCGCGGCCGCCCTCGAACGTCTTGTTCAGATGTGAAACGGAGATCATCGATCCTCCAGATGGGCCATGCTCG
>CAZQVC010000033.1:6722-8117 GCA_964596625.1 uncultured bacterium | reverse complement strand
GGCGATGCAGGAGCGAGAACATCGCGCCCTGGACGGCTATCAGCTGATCCCGCGCGCGCTTCACCAGGTCACCGAGCCCGACATGGCAACGGTCGCGCTGGGGGTGGAGCTGGCGGTGCCGATGCTGCCTCGTGCGCGCTCGGCGACGGCGGCGAGGACCGGCGTGGCGGCGGCCGAGCAGTCGCCGCTCAGCGTGGTCGAGGCGGAGTCGCTGCTGCAAGCCAAGGACGGCGGCCGGGCGGGAGCGTCGCTGGCGGTGCTGGCGCCGCGCAAGATGGCGGACCTGGTGCCCGAGGTGAGGGCCCTCACCGAGCTCGGCGTCGCCGGGATCGGCCTCGACCTGGCCCCGCTGGCCGACAGCGCGCCGTTCGGCAAGGCCGAGTTCCGGCCGCGCACCAGGGAGGACCTGGCGGAGTTGAGGGGCGCCGCCGGCTGCCCCGTGTGGCTGTTCGGCGTGGCCGGCCCCGGCGACGCCGAGATCGCAGCCGAGGCCGGCGTCGACGGGATCGTGGTCGGCAGCGAGCTCGGCCGCCACCTCGGCTCGCCGCCCGTCATAGACATGCTCCCCGAGGTGCTGGACGCGGTCGCCGGCATGCTCACGATCGCGGTCTCGGGCCCGCTGCGCGACGGCGTCGACGCGCTGCGCTACCTGGCGGTGGGCGCGGAGCTGGTGGTCGTCGACGGCGACCGCTCGCTGTCGGCGCTGGCCGCCGAGCTGGCCTACGCCCTGAAGCTGACCGGTTGCGCCACGCTGGCCGACGTGAGCTACGACATCCTCTTCGCGCCCCTGTTCGTCGACCCGTGATCGCGCTCATCGAGGGCGAGGTCCGCGAGGTGCGCGAGAACAGCGTCGTGGTCATGGCCGGCGCGTTCGGCGTCGAGCTGCTGGCGCCGAGCGCCACGTTGGCGCAGTGCCGGCCGGGCGAGTTCGTCTCGCTGCGGACGCAGCTGCTGGTGCGCGACGAGCAGCCGGTGCTTTACGGCTTCCACAACGACGACCAGGTGCTGGTGTTCCGGCGGCTGCTGGAGGTCAGCGGCGTCGGCCCCAAGGTCGCGCTCAGCGTGCTCTCGTCGCTGCCGCTCGGCGTGATCGCCGCGGCGGTCGCCTCGTCCGACGCCGGCCTGCTGACCAGCGCGCCGGGCGTCGGCAAGCGCACCGCCGAGCGCATCGTCGTCGAGCTGCGCAACCGTTTGCCCGACCACCTCACCGCCGGCGAGCCGGGCGCGCAGCGCGGCGCGGTGCTGGGCGTCGCGGCCGAGGACGCCGTGGCGGCCCTGCTGGCCCTCGGCTACCGCGAGTCGCAGGTCAAGGGCGTGGTCGCCGAGCTGGCGAGCAAGGAGCCGGGCGCCACCACCGAGACGCTGATACGCAAGGCCCTCGCCAAGGTGCGCTGA
>CAZQVC010000033.1:0-6622 GCA_964596625.1 uncultured bacterium | reverse complement strand
GCCTGCCGCAGCGCCAGCGCCGGCTCGGTCCAGGGCAGGTCGAAGGCGCGCGCCACGCCTTCGTGGGTCAGGGTGCCCGCGTGGGTGTTGAGGCCCTTGAGCAGCGCGGCGTCTTGCTCCAGCGCGGCGAGGTCGTTGTCGGCGACCTTGAGCACGTAGGGGAAGGTCTGGTTGGCGAGCGCCCTGGTGCTGGTGTTCGGCACGGCGCCGGGCATGTTGGAGACGCCGTAGTGAACCACCCCGTCGACCTCGTAGGTCGGTCGTTCGTGCGTGGTCGGCTTGATCGTCTCGATGCAGCCGCCCTGGTCGACGGCGACGTCGACGATCACGCTGCCCGGCTTCATCAGGCTCACCAGCTCGCGCGTGACCAAGCGAGGCGCCCGCGCGCCGGGGATCAGCACCGCGCCGATGAGCAGGTCGGCCCTCGGCACGACCTCGAGGATGTTGCCGGGGTTGCTGGTCATCGTCTGCGCCTGCCCGCGGAAGATGTCGTCGAGGTACTGCAGGCGCGGGTGGCTGACGTCGATGATCGTCACGCTGGCGCCGAGCCCGAAGGCGACCTTGGCCGCGTTTGAGCCGACCACGCCGCCGCCGAGGATGACGACCTCCCCGGCCGGCACGCCCGGCACCCCGCCGAGGAGCAGGCCGCGGCCGCCGTGCGAGCGCTCGAGGAAGTGGGCTCCGACCTGCGGCGCCATGCGCCCGGCGACCTCGCTCATGGGCGTGAGCAGGGGCAGGCTGCCGTTGGCCAGCTGCACCGTCTCGTAGGCGATGGCGGTGGCGCCGGCGTCGAGCAGGGCCTTGGTGAGGTCGGGCGCGGCCGCCAGGTGGAGGTAGGTGAACAGTATCGACTCGGAGCTGAGGTAGCCGAACTCCTCGGGCAGCGGCTCCTTGACCTTGAGCACCAGGCGCTGCGACCAGGCCTCTGCGGTGCTGGCGCCGACCTCGGCTCCGGCCGCGGCGTAGTCCTCGTCGGTGAAGCTCGAGCCGAGCCCTGCGCCCTCCTCGACCACGACCCTGTGGCCGGCGGCGACCAGTGCGTGCACGGCCCCGGGCGTCAACGCGACGCGGAACTCCTGCGGTTTGATCTCCTTGACGACACCGATGTTCACCTGGATCTCCTCTATGCGTCGTGATGCGGCCTGCGACTCGCCTGATCGTGGCGTCCGAGGTCGGTTTTCGTTGTGCCCTCAATCGTACTTCCTGGCCGGTCGCCCCGACGTTCTCAAGCGCCCCGCGAGAACACCCTCACCACGCGGAAGCCGCGCTCCTCGTCGGGGTCGACGACCGCTACCAGTTCGCCGTTCTCGCCGATCACTGCGCTTCTGCGCTGCGGTGCCAGCGGCGGCCGCTGGCCGCGCGCGACGGCCGTCGCCGTAGCCTCGTCGACCTCGAGCTCCGGCAGGTCGAGGGCCGCGCGCAGCGGCACCTCCGGAGCGTGGGGGAGATCGTCGAGGCTGCTGGCCCGGCTGAGGTCGAGCGAACCGCTGGCGGTGCGCACCAGGCCGGAGAGGTGGGCGGGCAGGCCCAACGCGAGGCCGAGGTCGCGGGCGAAGGCGCGCACGTAGGTGCCGGCCGCCACGCGCAGGTTGAGCACGGCCGTCTTGGTGGCGGTCCCCTCGAGGCGCGGCGGCAGCTCGAATTCGCGCCCGCGCTCGTCGGGCAGCCACTCGCCCGGCAGCGCGCCTTCGCCGGGCGCCGGCGCGAAGCGCTGCGGCAGCTCGGCGAACTCCTCGGCGAACGCCAGCAGCCTCACCGAGCGGTAGCCGGCGGGCCGGGCCGGCGGCTCCTCGACCTCGCCGCGCCTGGCGGCGGCGTAGCTGCGCACGCCCTCGCGCTTGATGGCCGAGAAGGCCGGCGGCCGCTGCTCCGTCACCTCGAGGAAGGCGGGCAACGCCGCGGCGAGGCGCTCACGGTCGAGCTCGGCGGCGCTCGCCGAGCTGCTGATGGGGCCCTCGGCGTCGAGCGTCGGCGTGCCTAGCCCGAACGTGACCCAGGCCAGGTAGCTCTTGTCGTGGCCGGTGACGAACTGGGAGAGCTTGGTGGCCTCGTGCGACAGCAGCAGCAGCACGCCGGTGGCCAGAGGGTCGAGCGTGCCCGCGTGGCCGACGCGCCGCGTGCCGAGGCTGCGTCTGGCGCGAGCCACGACGTCGTGGGAGCTCAAGCCTAGCGGCTTGTCGACGCAGTAGAGCGGCAACGCTCAGCCGAAGAACAGGCTGCGCACCCACGGGCTCACCGCGACCGCGATGAGCAGGCCACCGTAGAGCGTGAACTGCGCGATGAGGGGATCGATCCCGTTGAGGTTGCGACGGTGGAGGAACGAGAGGATCAAGCCGAAGATGAACAGCACGGCAACGGGCGTGCCGAGCACCAGCGCGTAGAGCGAGGCCGAGATGACGGGCGCCACGCGGTAGTCGTACCGCCGCGTGACCGGCGGGATCACGAACGAGCGGAAGTAGATCTCCGAGAGCGGGACCAGGATCATGGCGGCTACCACGTACGGGTTCAGCTGCAGGAGGTCGAGGTGGAAGGTGCCCAGGGCCCCGTCGAACGGGTCGAAGTGCAGGTACGCGATGAGCGCAGCGAGGAACAGCACGCCCCAGCCGACGCCGACCAGCGGCTGCCGGCTGCGGCCGAGCAGGAGCTCCATGGGGTCGAAGCCGTTGGCCTGGACCTGCCGCCAGGAGAGCAGGGCGAGCATCACCGAGAGGGTGATGAAGAACAGCGCCCTGGCCTCGGTCGACTGCACCGGCGTGAACAGCACCAGCGGGTTCTGGAAGCGCGCGACGCCGTAGAACACCGCTGCCAGCAGGGCCAGCAGCAGCGAGGCGAAGAGCGTGCCGTAGACGTTGCCGACGCTCCACGCGCGCGGCCCGTCGACGACCTCGAGCCCGCTCGAGTTCGAGATCCGGCTCTCGCCGACGAGGTGAGCCCCGACCAGCAGCAGCAGCACCAGCAGCCACAGGATCGTGTTGCCGTCGAGGTGGTTGATGAGGTTGTCGCGCCTCAGCGCCTCGCGCAGCGCCAGGCTGCCCGACTCGAGGTCGCCCTCGGCGTAGTAGATCAGCGCGAGCGCGCGCAGGTCCTGAGCCTGCGCCTCGACGTCGCGTGAGCCGCGCAGCTGGTGGGCGGTGGCCAGCTCACCGGCTGCAGCCTGCGGCTCGCCCTGGGCCCAGAGCGCCCGGCCGAGCAGGGAGCGCATGTTGGGGTTGCGGTCGTCGCCTGTCAGGTCGATGTACGACCTCAGCTGCGCCGCAGCCGCCTGCGGTTGGCCGAGCCGCAAGCGCAGCCTGGCCTCGGCCATGCGGTAGTCGACGTTGAGCGCGTCGGCGGAGATCGCGGCGCCGTAGGCGGCCAGAGCCGCGTCGTACTCGCCGCGGTACTCGGCGATCCGGCCCGCCAGCTGCTGCAGGTGGCCTTCCAACTCGCGGTTGCCGCGCTCGGCGAGGAGGGTGCGGGCGCTCTGCAGGAAGGCCTCGGCCTCCAGCGGTCGCCCGGCTTCGAGGACGGCTTCGGCGAGCAGCACCAGCGGCTCGGCAGTGTCGATGCTGTTGCGCACCCGGCGCAGCCGGTTCTCGGCGCTCAGGTGATCGCCGAGGCGCAGTTCGATGCGGGCCAGCGCCAGCTCGGCGTCGGCGAAGCTGGGTCGCACCTGGAGGGCGTTCTGGCAGGCGCGCCGGGCGGTCTCGAGGTCACCGCCCGCCTCGAACCTCAGGCACTGTTGGTAGTAGACGTTCTCGTCGAAAGCCTGGGCGCCGGCGAACGCCGGCAGCAGCGCCAACAGCAGCACCGCGGCGATGCGCGCTCGACCCACCCACCTTGCCGACCTGGAAGCAAGTCTCATGCCAATCCCTTCGCCCAGCTCCGCTGCCGGCGGCGGGCACTTCGGGGCGCCGTGTGGCGTTACGCCCCCCGTGCCGCTTGCGCTGGCTGCCGCACAGCTTCGTCGAGCAGTCGTGCCAATCTTGCACACGGCGGCGGTTGCAGCGGTTAGTTCATTCACTTCTCATGTAGGGAAAACGTCGCTCCGGCGAGGCATCCTCCCCGAGTCCGCAATCCCGGCGCTACGAGGAAGCGTGAGCCGGCCGGAAGAGCCGATGAAGGTTAGCTTAACCGCCGCGGGACGCAGCATTCACTAGTTCTCTGTAGCATCGGGCTGGAGCCTTGCGCCCGGTACCTTCAGGCACGCTCAGGTGCACCTTGGGTACGGTGGTGCAAAACCTTATGACCATGAGTTTCGCGCACTTCTTGCTGATGGGACAGCTACTAGCCGTACTGCCGGCGCTGCCGGACGGCACGGAGTTGCGTATCGTCTCGACCGACCTGCTCACGGTCTACGCGTCGGCCAGCGTCGACGGCGGCGAGCTGGTGTTCGCCGAGTTCCCGCCGCCCGGCACCGAGATCCGCATCATCATCTTCCCGGCAGACGGCAGCGCTGCCGACAGGGTCGACTCGCTCCACGCCGCCAGAGCGCTCCTCGGCCGCATCAGCGACGACGGCACCGACGTCCTGCTGACCGAGCCGGAATCCCTCGAACCCCTCTCGCTGAGAGAGCTTCTGCTGCGCGAGCGCGACGTCTCGATGCGCCTCGCCGGCCAGGAGGACTGACATGGCCAACAAGCGCATACTCATCGTCGAGGACGACGTCGACATCCTCAGGCTGCTCAGCCGCGAGCTCACCGACGCCGGCTTCGAGGTGCTCGCCTACGACTCAGGCATGCGCGGCCTCTCGGCCGTGCGCGAGGAGGAGCCGGACCTGGTCATCCTCGACCTCGGACTGCCCGACCTCAGCGGCCAGGAGATCGCCAGGCGCGTGAGGCGCACCGGCGACACGCCGATCCTCATCCTCACCGCCGCCGACGAGGTCGGCACCAAGGTCGAGATGCTCAACGCCGGCGCCGACGACTACCTCGCCAAGCCGTTCCACGTGCAGGAGCTGCTGGCGCGCGTCAACGTGCAGCTGCGCAAGCGGACCCTCGGGGCGGCGCAGAAGATCGGCGAGATGACCATCGACCCGGTGCGTCGCCAGGTGCTGTGGGCCGAGGACGAGGTCAAGCTGAGCCCCCGCGAGTACGAGCTGCTCGCCTACCTGGCGGGTCAGCCCGGCCGCGTGTACAGCCGCAAGGAGATCGAGACCAACGTCTGGGGCGAGGACCTGCCGCCGTCGAGCAACGTCGTCGACGTGCACATCGCCAACATCCGCAGCAAGCTGCGCGAGGCCGGCGGCTTCGGCGTCATCAGGACCGTCCGCGGCGTCGGCTACGCTCTGAAGTCTTGAACGTCTTGAACGACGGCGAACCTCTAGCAGGCGAACTGCCGCGGCGGCCGCTGCGCGGGCTGGGCTCGCCCTAGCGCCGCGGCGGTGGCCAGCCACCGGCGGCCGGGGCTGCCGCTCACCTGGCGCGTCGCGCTCCTGGCCGGCGCGGCCACCACGCTGCTGGCCGGGCTCACGCTGGTAGCGGCCTACGCGATCGTCCGCAGCGAGATGTACGCCGACCTGCGCCGCTCGCTGCGTGAGGACGCCATGGCGCTCGCCGCCGTCTACGGTGGGGGAGAGGGCACGGCGGGCATCAACCAGGCGGCCGCCACCGGCGGCGTGGTGCTGCAGGTCTACGGCCCGGCGGCGCAGCTCCTGGCCGCCTCGCAACCCGCTTACGAGCAGGCCCAGGCGGCCATCCCGCCGTCCGACGTGATCGGCGCCAGCCTGGTCGCCACGGAGTGGAGCGGCACGCTGCTGGGCGAGCGGGTCGAGGCGGTGCTCGCGCCGTTCCCGCTGGGGGTGGTCGCGGTGATCGCCGACCCCAGCTACATCTCCGCCACGCTCACCCGCTTGTCCCGCACCCTGCTGCTCATCGCCGCGGTGCTCGTCGTGCTGAGCCTGCTGGTCGGCTACGTGGTCGCCGCAGCCTCACTGCAGCCGATCTCGCGGCTGGCGAGGCGCGCTTCGCTGCTCGGCCCCGACCGGCTCGAGCCGCTGGAGTACGAGGGCCCTCGCGACGAGGTCGGCAAGCTCACCGAGACCCTCAACGAGCTGCTGGCCGAGGTCGGCGAGGCCCGCGACGCGCAACGCGTGTTCCTCGCCGAGACCAGTCACGAGCTCAGGACCCCGCTCACCAGCCTGCGCGGCTTCCTCGACCGCGCCGCGAGGAAGGCCGGCCCGGCCGCCGCGGAGGACCTGCAGGACGCGCAGCGGGTGTCGCTGACGATGACGCGCCTGGTCGAGGACCTGCTGCAGCTGTCGCGCGGCGAGCTCGTCAAGGACCCGCAACTGCACCTCATCGAGATCGGCTCCGACGTCGTCCTGCCCGTCGCCAACGAGTTCAGTGGCGTGCAGGTCGACGCCGGCGGGTTCGCCCTGGTGCTGGGCGACCCGCTCAAGCTCCGTCAGCTGCTGCGCAACCTCATCGCCAACGCGGTGAGGGCGGCGGGCACACCGCGGGGCGTGAAGGTCGTGGCGTACCCCGAGGGCCGGGAGGTCGTCGTGCAGGTCCACGACGACGGGCCAGGCATCGCACCGGAGCAGCAGGAGCTGATCTTCGAGAAGTTCTACAAGGGCGTGGGCGGCGGCAGCGGGCTGGGCCTGGCCATAGCCAGGCAGATCGCCAGGCACCACCACGGCGAG
>CAZQVC010000032.1:14508-24496 GCA_964596625.1 uncultured bacterium | reverse complement strand
GGCTTGAGGCTGCCGTCGGCGCGCAGCAGGCCGAAGTGGCGCTCGTGGCGCGACTCGAGCAGCGGGGGCAGCTGGTGGAGGCTCTCGTCGTAGTCGGCGAAGCACCACAGCAGGGAGCCGGTGGCGCCCACCTCGACGAGGCGCGGGAGCACCGCGGCGATGAACTCGGCCAGCTCCTCCTCGGCGGCCATGAACTGGCTCCTCGGCCGGCCGTAGCTGGTCCAACGCCAGGTCTGCGACGGCTCGCCCGGCGGCGCGGTGCAGCCGCCCCACTCCTCCATCAGCACCGGCTTGCCGCTGAGCGCACGTGTGAGGGCGCAGGTGAACGGCACCAGGTCGGGGTCGAGCGGTCCGCGGGCCAGCTCCAGGTACATGGGGTACGCGTGCATGACCGCGAAGTCGGTCTCGGCGAACACGCCGTCGACCCGCAGGCCGTTGTCCTCCAGCAGGCTGGCGACGTGCAGCCCGCAGGTGACAGGCCGGTCGTCGAGCTCGCGGATGACAGTCGCCATGCGTCTCGTCCAGGCCCGTCCCTCGCGGTGGTCGCGGGGCCAGGCGAAGAGGTCCGGCTCGTTGCCGAGGTTCCAGGCGTAGACGGCGGGGTGGCCAGCGAGCCGGCCGACGACCGTGCGCAGCAGCAGCTCCTCGGCCTCCAGGGCCACGGGGTCGAAGAACGGGTTGCGGTACCCGCCGAGCACGACGTCGCCGCCGCTTACCACCTGCAGCTTCGAGGCGTCGGCCGGCGCGCTCGACAGCAGCCAACCGGGCGCCCAGTTGGGCCCGCTCATGTGCCCGGTGAAGAAGGTGATGTCGAGCCTCAGGCCGTGGCGCGAGGCGCAGTCGCAGACGGCCTCGAGGTCGTCGAGGCAGCGCGCCGAGACCTCGTCTGGCCGCGGCTGCCAGTCGTCCCAGAGGAGGAAGATGCGCACCAGTTGCAGGCCGAGCGCCGCGATGACCCCGAACTCCTCATCGACCTCGGCGGGGTCGAACTCCGACCACCAGCGCATGGCCTTGCGGCGCGGCCAGTAGTTCACGCCCTGCAGGAACGGCTGACCTTGGCCGGCGGCGTCGGCTGACGCTTCGCTGGCCTCGCTCACTTGTCCACGCCGGTGATGACCACGCCGCGCATGAAGAACCGCTGCGAGAAGAAGAACAGCAGCACGGGCAGGATCATGCCGAGCAGCGCGGTGGCCTGGATCAGGTGCGGCTGCTGCGAGTAGATGAAGTTGAACTGCTGGATGCCGACCGAGATCGGCTGCAGGTCGGGTCTGCCCAGCGTGTAGATCAGCGGCTCGAAGTAGTCGTTCCAGGCGAAGACGATGTGGAAGAGGGAGACGGCGATGATCACGGGGTAGGACTGAGGGACGATCACCGAGGTGAGGATCCTCAGCGGTCCGGCCCCGTCGATCATCGCCGCCTCGTCGAGCTCGCGCGGCAGCTGGAGGAAGTACTGCCGCAGCAGGAAGACGTTGAAGGCGTTGGCGAAGAAGTGCGGCACGATCAACGGCAGCCACGAGCCGGTCCAGCCGATGAGGTCGAAGAACGCGTAGGTCGGGACCAGCAGGACCTGCTTCGGCAGGATGATCGTGGCGATCAGCACCATGAACATCACGCCCTTGAACGGCAGCGGGAAGCGCGCGAACGCGTAGGCGACCATGATGCACGAGAGCAGCGTGCCGATCATGCCGGTGAAGGCGATGAACGCGGTGTTGAACAGCAGACGGGGGAAGGCTATGCCGTTCCACGCCTCGGCGAAGTTGCCGGTGCGCGGCGCGAAGACGTAGACGGGGTCGAGGGTCCGCCACGAGCCCTCCCAGGTGATGGGCCCGGCCGCCGGGTCGGCCGGGTCGATGAACACGCTCTCGCGGCGGCCCTTGGTCAGCAGCGCGAGGTGCCGCGTCTCGCCCTCGATCTCGACCTTGAGGACGTCGAGCTGCTGGCCCTCGTACTCGAACTTCTGCGGGTCGACAGGCAGCACCGGGCCGCGCGCGCTGGCGACGATCTGGTCGCGGTCCTTGAACGAGGTGACGAGCATGTAGGCGAAGGGCATCAGATAGGCCAGCAGCAGCAGCGAGGCGAACAGCGTGACGCTCGCGTAGAGCGCCATCTTGCGCAGCTGCCGGCGGTAGGTCGGCGCGGTGTTGAGATACGAGCCGCCGATCGTCGGATACGGCGGGGCGTGGCGGGCCGAGGCCATCAGCCGCGCTCCGAGCCGGCGTAGTAGACCCAGTAGCGGGCGCTGAAGAACAGCACGCCTGTCGCCACCATGGTGATCGCGAACATCAGCCAGGCCAACGCGGAGCCGTAGCCCATGTCGAAGAAGACGAAGCTGGTCTTGTAGAAGTGGATGTTGAAGAACATCGTCGAGTCGCCCGGCCGGCCCGTGCCGTTGCTCAAGATGAAGGGGATCTCGAAGTAGCGCAGCAGGCCGATGATCGAGAGCACGAGGTTGTAGAAGATCACGGGTGAGATCATCGGCAGCGTGATGTGGCGGAAGCGGGCGAGACCGCTGGCGCCGTCGACGCGGGCGGCCTCGTAGAAGGCGGTGGGGACCGCCTGCATGCTCGCGAGGGTTATCAGATAGGCGTTGCCGAGGCCCCAGAGGCCGATGATGACCAGCGCCGGGTAGATCCAGGTGGTGCTGTCGAGCCAGTTCGGGCCGGTCACGCCGACGAGCCCGAGGATGCGGTTGAGCCAGCCGCTGTCGGCGTTGAGCACGCCCTGCCAGATGAAGATCGCCGAGACGACGGGCACCACGTACGGCATGTAGAAGAGCGTGCGGAACAGCGGCTTGCCGCTTAAGTACTTGCTGTTGAGCAGCGCCGCCAGCAGCACCGGCAGCCCGATGGCCAACGGCAGCGAGATCAGCGCGAACTTGAACGTCACGGCGAGGGAGACCTTGACCAACGGGTCGACGAACAGCTTGGCGTAGTTGTCGAGGCCGACGAAGGAGACCTCACCCGGCTCGGTGAGCTGGAAGTCGGTGAAGGAGAACACCAGCGAGGCGAGTATCGGCAGGATGGTGAAGCCGAGGAACCCCAGTATCCAGGGGGAGAGGAAGATCCAGCCCCAGAGCCTCTGCTCGCGTTGCAGCGTGTTGCCGGCCGCCACGCGGCGCCTTGGTGCGGTGCCTACCACGCTTCTCGTGCTCATCCGACCCTCCCGTCTGTCGTGTCCGGCTGGTGGTGTGGCCGGTGCGCTCCCGGACCGCCACAGGGGCGGCCCGGGAGCGCCTGCAAGACCTCGTTACCTGGCTTCGTCGAACAAGACTTGCAGATCGGCGAGCAGCTTGTCGATCTCGGCGTCCACGTCGACGCCGGGCTGGCTGTCGAGCAGCGACTTGAAGGTGTCGAGGCGGTCGTTGGCCCTGTTGTGGTTGGGCATCGGGGTCTCGTGGCTCGGCACGTCGGCGTAGGCCAGGCTGGCCCTGGCGACGTCCCAGTTGACGCCTTGCGTGTACTTCTCGTCGAGCGCGGCGAAGAACGCGGCCTGGTCGGCTTCCCGGGCGGGCATGCCGCCGTACACCGCGAGCAGGTCGAGGGAGGCGGGACCCGTGAGGTAGGTAAGGACCTCGAACGCCTCTTCCGGGTGCTCGGTGGTCTTCATGATGCGGAAGGTGTCGGCGTGAAGCCTGGCCGTGACCGTGCCGTTGTACGACGGCAGGGCGGCGGCGTCCCACTCGGTGCCGGAGAGGCAGCAGGTGTACCAGAGGTGCGACTGGGCCATGGCGAGGTTGCCGGACTCGAAGGCGTTGCCGGCGGCCAGCAGGTCGGAGCCGTCCTGGGCGGCGTTGGGCATGAAGTGGTGGGTCCAGATCGCGTCGTAGTACCAGTTCCAGCCTTCGCGCCAGTTGTCCGGCATGACGGCGTTGCCCTCGTCGTCGACCAGCAGGCCGGGGCCGAAGAGGGTCACGTTCTGGCGGGCGGCGCCGGCGCCGGCCCACTGGTTGGCGAAGCCCCACTGCACGACGTTGTCGGGGTCGAACTCAGCCATCGTCGCGTCGTTGCCGTTGGCGTCGACGGTGAGGATCTTGGCGACCTCGGTCATCGTGGCGATGTCCCAGTCGACGGTCTCGCCGTCCAGGACGTAGGGGTCGCCGATGTTCGCCGGCGGGTACTCGAGCCCGGCCTCGTCGAAGAGGGCCGGTCGGTAGTAGAGGAAGGCCGGGAAGTTGGCCATCGGCAGGCCGAGCAGGCCGTCATCGGTGCGCTGGTTGTCGACGGCGGCCTGCGGGAACTGGCTCAGGTCGTAGCCGGTCGACTCGACCAGCGGCTGCAGGTCGAGGAAGTTGCCGGCGAACGCGGCGGTGCCTGCGCCGCCGACGGGGCCAACGATGTCGGGCGCCTCACCGGTCGCGATGAGCGTGGAGAGGGTCGTGACCGAGACCTCGTTGGTGACGTAGACGATCTCCAGGACGATGTCGTCCTGGGAGGCGTTGAACTCGGCCACGACGGCGTCTTGCGCCGCCTGCTGCTCGGGCTGGGCGCCGGCTCCCAGCCCCACCATCCAGGTGATGGTCACGGGTTGGGAGAAGGCCAGCGATACCAGGAGGCCGAGCAGTGTTGCTGCGAGGATCTTGCGCATCTGTTTCCTTTCCGAAGCCTTGTGATGGACGGTGATGGCGGCACGCGTCGCGTCGACGCGCGCCCTGCCGCTCTCAGCGCTGTTCGATAGCCCGCTTGGCCTCCCTCCTCGGCGCCGCGATCCGCCTCGCGGCTCTGGGTCGCTTGCCTGGCTGTCCACGCATGGTCGTGATCACCTGCCTCGCCACCCTCCCTGGCCTTGACGTCCTCACCTGGTCGACACCAGGGGATGGTCGTAGGGGCTCGAGCGCCGCTCGCCGCGATCGTCGAGCGAGGTGGGGAAGGGGGCGAGCAGCTGGTGCAGCGGGAGCGTCGCGACGCCCCGTGCCACGGCGTCGGGTCCTAGCTCCGCCAGCAGGAGCTGCGAGCGGTGGGGCATGAAGCGTGAGCGCAGCGTCGGCAGCCTGGCCTCGAGGCGCTGTACGAGCTCGGCTATCACCGGGTCGTGCCACGAGCCGCCGACGACGATCGCCTGCGGGTCGAGGAGGTACTCGGCCGCCACCAGCATCGGGGCGAGCCCCTCAGCGGCGACGTCGAGCCACTCGTGCAGCCCCGGGTCGTCCTGCGCCAGCAGAGCGGCCAACCCGGTGTGGGTCGGCACTCGCCCGCCGTCGTGGCTGAGCCGCTCGGCGAGCTTGTAGAGGTCGAAGTGCCGGCCGAGGTAGTCGCCGCTGCCCAGCGGCAACCGGGGCATGAAGCCGATCTCGCCGGCGTTGCCCTGCCAGCCTCGGTAAGGCATGCCGCCGTGGATGATGGCGCCGCCTAAGCCCACGCCGAGGAACACGTAGAAGTAGCTCTCGAGGTCGCGCCCGACGCCGTAGTAGCTCTCGCCCATGGCGGCGGCCGTCGCGTTGTTCTCGAGGAACACGTCGAACTCGAGGCGCTCGCTCAGCCGCTCGCGCACCGAGACGTTCTCCCAGCCGGGGAAGCCTTCCGGGTTGATGATGTTGTCGACCACGCCTTGAGCGATGCGCAGCGGGCCGGGGAAGCCGATGCCGACGCCCCAGACGCGGTGGTGATCGACCGCGCTCGCCAGCTGCTCGACGGTGGCGGCCACGAGGTCGAGAGCGACCTCGGGGTTGGGGAAGGACAGCTCCTGGTGCACGCGCCCCTGCACGCGGCCGGCGAGGTCTACCAGCAGGCCGGTCAGGTGGCCGCGGTCGAGGTCGAGGCCGATGCTGTAGGCGCCGTCGGCGGCGACCTCGAGCAGGGTGGAGGAGCGGCCGCGCGGGCCCTGCTTGTGACCCGACTCGAGCAGCAGGCCCTGGTCGAGCAGCACGCTTACCAGGTTGCTGACGGTCTGGGCGGTGAGCCCGGTGCGCCTCGCCGTCTCGGCGCGCGAGATCGGGCCGTTGAGCCTGACCATCTCCAGCACCGTGCGCAGGTTGTGCACACGGGCGTGTTCAAGGTTGGTTCCTCTGAGCACTGCAGCTCCCTTCGGAGTTGCCGCTAGACGCCTGCTGATTGTGGTTGCGCCATTTGTACATCAAATTGATTTAAGTGTCAATAGCGGGTCCGTACGAGGCTCTTGAAGGAGGCCGGCGCGGTGCATGCGGAAGTCCCATGGAACGTGTAGGCTCTACGGGCCATGGAGCGCAGATGAGCGCCGTACGCGCGTTAGACGGGGTGGCAGCAGGGGAGTTCGGCGTGGCGGGCGAGTACCGCTACGACCGCCGCAGCCCGCTGCGTTGGGTGGTCTCGCACCTCCTGCGCTACTGGCCCCTGCTGCTCTCGTTCTTGCTCGCTGCGATCTCGACCAACGTGCTGTTCTCGCTGGTGCCGACGCTCACCGGCAGGGCCTTCGACCTGGTGCTCTCCGACGCGCCGAGTCGAGGCGGGCTCTTGCGCATAGGCTTGAGCGTCCTCGGGGTCGTCGCGTTGCGCAGCGTCCTCGACCTCACGGCCAGCTTCTCGGTCGAGACGCTGGGCCAGCGGCTGGAGCGCGACGCGAGGCAGGAGCTCTACTTGAGCCTCCTCGGCAAGAGCCAGACCTTCCACAACCGCCAGCGCGTAGGCGACATCATGGCGCGGGCCTCGAACGACGTGCGTCAGCTGAACCCGATGATGAACCCGGGCGTCGCGCTGATCACCGAGTCGCTCAGCAGCCTTGTCGTCCCGCTGATCTTCATCACGGCCATCGACGCCCGCCTGCTGCTGTCCCCGCTGGCGTTCCTCGTGGTGTTCTACTTCGCGCTGCGCTCGTACATGCGCCAGCTGAACCCCGTGGCCGGGGCGATGAGGCGGCAGTTCGGCCAGCTGAACGCCGGCCTCAACGAGACGATCATGGGCATCGAGGTCGTCAAGTCGTCGGTCCAGGAGGCCCAGGAGAAGCGCAAGTTCAACCGCGACGCCAAGGAGTTCCGCGACCTGTTCGTCAAGCAGGGCTTCATCCAGGCTCGCTACCTGCCGCTGCTCCTCATCGGTCTGGCGGTGGCGGGCGCGTTCGCCCACGGCGTCTACCTCGTCTCGTTAGGCGCGATCTCCACCGGGGACCTCGTGGCCTACATGGGTCTCATGGGCGTCATGCGCTTCCCCGCGTTCATCTCGATCTTCACGTTCTCCCTGGTGCAGCTGGGCCTGGCGGGCGCCGAGCGGATCCTCGAGCTGATCAACAGCGAGGTCGACATGGACGAGAACGCCAGCGGCCACGCTGCCGCGATCGAGGGCGCCATCGAGTTCGACGCCGTGTCGTTCGCCTACGCCGGCTCCGAACGCGGCAAGCGCGCGCTCGACGGGGTGAGCTTCAGCGTCGAGCCGGGCCAGACCGTGGCCATCGTCGGGCAGACCGGCTCGGGCAAGAGCACGCTGACCAAGCTCGTCAACCGCATCTACGACGTCGACGCCGGCAGCATCCGCGTCGACGGCGTCGACGTGCGCGACTGGAACCTTCACGCGCTGCGCTCACAGGTCTCGGTGATCGAGCAGGACGTCTTCCTGTTCTCGCGTTCGGTGGCCGAGAACATCGGGTTCGGGCTGGGGCCGGTCGCTACCAGGGAGAACATCATCGCCGCTGCCAAGGCCGCGCAGGCGCACGACTTCATCATGGGCTTCGCCGACGGCTACGAGACGGTCCTCGGCGAGCGCGGCGTGACGCTCTCGGGCGGACAGCGACAGCGGTTGGCGATCGCCAGGGCGCTGCTCACCGACCCTCGGATCCTCATCCTCGACGACTCGACCAGCGCGATCGACAGCGCCACGGAGGACCAGATCCAACGCGCGATCAACGTCGTGCTCGAGGGCCGCACCACGCTGATGATCACCCACCGGCTGTCGCAGATCCGTCGCGCCGACCTGGTGCTGGTCCTCCACGGAGGCAAGCTGGTCGACAGCGGCAGCCACGACGAGCTGCTCGGCCGCAGCCACCTCTACCGCCGCATCTTCCTGAGGTACGAGTGACGCCGACCGGATCGCGGCTAGCCCAGCGGCCGGTCTTCGGCCGGCCGGGAGCCCGCTGATGGGCTTCATCATGGACGGCCTGGCGGCCGAGGGCTACGACCGCGAGTACTCGGACGCCCAACTGGTGCGGCGCATCTACCGGTACTTCAGGCCGTACGTCGGCACGATGCTCACGGTCGGCCTCGCCGTCTTCCTCGCGGCCGTGCTCGACGCCTCCCTGCCGCTGCTGGTCTCGCTCGGCATCGACCGGCTGGCCGACGCCGAGAACCTCCGTGAGGAGATCTGGGAGCGCACCGGCTGGCTGGTGCTCACGTTCCTCGGGGCGGCGGCGCTCTCCTGGGTGTTCAACTTCGTGCGCCAGTGGCTCACGGCGCGGGCCGTTGGCGACGTCGTGCTCAACCTGCGACGCGACGCGTTCGACGCCGTGGTCGCGCGCGACATGTCGTTCTACGACGAGTTCTCCAGCGGCAGGGTGGTGAGCCGCGTCACGGCCGACACCCAGGACTTCGCCACCGTCGTCACGCTGACGCTCAACCTCATCAGCCAGCTGCTGCAGGTGCTGATCCTCGTCGGGCTGCTGTTCTCCATCGACGCGCGCCTTACCCTCATCGCCCTGGTCATCGCGCCCTTCATCGTCGCGACCGCCCTCGGCTTCCGCCGCATCGCCCGCCGCGTGACGCAGCAGGCGCGCCGCGTGCTGGCCGACGTGAACGCGAACGTCCAGGAGTCGATCACCGGCATCTCGGTGGCCAAGGCCTTCCGTCAGGAGTCGGCGATCTACCGCGGCTTCCTCGACGTCAACAGCCAGTCGTACCGGCTCAACCTGCTCCAGGGCCTCACCTTCTCCTCGATCTTCCCGGTGCTCGGCCTCATCGCCGGCGTGGGCACCGCCGGCATCGTCTACTTCGGCGGCTCCAGCGTGCTGGGCGGCGACATCACCCCCGGACAGTGGTTCCTGTTCGTCGAGGTCGTCGGCCTCTTCTGGTTCCCCCTTACCAGCATCGCCTCGTTCTGGAGCCAGTTCCAGCTCGGCCTCTCGGCCAGCGAGCGGGTGTTCGCGCTCATCGACGCCGAGGCGCGCGTCACGCAGACCGGCGACCACGTGCTGGAGCGCGTCGAGGGCCGCATCGCGTTCGACGGCGTCGACTTCCGCTACACCGAGCAGGAGCAGGTGCTCGAGGGCTTCGACCTGCTCATCGAGGCGGGCGAGACGGTCGCGCTCGTCGGCCACACCGGCGCTGGCAAGTCGAGCCTCGGCAAGCTCATCGCCCGCTTCTACGAGTTCCAGGGCGGCCGCATCAGCATCGACGGCCACGACATCCGCACTCTCGACCTCGACGCCTACCGCCGTCACCTCGGCATCGTCCAGCAGACCCCGTTCCTCTTCGCGGGGACCGTGCGCGACAACATCCGCTACGGCAGGCTCGACGCCACCGACGAGGACGTCGTCGCCGTGGCCCGGCGCATCGGCGGCGGTGACTGGCTCGACGCGCTGCAGAACGGCCTCGACACCGACGTCAGCGAAGGCGGCCGCGGCGTGTCGATGGGGCAGCGGCAGCTCATCGCGATGGCGCGGGTGCTGCTGCAGGACCCGAGCATCCTCATCCTCGACGAGGCCACGGCCAGCGTCGACCCGCTCACCGAGGCCCAGATCCAGGAAGGCCTCGAGGTCGTGCTGCGTGGCCGCACCGCGATCGTCATCGCGCACCGGCTCTCGACCATCCGCAACGTCGACCGCATCCTCGTGATGCGCCAGGGCGAGGTGATCGAGCAGGGCACGCACGACGAGCTGATGAGCCGAGGCGGCCACTACGCCGAGCTCTACGACATGTACTTCCGGCACCAATCGCCGGACTACGAGGTCGACTTGGAGCCTCGTCGCCTGGCGTGAGGCAGGCGGGCGCGACCCGCAATAACCTTTACTCGATGCCGAGCGTGGTCGAGGAACGAGCTTCGCCGCTCACGCCCCGAAAGGCGGGTGAGGAGGCCGCGTTGAGCGCGGGCCTGCG
>CAZQVC010000032.1:3980-14408 GCA_964596625.1 uncultured bacterium | reverse complement strand
TGGCGCGAGGTGTGGATCTGCCCCGACCCCGACGGGCACCTGCAGGCCACCGGCCGGGACGAGGCCGGCCGCAAGCAGTACCTCTACCACCCCCGCTGGACCGCGGTGCGCGACGCTGCGAAGTTCGCCGGCCTGACGAGGTTCGGAGCCGGGCTGCCCTCGCTGCGCCGCCGCCTGAGGCGCGACCTGCGCTCCGGCGGCCTGTCGCGCCGCCGCCTGACGGCCGCCGCGCTGCGGCTCATGGACCAGACCCTGATCCGCGTGGGCAACGCTGCCTACGCCAAGACCAACGGCAGCTACGGCCTGACGACCTTGCGCAACAAGCACGTGCGGCTCTCCGGCGCCGAGATCGACCTGCGCTTCACGGGCAAGGCCGGCGAGAAGCAGGTGCACTCGCTGGTGGACGAGGAGCTCGCCTGCGTCGTGCGCGAGTGCCAGGAGCTGCCCGGCTACGAGCTGTTCCGCTACCGCGACGACGACGGCGTGGTGCAGACCATCGACTCCCGGGACGTGAACGAGTACCTGCGGGAGGTCACCTCCCGGGAGGTCAGCGCCAAGGACTTCCGCACCTGGGGCGGCACGGTCGCCGCCTCCCAGGCGCTGCACGGCTTCGGGCGGTCACCGCCCGGCGCCAACGGGCACGTCGGCCCGTCGAGCGACGACCTCTGCGAGCCCAGCGAGTCGGCGCTGAACAAGGCGGTCGTCGAGGCCGTGAAGGTGGCAGCCGGGGTGCTCGGCAACACGCCGGCCATCTGCCGGCAGTCGTACGTGCACCCGGCGGTGATCGACACATACCTAGCGGCGCAGTTCCAGGAGCGCTACGGCGAGGCGCTGGCGTCGGCGCGCGCCAAGAGGCCGCGTGACCTGCGCCTGCACGAGGCCGCGACCCTGCGCTTCCTGCAGGCGCTCGAAGCCGAGTCTTGAGCCTGTCGATCAACCAGTAGGCGAGTGCGCCCTGCGCCGCTTCGGCCGTTGGACTCAGCGCTGCAGCGCCGTCACCGTGGCCATCAGGTGGCGCACCCGCTGCGCGGTTAGCCTCGCCAGCGAGGCTGTGAGCTCGGCGGCCAGCGCCGGCGCCTCCGCCGTGAGCCGAGCCAGCGACGCCTCGCTCAACTGGTAGACCACCGTCGGCTGGTCGGCCACGACCGAGGCGCTGCGCGCCTCCCCGGTGAAGAACGCGACCTCGCCGACCACGCTGCCCGCTCGCATCGACTCGAGCCTCAGCCGCTCGTTGCCGGGCGACTGCAGCCAGGCCGTGAGGCGGCCGTGCACGACGAAGTAGACGGCGTTCGGCGGGTCGCCCTGGGTGATCAGCCGCTCCTGCGGCGCGAGCTCGAGGCGGGCGAGGTACCGCTCCACCCGTGGGGTGTCTGTGCCGAGGCCCAGGGCTCGCGCCAGGCACTCGGACTCCGGCTCGAGCTCGTCTTCCACCTCCGGCAGGCGGCGCCTCTCGCTGTCCTCCAGCGCAGCGTCGAGGGTGGGGAAGATCGCAGCCCCCGCCTTCAGCGCCTCGCTCAACCCGCGGCGACGCAGGTCGGCGAGCACCGCTTCGGAGAGGTCGGTGAGGTAGAGGCGGTAGCCGGCGGACGCCGCGCTGGACAGCAGACGGCGCAGCGTCACGGTCGCGTCGGCGTCGGCGCCGGTGACCCGGCGGAAGTCGAGTATCACCGCCCGCAGCCTTCCGGCTTCAGCGCGCTGCGCGATCCGCTCGAGGACCTTGTTGGTGCTGCCGAAGAAGAGGTAGCCCTGCAGTTGCAGCACCAGCACCTCGGAGCCGGTCTCGTGTAGCCGGCGTCGTTCCTCCGCGCTGCGCCTGACGCGGCTGAGCAGCTCGTTGCCGTCGAGCGCGTGCCGCACCGCGTCGATGCGGGCGTAGTTGATCACGAACAGCGCGACGGCGAGCAGCAGACCGACCGCGACGCCGGGCAGGAACCCCGCGGCCGCGATCACCACGAGGATCACCACGACCACGCCGTACTCCAGCGGGCTCAACCGAGCGGTGGCCTCGACCAGCCACTCGTAGAGGAAGTCGAGCCCGAGGAACGCGATCAGCCCGCCGACCAGCAGTGTCGGCACGTACTCGAGCAGCGCGGCTCCGAACAACAGCGTGCCGCCGACGACCGCCACCGCCACGACCAAGGAGGTCCGCCCGCCGCTGCCGGCGCGCAGGTTGAGGTTGGTCATCGACACGCTCTGGTAACCGATCTGGCCGGTGAACACGCCGGCCAGCAGGTTGCCGATGCCGGCCGAGCGCAGCTCGCGGTCGAGGTCGACGCGCCGGTCGCTGAGGAACTCGATGGCGGTTGAGTTCAGCAGGACGGCCATCAGCGACAGCCCGGCGACGGTGAGGATCGTGGGGAGCTGGGCGAGCACCAGCGACCAGTCGACCAGCGCCAGGTCGGCGGGCGCCAGGCCTTGGAGCAGGTCGGCCTCGGGAAACGGCCCCAGGAGGTGACCATCCGCACGCCAGAGCGCCAACGGCCGCCCGCTGAGCAGGACCGTCAGGTAGAAGAGCAGCGCGGCGCCGAGTATCGCCACCGGCCAAGCGAGGAAGTGAGGCGACCTCCGGCTGACGACGAGCAGCGCCACCGCCAGCGCGGTGCCGGGCAGCCAGGTGGCGAGGTCGTCGCCGGCGAGCAGGCTGGAGAACAGCTCGGGCCCGAACGTCTCACCCGTCATCACGCTCCAGGCGCCGCTGAGGATCAGCCAGCCGGTGCCGGCCATGAAACCGCCGATGACCGGGTAGGGCAGGTAGCGCACCAGGCGGCCGAGGCGGAACTGGCCGAACAGCACCAGCACCGCGCCGGTGAGGAGGGTGGCGAGGCCGACGGTGGCCGAGACGGTCATGAACTGCGGGAGCGAGCCGCCGGCTGCGCCGGCGCCCGGGGTGCCGGCGCTCGGGGTGCCGGAGGCCGCCACCATGCCGGCCGCGGTGGCCGCCAGCACCGCCGTCGGCGCGTCCTGGATGTGCGCGACGATGCTCGGGGCAGAACCGAGCAGCATGACCATGAGGGCCACGGCCAGCGTGCCGAGCATGGCAAGGCCGATCGCGCGGTCGAGCTGGTCGGGCAGCGGCGCACCGTAGAGCAGCGTCGCCATGGAGATCGAGAAGGTGACGAGCAGCGCCCCCATCACGACGCCCGTAACGAGGTCCGGGACGAGGCTCGCAGGGCGGAAGGCGGCCCACCGCCGGACGTGCGCGGTGGGCCGTTCCGAGCTCGCGAGCGGCTCCGAAGGCGGCACGCTCAAGCCTAAACCCGGCGGGCCCCGGTCAGTCCGAGGTGTCGCAAAGCGTGCCGACCGCGTCCGGCGCCGGCCCGTAGAAGGCGGGCAGCAGCGGCCTGTCGAGCAGGTCGTCGAGCGCCAGGTCGGGCGGCACCAGCGGCGAGCGGTTCAGGCTGCCTGCGTCGCACAGCCTGGTGCCGAGCATCGTGTCGAGTGCGCTGAAGAGGCTCACCACGGGCGCCGCGAACGAGGTGCCGGCATACACCAACCGCTGTCCGCCCTGCTTCGCCGCGAGGTCAAAGAGCGCACCTGGGGCGAGCACGGTCGCGGCGTTGGAGAACGACGAGCGCCGGTCGGCGTAACCGGAGCCGGCCACGTCGAGCGCGCCGACGCTGATCACGTGGGGCAGCGCGGCGGGGTAGAGCGCGTAGTCGTTGCCGTAGTTGCCCGCGGCGGCTACGTGAACCAGGCTCCAGACCACTGGACCCCAGGGCGTCTTGCCGTCACAGCGCGCCTGACCGAAGTACGTGGCGGGCAGCGGGCAGTCGAGGTAGCGGAAGAAGCTGTCGGACTCCAGCGCCAGCGGCTCCGACGCCAGCGCGCCGAGCTCTTCGAGGTGCTGTGGAGCGATCGCGTTGACCTGCAGCAGGGACGCGACGTACGCCTCGAAGGTGGGTATCGCTGAGGTGCCGACGGTGTTCGCCACGTCGCCCGCGACGGCACACGGCACGATCGCGAAGCTCATGTTGACCACGACATGCTTGAAGCCGACGCTGCTGACGTGTGCGATGGCCGCGCGGATCTTGTCAGCCAGCTCGTCGGTGTTCAGGTCGGTGGCGTCTACCGTCTCGAGGAGCAGTGGCGTGCCGTAGTAGGTCCCGCCGAAGTTGTAGAGCGCGACCCTGGCGTCAGGTCTGTCGGGCCATGGCGTGTCGTCGCCGGTCGCGGCGGACGCCAGCTCCTTGAGCTGGTGGAACACCAGGGCGCCGTGGCTGAGGCTGCCGTCTGCCACCAGCGCGTCGAGCTCGCCGACCGAGAGGGCCGTTACGTCGAGCAGCCGCTGGGGCAGGCCGTACGAGCCGTTGAAGCTGTCCACGACCAGTATCGCCACGGGCGGACGCGGTCCGTACGGGCTGGGATCGAGGTGCTCGAGCAGCTGCGCTGCGACCTCGTCGTTGCTGGTCACACCAGCCACCGACGGATCCGCAAGGCGCTGCGCGTCGGCGACGAACAGGCCGCCGACCGCTCCGACCGCCTGCAGCCCGGCGCCCACCGCCTGGAGGCCCGCGCCAACGGCCTGCAAGCCCTGACCCGGCCTGGTGAAGTCGTTCGCCGAGCAGTTGCCGGCAGTGTCGAGCTTGTCGCCCTGGCCGCTCAAGGCGACGAGGCCAGCGACGCCTAGGCTGGGGTCGGGCAGCTCCTGTGTGCCGGCCAGCAGCTTGAAGTTCACCGGCAGCTGCGCGTGATCTGGCACGGTCAGCACGTTCTTGAGCTTCTTGCCGGTGGGCGACGCGAGCTGGACTTCGGCGGGTTCAGCTGTGGTCGGCTCGGCCGCGACTAGCGAAGATTGGTCGGCGACGGCGGAGTGGCCCGCGCCCGTGCGGACGATGCGCGCGTCGAAGTAACCCAGGCACGCGCCCCAAGGGTCGTTGCAGGTAGGGACAGGCGGGGGCCCGGCCGGCCGGATCTCCACGCGAACGTAGTCGCCGTCGGACACGGCGGCTGTCGAAGCGACATCCCACGTGGCCGAGTAGACGTGGTTGGCTACGCTCACCGTCTGCTCTGCCGTTGACATGGTGGGGCTCAGCGCGGGGCCGTAGGCCAGGCCGGTGGCGGGGTCGAGGTTGAAGACCACGAGCTCGAGGTTGGCGCTGTCGTCGAGGGCGCCCTTGACGGGCTTGGCGTTGCCTATGGGGGGTTGGAAGCGCACTCGCAGCGACTCGTCCTGCTTGAACCCCGTGGCTCCGACCAGAGGATCCCGGGCCGCGGCCAGCTCCTCGGCCGATGGACCTTCGTTCGTCTGGCAGGCGCCGAGCAGAAGGGCGAGTAGCGCCGCCAGCGTGAACGTGAAGAGCCTCTTGCGCCACACGCGCCGTTCCCGAACGTTCATGACGACCTCCCACGGGCGCGCTGCAGGGGTGCGTGACTCCCATCTCGCCCCGAGGGACGAAGCTCCCTTGCATCCGGCCAGCGATTATGATAAACGCTGCAAACCCACCTGTTGACGAATTCGTACTGCGGCGCTACCGCGACGGCCCAGCCGTGGTTCTCTCGGGCCCGCGCCTCGTGCCCCTCAGCCGCCGATCCCCGCGACCGTGTCGGCCAGGGCCTGCGACGCCATCTGCTCGAACGGGAGTCGCTCTGCTGTGGTGCGCGCGGCCTTGACGGCGTCGTCCCCGAGGTGGAGCGAGGTGGTGGTCAGGACCTCGTCGAGGGTGGTCTTCACCTCTCGGTCGAGCGAGGCGCCGAGGGACGCCATCAGCGACTCCGCGAAGGTGGCGAGGCGCAGCGCGGTCTGGTCGGCCTCGGCAGTGGCGGCCAGGCCGACCAGGGCAGTCGCGGCCTCCCGGCGGTTGCCGATGCGGTGAGACAGGTCGAGGCTCTCATGGTAGAGCCGGCGGGCCTCGGCTAGCTCGCCTTGGCGCCTCGCGACGTCGGCGAGGTTGTTGAGGCACACCGCGTTGCCCAGCTCGTCGCCGATCTCGCGGCGCAGGGCGAGGCTCTGCTCGAACATCCGCTTGGCCTCGTCGAGCTTGCCGTCCTCGGCGGCCATGAACCCGAGGTTGTTGAGCGCCACCGCGACGCCCGAGACGTCGCCGAGTCGCCGGCGGATCGCCAGGCTCTGCCTGAACAGGTCCTCGGCGTCGTGCTTGCGGCCGGCGTTGGCTGCCACGATCCCGAGGTTGTTGAGGGAGTTGGCCACGCCGAGCTCGTCACCGGCCTCGCGCCTCAGCCTCAGCGACTCCGCGTAGCGCTCCTCCGCGCTCGCCGCCTCGCCGCGGTAGAGGTGGATGTTGGCGAGGCCGTGAAGCGCCCTCGCCTTCGCCCTGGTGTCGCCGTCCTCCTGCGCCAGTTCGAAAGCCTCGAGGAGCAGCTGGTTCGCCTCGGGGTAGAGGCCGAGATGCCACAGCGCGTTGCCACCCAACGCCAGCAGCACCTGGGTGAGCTCGCTCCTGGCGTCCAGCTCGCGGCAGCTGCGCACGGCTTTCTCGAGCCACACCCTGGCGGTCGTGTGGTCGCCGCGGCGCTCGAAGAGCTCGCCGAGCAGGCGCTGGGCCTTGGCCAGCCCGTGGCCGTCCGCGCCCTCCTGCGCGGTGGCGAGCGCGGCTCGCAGGTGGGCCTCGGCGCTCTCGTAGTCGCCCATGAAGGTCGTCACCTCGCCGAGGGCGAGCTGCGGCTCCAGGCGGGCCGCACCTGTCAGGGTGGGCAGCAGCCTCAGGTAGTAGTCGACCGCCGCCTCGTGGGCGTAGTTGTCCTGAGCCGCTCGGCCTGCGCGCCAGAGGTACTGCTGGCGCTTCTCGAGGTCGCGCGAGCGCTCGTAGTGGAAGGCGAGGAGGTCGAGATGCGGGTCGTCCGGGGTCGCGACGCTCCCCTCGATGAAGCGCGCCAGCCTGGTGTGCAGCTCGAGCTGGAGCTCGTGCGGCAGGCTCTCGTAGGTGACGTCGCGCGTGATCGTGTGATCGAACCGGTAGGTGAGCGGCGTGCGGTTGGCCAGCGGCGTCAGCTCGAGCCGCCTTGTCACCTCCAGGTCGTCGACGACCTCCTGAGGCGACCGGCGGGCCACGACGGAGTGCACCCAGCGAGCCTGGAACTCGCGGCCGACGACACTTGCCACCTTTAGGTTGGCCTGCTGGTGCTCCGAGAGGTGGTCGAGCCGCGCCAGGATGAGGCTGTGCAGGTTGGTTGGCAGCTCGCCGTCGCCGGTGCTGGAGGTGTCGCCGCCGCGTGCGGCGATCTCGGCCAGCAGCACCTCGAGGTAGAACGGGTTGCCCTCGGCCCTGGAGAGCAGCTTGTCGAGCAGCGCCTCGTCGGTGGCGAAGGTGGTGCCGCGCATGCGCTCGGCTATCAGCTGCTCAGCCTCGTGCGGTTTGAGGGGACCGAGCAGCAACTGCGTCGCGCCCATCAGGAAGAGCGGCGCGCCGGGGCTCGTGCGCTGGAGCGCCTCGGCGCCGAGCTGTTCCGGCCTGCCGGCGGTGATGAGCGCAAGCGGCAGGTCGGGCACGAGGCGCGCGAACGACTCGAGCAGATCGCGCGACAGCGGATCGATCGCATGCAGGTCCTCGAGCACGATGACCATGGTCTTGCCGGCTGCGGCAAGGCGCTCGGCACGCTTCCTCAGCAGCGACGTGAGCAGGTCGATGCGCGAAGCCTGGCGCAGCTCGGGGTTCATGGAGGCCACCAGGAAGTTGTCCTCCAGGTGGATGTCGAGCACGGGGGCGAGCAGCGGAAGCCTCGGCGTCAACGACGGGTCGAGCGCGTCGACCGCGGCGGCTAGCGCCGCGCCGCGCTCGTTCGCCGGTGAGCGCGGATCGAGCTCGAGCACGCCGTGGATGACGCTGTCCCAGATCCGGAAGGGGGCCGTCCTGGCGTACGACTGGGCCTGACCGGTGTACAGGGCGAGGTCGTCTCGATCGGTCGCCGCCAGCGCTGCGGCGATCACGCGCGACTTGCCCATGCCTGCCGGAGCCGTCAGCTGCACGACCATGCCGCGGCCCAGCCGGGCGTTCATCAACGCCTCGGAGACCACCGCGATCTCCTGCTCGCGACCGACGGTGCGCTGCTGCCCTCGGTCGTCGCTGCTGAGCTGCACGCCGCCACTGACGTGCGCTTGCAGCTCGTGCACCTTGACCGGCTCGAGGCTGCCCTTGAACTGCCGGGGGGCGTGAGCCTTGAAGGTGAAGGAGTCCTGACAGGCGCGCGCGAACGCGTCGCTGGCCATGGCCGTGCCGCTCGCGGCGACGCCCATGAGGCGCGCGGCGAGGTTGGTCTCGATGCCGAGCGCCCCGTAGGTGCGGCGACGGCTCGAGCCGTAGGCGCCGGTGCGGGCGGTGCCGTAGCCGAGCCCGATCTTCACGCTGTCGATGAACTCGAACCGCTCGGCCGCCCGCCGCAGGTTGACGGCGGCTGCGGCGCAGCGGTGAACGTCGTCACCGTTGGAGATAGGCGCGCCGCAGGCGAGGTAGAGGTAGCTGCCCTTGTCGCCGACGGTGAGCTGCACGATGTTGCCGCCCACCGCCGCGGCCTCGTGCTGGACCCAACCGACCAGCTCGTCGAGCTTCTGCGGGGCGTGCTCGTCCTCGTCGTAGTCGATGCCGTCGAACGCCATGAAGAGCGCGGCCACCGGCCGGAGCTCGGTGAGGAATTCGCCCTGGCCCTCGCGAAGGCGACGCTGGACGGTCGGCAGGAGCCATGGGCCGAGCTGCTCTGCTGTCGCCTGCGCGGTCGCGACCTCGTCGTTGCGGACCGCCCGCCCGATCTCCGGCGTGCCCTCGACGACGAAGGCCGGGCACCCCTGAGCGTCCTCGCGACTCAGGAGGCTGACGCGGCCGCGCAAGGCCTTCGCCGTGGCGGGGTCGATCACGACCTGCCCGGAGGTCGCCAGCTCGTTGAGCGGCTCGAGCCGCGAGACGGTGTCGCCCGCCACGACGTCGAGCAGCTGGATGGCGGGATCGCCGACCACGAAACGGCGCACCCAGCCGTTGGTCACCGACACCTTGACGCTCAACGCGACCGGTTCCTCGGCCGGATCGGCGCCGAGCCTGATGGCCCGGAACGCCTCCATAGCCCGCTGCATGGCGGTGGCGCAACCGACGGCCAGCTCGCCGTCGTCACCCGCGAACCAGCAGGTGATGGCGTCGCCTGCGAACCCGATGACGCTGCCGGCGCGCCGCTCGACCTCGAGGATCAGCGCGTCGTAGAGCCTGTTGAGGTAGCGGGGAACCTCCTCGGCGCCTCGCCGGCGGCCGAGCATCTGGGTGAGCTTGGAGGTGAGGGTGGTGAAGCCCGAGACGTCGGCGAACAGCATGCTCCCGTGCGCTCGCCCCGCGACCGTGACGGCGCCGACCAGATGTTCGCGCCTGTCCTGTGGGACGTAGGCACCCAGGACCGCGCCGATGCTGTCAGCCTGAGCCGGTATGCCCACCTCCTCGAGGCTCTCATGCTAGCAGCGCAGGGGCTGGTTGGCGATGGATTGTGACCGGCCTGGCGCCGCCCGGCGACGCCTTGGCTACTGGGCGGGGGCGCGGCGCCAGCGGCTGGCGCTCCCTATGCGCCCTGGCCGACGTTGATGCTCAAGCCGCCGTCGATGAAGAAGGACTGGCCGGTGACGTAGTCGGCGTCCGGCGAGGCGAGGTAGAGGGCCATCCGCGCGACCTCCCACGGCTCCCCGGCGCGCCTCCATGGGATCCGTTCCGCCTTCTCGGCGCGCACGGCCTCGTCCTCGACCGACTCCTGGTTCATCGGGGTGAGGATCATGCCGGGCGCGATGGCGTTGACGTTGATGCGCTGGTCGGCGACCTCGAGAGCCAAGGTCCGCGTGAGGTTCCTCAGGCCGCCCTTGGCGGCGTCGTAGGCGGTGCCGCCCGGTGTCGGTATGAGCTCGTGCACCGATGTGACGTTAATGATCTTGCCGCGGCCGCCCGCCCTGGAGCGCAGCGTGATGAACTCGCGGCAGCACAGGTAGGGTCCGACGAGGTCGATGTCGATGACCTTGCGCCAGGTGTCGGGCTCGCTGTCCTCGAGCTCGACCTGCTGGGCGTTGATGCCGGCGTTGTTGACCAGGATGGTCGGCGTCCCGAGCTTCTCGACGGTCGCCTCGAACACGCTCTCGACCTGGTCTTGCTCGCGCACGTCGAGCTCCCGCACGATCGCTCGGGCGCCCGCCTCCTCGACGGCGCTCTTCGTCTCGGCCGCGCCCTCCTCGTCGCTGTTGTAGGTGATGCAGACGCTCGCGCCCTGGCGGGCGAACTCGATGGCGATGGCCCTGCCGATGCCGGAGTCGGCGCCGGTGACCACGGCGATCTGCTCTTCGAGCGCGCCCCATGCCGGCCTCTCACGCACCGGCACGCGTTCACTCCCGCGCTCTTTGCGTCGGTTGTCGTCGTCGGTCATCGCGATCGCTCCTCCTCTAGGTGTGCACTGCTGCTTCCGCGGTCGCGGCGGCGCGGCCGCACCGTTCGTGGTTGCGAGGGTAGACGGGCCAAC
>CAZQVC010000032.1:0-3880 GCA_964596625.1 uncultured bacterium | reverse complement strand
GGGTGGGGGAGATGCCAAGATCGGGTGGTGCGCAACGGACTGCTGCTCGGCTTCGGCCCAGGCGCTGCTTTGGGGGTCGGACGCTTCGCGTACGCTCTGGTCCTGCCCGCGATGCAGGCCGACCTCGGCCTGAGCTTCTCCCAGGCCGGGCTCCTGGGCAGCGCCAACACCGGCGGCTACCTGGTGGGGGCGCTGTTCAGCCACCGCGTCCTGTCGACCATCGGCTACCGGCGCGGCTTCTACGGCGCGCTGCTGCTGCAGACGCTCGCCGTGGCCCTGCTGGCGTTGGAGCCAGGGTTCGTCGTGCTGGCCGCGCTGCGAGCGGCGCAGGGCGTGCTGGGCGCGTTCGTGTTCGTGGGAGGGGCCGCGTTGCTGTTGGCCTCGGGCAGCCGGGCCACCGGGTTGGGCGTGTACTTCGGCGGCGTCGGGGTCGGCATCGCCGCGTCCACCGCCGTGCTGCCCCTGATGGCGGGCTGGCAGTCGGGCTGGCTGCTGCTCTCGCTGCTGTCGTTGCTGATGGCCGCTGTCGCCTTCTTGGCTGCACCGTCCCTGAGCGAGCCGCCGCCACCGGCCAAGGGCGCCGCGGCGAGCCTGCGCCCCGTCGCGCTGCCGCTGGTCGTCTACGGCCTGTACGGCGCGGGCTACATCGGCTACATGACCTTCGTCGGCTCCGGCCTCGGCGTGCCGTTGGGCGGCGTCTGGATCGTGCTGGGCCTCGCCTCCGCAGCGACCGGGCTGGTCTGGGGGCCGGTGATCGAACGCCTCGGCGCCGTCGTCTCACTTCGGCTCGTGGTGCTCGTCCTGGCGCTCTCGAGCCTGTACCCGCTGCTGGTCCGCCTGCCGCACCTCTCGGCGTTGCTGTTCGGCGTCTCGTTCCTCGGCGTGATCACCGCGATCACCAGCCTCTTCCGGGAGCGACTGCCGGCGGCGGCGTGGCCCAGGGCGATGGGCTTCTCGACCGCGGCCTTCGCGCTCGGGCAGGCCGCCGGGCCGAGCCTGAGCGGCGTCGCCGGCGACCTGCTGGGTGGAGCCGCCGGGGCGCTAGGCGCGGCCAGTGCGCTCTTGTTCCTGGCGCTGTCCATCGCCGCGCTGCCGGTGCGCGCGGGCCGGGCTACTGGGTCTGGATGAAGCTGCTCGGCACCGACTCGACCGGAGCGCCGAAGGCCGGCAGCGGCAGCACCAGACCGGTCTCGTGATCGACGGCGTGGACTGCCCTCGTGCTGGTGGCGAAGGTGCCGACGTCGCCGGGCGGCATGTAGCGCACGCTGATGCGCTCGAGGTTCGTCGGCAGGTTGGCTGATGTCTCCAGGAGGATCGCCGTGGCGTCGGCCGGGTCTCGGCCCAGGGAGGTGAGCGTGACCGGCGCGCCGTCGACGAACACCGTGAAGTAGCCGTCGTAGGTGGAGCTGTCGTTGATGAAGCGGCTCGTCACCACCCGCAACCGGTTGCTGTTCTCACGCTCGATGCGCACCAGCCTCGGCCCGCGCCGGTCGTCGGAGCGGGCGCCCTCACCGTCCCAGAAGTCCACCAGGAAGGCGTGGGCGATGCGGCTGCCGAGCGTCTTCTGGCCGTCGGCGCTGACGTGCAGGTCGTCGCTCATCCCCAGGTCGTGTGAGACCACGAGCCGGTAGTACGAGGGGGCGTCGCCCGCCCGGCCGGGGCTTCCCCCGGGGGAGACCACCTTCGTGCTCACCGCCAGAGGGTCGAGCGCGCGCTGGGACTCCCTGTTGACCTGGTAGGCCAGGTTGAGCTCCGGTTCCTCGTCGGCGAGGCGCTTGGCGAGCTGCACCAAGATGATCGGCGGGGAGCCGGGCAGGTCGTCGTGGAAGGCCTCGAACACCTGCTTGGTGCGTGCGCTGTACACCTCACGGAGGGAGGCGTACTGCGTGTCGCTCTCCCCCTGGAACCAGGCCACCGCGCTCACGCCGACGCCGAGGTCGGCGGCGGCGTACTTGGCCCTGGCGACGGCGTCGTCGTAGAGGCCTTGGGTGGCGCCCGGCAGCCAGTAGCGAACCGCGCTGCCGCCGATCGCCGACTGCACGAGGTAGACGTCCGCACCGGTCGCCCGCTTGAGCTCGTTGCCCAACCTCACGGCGAACGAGTGCTGCTTCGTCTCGGGCCAGTAGTCGGTCGGCTCCTCCGCCTTGACCCAACGCCAGTCCTTCTGGGCCGCGCCCTCGGTCAGCATGTAGACGCCGTCGTCGGCTACTTCCTTGCCTTCGGGGAAGGGCCGTCCGCGGCCCGCCGCGTTCGACTGGCCGGCGATGAGGATGAGGATCTTGTCCGGCTGTTCGTCCGGCGGCTCCTCGCCTGGCGGTTCCTCGCCTGGCGGTTCTTCGCCCGGCGGTTCCTCGCCCGGGGGTTCCTCATCCGGAGGGTCATCGCCAGGGTCCTCGACGCCTGCGGTCGAGATCTTCAGAGCACGGGTGGCGGTAGCGCCGAGGAAGCTGCGTGCGGTGAGTTCGAAGGTCGTGGCGTCGGTGACCGTGAGCTTGTGGCTATCGGTGCCGGTGACGTCCAGCGAGAGTCCGCGGTTCGAGCTGAGCGTCAGGGAGTCGGCGTTCTCCACCACCCAACTGAGCGTGACCTCGGTGGGTCCGTCCTCGGTGAGCGCGGTAGGAGAGGCCCCGAACTCCTCGATGACCGGTTTCGCGAACGGGTTACAGGCGCTGAGGAGGAGCCCGAAAGTGGCGACGAGCAACCACTTGAGGGCCCGTAAGCGGGTGCCTTCTGTGGGCGTCAGGCTCTTGGTCGTCTTCTGCATCGTCTTCCGCGTCGTCTTCTGCATCTGGTCACACGACTCCTGTTGCGGTTCACGGGCTACCGGGACAAGGCTGCTTCCGGATCGCTTCCGAACGAACCTAACGCGGCTTCATGAGCAGAGACACGGGGCTCATTAAGGCCCCGTGCGCTAAGAGCTACGGCCTGACTGTTTGGTTTCTGCCCGTCACTGCATCATGTTCAGAAACGGCACGGTGCTACCGGGCACCATCGTCGTCGGCAGCACACCGTTCCAGTTCTCGGCTGTGGTGAGAGCTATGAGCTCTGGGTTGTCGCGCAGGGCCTCGCCCTTGGCGCGGATGGCGCTGGCCTCCGCGTCGCCCGCGAGCCTCGTAGCCTCCGCCTGCGCCGTAGCCTGCGCCACGCGGGCGTCGGCGTCGCCTTGGGCCTGGGTGACGACGATCTGAGCCTGGATGCGCTGCTGCTCGAGCTCCTGACTGCGCCGCTCGACCTCGACCTCGGCCATCATGCGCGCCTCCACCGACTGCTCGTACGCCGTGCTGAAGGCGATGTCCTCGATCTGCACCGACTCGATGACGACCATCGGCTTGTCGACGGCGGCGATCACGGCGTCGAAGATCTGCTGGTTGAGCGAGCCGCGCTGCTGGATGGCCTCGACGGCGTTGAACTGCCCGAAGACGGTGCGGGCGAGCTCGTTCACCCGACGGTCGATCAGGCGCGTGACGAGACCTTCCTCGCTGCCGTACTGGGCGTAGACCTCGTCCACCAGCTCGGGCACGAGGCGGTAGGTGACCGACATGCGCAGCTCGGCGAGCTGCTGGTCGCGGGAGTACGTCTCCATCTGCTCGTAGAGCTTCGAGTTGGTCTGGGTGCGGACCATCACCACGCGGTCGAGGAACGGGATCTTCACGCCCAGCCCGGGCTGGGCGATGCCGACGACGGCCCCCAGGCGCAGGTGGACGCCGCGGTAGCCCTGGTCCACGGTGAAGAAGGCGTTGAACAGCAGTAGGGCGGCGATCACCGCGATCACGCCGGCGATGACCAGGCGGCGGGAGTTGCGGCTTGCCTTGAAGCGGGTGCTGGTGGTCAAGACCTCGAACTCGTCCATGTCGAAATGCTCCTCATCGACGCACGCGGA
>CAZQVC010000031.1:7318-24509 GCA_964596625.1 uncultured bacterium | reverse complement strand
CGTTGAAGAGCTTGCCGAGCAGGCAGTTGGGGCAGTAGCCGAGGAACGCGGTGCGAAGCAGCGTCGATGTTGTCAACCGCGCTGGTTTGTGGTGGCGCCCCTGCTGGGACTCGGTGATCGCCATCTCGCCTGGCAGTATGCGTCCCTTGTCCTCCAGTTCTCCGTATCGTCCAGATGAGACAGTGGCACAGCTCTTGGTGGCGCCGTCATCCGACCACGCCCGCTCGAGGCGGAGTTGCGTCGCGTGGCATCAATCTCCAGTCGCGATCACTTCCAAGGCGACCTCGGTCTCCACGTCATCGGCTTCGCGGTCGGTCTGACTTCGCGCGCGGATAGTTATCACCGTCGCACCACCGGGGTGGTCCCGCGGTACCACCAACTGACCGCTCCACATGGCACCGCCGTCGGCCAGCTCGATCGTGAGGTCGCCCAAAGTCGCGGTGACGCTCCGAGCAGGGCCGCTGACGAGCGCGGTTACCGTCACCGTCTCACCGGCCTCGACCCTCCTCGTGTCCACCCGACCGATGATCGCGAGACTACCCGCCGTGAACGTGGTCACGATCTCCCGCGGCGGTGCGCCGGCGCCGAGCTCGATCGGTTCCGGGGTGACGCCTTCAACGACCTCAAGAACGTGCGGCCCGGTCGTCGCGCGGTACCGCGAGGGTAGTGCGTCGGGGTCGACCGTGACGACGTACCGACCCGGCACCAGGCCCGTAGCGATGCTTGAGCCGCGACTATCCATCCTCACGTTCAACGCGATCGGACCGTCGAAGCGCACACCGGCGAACGAGATTCCGCCCTCGCCCTCGTCTCGCATACCATCTCCGTCGGCGTCATCGAAGATGGTGACAGGGACCCTGACCACTGGGGAGAAGGCCAGATCGATGACCTGGGTCGAGTTCTCAGTTATCTCCACGATGTCGTCGTTGAGCAGCTTCACCGAGCCGGGAAGGCCACCACCGAAGGTCCACTCGTGGCTTCCGACTCCGGTCCTGAGCCTGAAGCTGCCGTCGGCTCCGGTGACCACGCGCTCCCCGCCCAACTCGACCTCGAGGCCCGCGACGACCTCCTCGTCAGGGCCTCTGAGGCCGTCGAGGTTCCTGTCGAGGAAGGCGACGCCGGACACCTCGCCGCCTCGCCGACCGCCGAATAGCTCTACGACAGAAGGTGGTGTGTCGAACGAAAGCAGTAGCGTGTAGGCAAGTCGAACGCTGAGATCGTGCGCCACCGGTTGTGATCCGGTGAACAGCCCGTTGTTCGAGCTGACCGCATAGCCGGCGCTGAGGTCGAGGCCGTCCAGCCAAAGGTCGGTGAACTGACCTATGAACGCTATGCGCTCCTCGATGTCCGTACGCGCCGTGTCGAGTTCGACTGCCTGCGAGCGCTCGTAGGAGAGACGGCTACTCACGTCAGCGGACCACGCCTGCGTCCAGGCCAGCTCGCCCGCGCTGGTCTGTTGACCGGTCACCGCATCCTGCTCGTGCTCGAAGCCCGCGGTCAACTGGGTACGCAGGCCGAGCGTGTAATCGGCATCGACACTGACCTCGAACGACTGGCCCCCAGGCTCAGTGCTGGTGGCGCCGGATGATCGAAGCCTGGTGGCCGCCCCCAGGGATAGGTTGCCGTAACGGAAGGTCACGCCAGCACCGTAGCTGTCGGACGTGGCTGCGTCACCACGCAGGACGCCAGTGTGGGCGTAGTTCACGCTGAACGTCCCGCCGAAGCCCGTTCCTCCGTAGCGGAACGTTGCAGTCGGTCGCAGGCTCCAAGTCGTGCTGGCTGGAGCCGAGCGCAAGGTGCCGGTCAGCGCCAGGCCGACGCGCGGTATCGGACGACTGGTTAGCGTCACGCTGTGCCGCCACGTAGAGCTGCCCGGGCTGAGCTGTACGGAACTCGACGCCCGTGCCCCGAAGACCCCGCTGGAGCGGAGCCCTCCGCTCACGCCGAGGTTGTGCAGTCCTGAGGCCGGTACACCAGAGTAGCTCTGGGTCACGTCGAACGATTGCGTCTGGTAGCTCAGGCTCTCGTTGATGCCGAAGGTGACCAGGTATCCGGTGGGCGTCAGATTTCCGGTGACGTTGGTGCCCGCCGAGAGCGCCAGGCTGCCGTCGCCGAGGCGAGTGCGATAGCGCGCGCTCAGGATGTCGGAGCGGCCCTCCGGCCGCCATGCGCTGCTACCAGCGAACTGCAGGTCGAGATCGCTGAGCTGGCTGATGGCATAGGCGTTGACCCGGAAGCTGTCACTTGCGGCGACGGCACGATAGTTGCCGCCACCGCCGACTCGCCAGTCGCCAACGAGTCCGCCGCCGGCGAGCGAGTACGAGCCGTCGCCAGCGGAGGCGGCCGCGTCCCAGTTCTCAGCCTCCAGCACGAGGTCGACGCGAGAGGGAACGCGTGCGAACGGATCGGCGATCGACCCAGTCAACGAGCCGAACCCGGCCGAGACGTCTACGTAATCCGACAACTCACCGTTCAGCCGCGGGTTGACGTCGTATGAGATGCTCGGGGTCGCATCGTCGCCCTCGATCCGGAGTCCGGCCGTGACACCGGAGCGCAGCGCAAGCGTCAACATAGGATCGGCGACGCTGACGACGTTTGACGCGTGAGCGGCATCGGTGAACACGGTCTCGACCGCCGCGCGCTCGCTCACTGTTGGATCGTTCGTCGAGGTCGCCGTAACCCGGAGGATCTGGCGGTAACCGGAGGAGACCTGGCCGCGTGGTACGAGCACGACCTCGATCTGACGTTTCTCGCCCGGCTCCAGCCGTACCGGGTTGGCCGAGAAGCGCACATCCCACATCCCCCCGTCGCCGCTCAACGCAACGCTGTCCACCGAGTTGCCGCGGTTGGCGACTTGTAACGCTAGCGAGAATGGCTCGCCCAGCGTTCCTACCTGGTCTCCTGGAGCGAGTAGCTCGATGGCCACGGTGGGAAGAACGTCTACCGTGCCGCGCGCGGTTGCGGTATCTCCGGGATCGTCGCTTGCGACGAATGAGATGACTACCTCGGCTTGGCTGAGCGCCGGCGCGGATCGTGGCACACGTAGGGTCACCGAAACGTAGCCTTCGCCGTCGACGACCACACGGCCGCTTTGGTTCAGCGGATGCCAACCCTCCGTTGCTTGCACGGTGAACTCGTACTCGCCGGACCCGAGAAGGGGGAAGCCGAGCGTGACGTAATCACCGGACTGGCCCGTGGCCGATGGCTCTTCTAGCACCGTCAACGCCGTGGCCCAGGCTCCGGTCGAGGTGACGACCAGAGCCATGAGTCCGCGGAGAGCGGCGGCGAACGGCATCTAGAAGCCGGGCTCCCTGAGGGCCGAAACGACCGCCTCGACGACGTAGTCGCCTGCCTCCTCGGCGCCGGTCAACTCCAGCGCGAACTCCAATCGCAGTTCGAGCCAACCGAGCGTCGGCCCGGACTGCGTGTAGATGACCTGAGGCGTGCCATCTGCGCGAAGCCAGAGGCCCTCATTGACCCGGTACAAGACGCTCTCGGCGCCGAGCACCGCCACCCCCTCTACGGAGAGCAGGTCGGGGACCTCGAGCGTGAGGCTCCACACGCCCTCGGCGTTGCTGAACACCTGCACCGGCAGCACACCGCCCTCCGGCTCGGTGGCAAGGTAGGTCGCGGGGAACTCCTTAGGTGGATACGTTGCCGAATCGAGGCTGAATGCGATGCTAGTGGTCGGCGTCCTCAACGAGAGCACCTCAGGGATGAGGCTCTCGACCTGCCAGGTGGCTTGGGCCGTGGCAGAGCCGAGCAGGGTGTACAGAAACGCGGCGCAGACCAAGACTAGGACGCGCGAGGACGCGCTCGGGCCGTTCGCTGGTTTCGTTGGTGTCGTCAACATGGTTCGCCTCCCCGTCGGTATCGCGTGCGTCTCATCCCCCTGAGCGACCTAGTGCAGGCCGAAGCCCGCATCCGGGGCCAGGAGCGTGTAACGGATCTCTGCCTGGGACGTGCCAGCGGCCTGTTCTGCGACCCTTATTGCCACGACTACCAATAGGTCTTTACAGGCGCCGGCCGGCAGGCCTTTGACCAACGTGGTGTGCTCGCCTTGTTCCAGTGAGGCGAGGCCACTGTCTGAGGTCCCCGGGCAGGACGCGCCGAGGTAGAGGCTTCTTAGAGGTCGGGCAGCCTCTGAGCCTGTCTCTCCATCTACGTCGAGCCTGTCGGCACGTAGCTGCCACCCGTCCTGGTTGCTGAAGACATCGAGGGTGAACGTGCGGTAGCAGACGACGGCCCCGCTCGAGGCCCCGGTCGGTAGCGACCAGTCGTGCAGGCGCTCGCCGCCGACCACCTCGATCCTGGGGAACTCCTCGACCCTGAAATCGGTGCCTGCCGGCGCGACGCGCCTTCCGTCAAGCAAGTCGGCCCTGATAGCAACGTCGGCTCCCGCGCCGGCGACGCAGACCTGGCTGGCTGACCCGGGAGCGTTCGAGCGAAGGTCGAAGACGAGGCTGGCGGCCGACAAGCCCAGGCGGAGGAGAGGCGGCACCTCCAGTTGGCCGCCAATCACGAGACTGGCCCCGTCGGTGCCGGTACTGCTAACCTCTTGCGCGGCCCCGACGCCGAGGAAGGCGAGCGCCGCAGCCAGCAACAGCGGTAGCAGCGTTGGCTTCACGGCCCCGTGGCTGCAGGCTCTACTAACGGCTCCGTGAGCGTGAAGTCGTGCGCCCCCGCGACGTCGCGCACCTCGTCTCCGTAGCTCAGCACCACTAGAGCCGTGTAGTTGCCGGCTGGCAACGGTCCGAGGACGTTGATTTGGAACGCACGTTCGCCGCCGGGTAGCACGACGCTGCGCTCGATCGCGGCTTCGATAACCGTCTCGCCAGTCTGGTCGCGCACGGTGAACTCGCCCTCCACGCCTTGGGCGAGCTCGCCCAGGTTGGCGTATTGAGCGATGATCGTGTACGGACGCCCCGCCTCTGACGGCGGCTGGCCGAAGACGCCGACGATCGCGCCTTCCGAAATGCCGCCCGGCACGTTGACGTACACGATGTGGCCCACCCGCACCGAGAAGGTAGCGGCGGTCTGCCCGGGCACCGGGTCGCTGGGCTCGCTCTCGACGAAGAGTACGCCCCAATGGGTGCCGGGCTCGGCGTCGGCAGGCACCGTCACGGTGTACGGCACCGTCACGCTCTGCCGCGGTTCGAGTTCGAGGATTGGCGATTCGAAAGCGATCCAGTCGCTGACGCTGCGAGCTTGCGTGCCCATGTCCGCGAACGTGAACTGGCCGCCGAGGTCGAAGTTCCAATCAGATAGGTATAGGCGGAGGTTGAGCGGCGTTTCGCCCGGGTTGCTGACGTTCATGTGTCCGCTGACGGTCTCGCCGCGGGAGGCCTGGTACAGCTTCGACGAAGGATCGACCAGGGCCGCTCCGCCGCCTTGGGCCGCGGCCATGCCGGCGAGCGCAAACAGGAGGAAAATGATCAGAAAGGTCCGGGGGCGGGCTCGCCCGGGGCGCCCGGGGCTTGCCGTCCTTCCGATTTCTTGGCGAGATAGGGTTCTCATTTGCGGGAGGATACCGCCTGATTCCTTGTATGCGACGTGAGTTTCTCTTGGCCAGAGGGCGCGTGGAGGGGTGGAGGAGCAACTCCCCCACCCCACCAAGTGCTAGGTCGCGACGTCGACCGGTTACAGGCTCAGTTGTCGAAGTTGGTGTCGGAGGAGACCAGGGTGTAAGTCAGGTTAGCAGTGCTCTCACCGTGCTTGTCGGAGTTGACCTTCACCGCCAGCACCCCGAGGACATCGAGCCAACTGGTGTTGACGTTGCCACAGGCCTCGCTCACGCGGTCACCGGTGGTGCCGGCGTTGAGCGTCTTGGGGATCAGGTGAACGGTCGAGCCGTCCTCAAGAGCGTAGAGGCCGGTGGCCTTGCCGTAGTCGGAGCAGACATTGCCCTGCACGTAGAGGTGCTCGATCGGCTGTTCGCTGTTGGCGTCGTCACGGCTGACCTGCAGGTCCCAATAGTCGAAGTTCGAGAAGAGCTGGATGATGAACGACTGATAGCAGACGAAGTGATCCTTGCTACCGGGGAGAAGCTCACCCTCGTCATCCGTAAGGGCGGGCGGGTAGTTGTATGCCCGATCTCCAGTAATGCTCAGGGTGCCATCCGACGTGAGGTCGTATTCGGTGCTACCAGGACGAACCTGCGTCTGGTCCCAGAAGTTGCCACCGAGGCTCATCGGATCATCTGGCCCCTCCGCGTAGATGCAGGCATACGGCAGGCTCACAGGACCGGCGCTCGACTGGGTGAAATCGAACGCGATGGTGGTGGCGTCCAGATGGAGTGCGGTGGCCTGAGGCAGGATCAGCTTGACGGTCTGGTTGACTGAGGCCTCGTCGGTGCCGCGATATATCGCGTCCGGGCCGCTACCGGTGGTCGGTTCGATGAACTGGGTCTCAGCGAACCCGAGTCCGAGAGCCGCGACGAGTGCGGTTGCGAAGAGTAGTTTGCGGATCATGTCGACCTCTCTCGTCTTGCTGGACTAGGTGCCTGGTGGGATGTTGATCGCATTCCCGGCCGTACTCGACACCTGTACGAACGGACCCTAGGAAGTCGGGCGTTGTCGCTGCGTTACCGTCCCTGAAGCCTTCGCGGCCGATGCTCGTAGCCGGTGCGTTACCGCCCGCCGCGAGATCACGCCTTCGATAACGACGGTGTAACGCGTGGCGTTAACAGCGGGGGCGAGCGTGTAGCCCTGATCCCTCGGATTGAGATTGTGAGAAGAACGTAAGAACCAAGTTGCTAGGTTCTTCATGCCACGGCAGTGATGCAACTTCAACTCGTCGATCTCCAGCTGACCGGGGGGAAGCATGAACTCGAGAACCATGAGAAGGTCGGACTCACAAGGCGCATTAGTCCTTCGCGGCCCGGCCCGTCTGACCATCGCAGGCAAGAGCGTGAGGCTCCGCAAGAAGGGGTTGGCTTTGCTCAGCTTCATCGCGGTAGAGGGGCCCACGCGCCGCGAACGGCTCGCAGAACTGCTTTGGGGACACGGTCAGGCGCTGCAGAACCTCAGAGTCGAGATCCATAGGCTGCGCAGGACGCTTACCGATCTCGGCGTCGACCCGTTCAAGCCCCAGACCGATCCTCTGGAGTTGAGCGACGACGTGGCTGCGATCTACGGCGACGGCGCGTTGCTCGAAGGGCTCGACGACATCTCGCCTGAGTTTCAAGACTGGCTCGAGCAGCGTCGTGCAGTTCAGGAAGGCAATGGCGAGTCGAATTTCCGAGAAGCTCTGCTGGACGACCTGGTCGGCTTGTTGTCCCCACCGTTCGTCGTGGTCGTAGCCGGGCTGCCGGGCAGCGGGCGACGGGCCTTTGCGAAGGCGTTAGCTCGAAGGATAGGGCTACCCTTTGTCGAAGGTGAACAACGCTCGGGTGGGGCGGTGCGATACGTGGTGCCAGGCGAGCAAGTGGCGGCATCTCTCGCCGCTCACATCGTCGATGACGAGTCGAGTGTGTGGGTCGTAGAACGGTCCTTGTTCGGCGAGGATCCGGATCTCGTCTTGCAGCTTCGCTCGCGAGTGCCGGCAAGCCGGCTGAAGTTCGTCGAGCTGCCACCGCTGAACTGGTGGGACGTGAAGCGGAGCCTGCCCCAGGGCGTTGATTTCGTGGAGGGGGCACGGCTCTTCTTGGCCTCTGGCGGCAACCTCCAGTACCTTCAGGAACTTCTCGATCTACGGACCCACGTCGGCCCACAATCGGATCTACCTGTTCCTCTGCGGATGCGGGCTGCAATGATGCTCGAGACACGCGAGCTCAGCTTGGCGGCCAGGAGGGCGTTGGAGAGCGCCAGCGTTCACCGTGGAGACTTCACCACGGAAGCCTTGGAAGTCGTCGGAGCCGCCGACCATCTGGATGAGCTGGAGCGTAGCGGCTGGATAGTCTTCCACGGAGGTCGTTGGCGATTCGCCAGCGAGCTCGCCCGCAGGCTGATAGAGGATCAGTTGCAAGAAGGTGTGAGGCGCCGTTCCCACCTGCTGTTGGCGGCGCAGTTCGCGCGTGAAGGCGCCTCCGTAGCCGCCGAGTACCACAAGTGTCGAGGTGCTGGCTCCACCCCTAGGCCGCTGGAACTAGTAAGGTCGGTCTCCCGCAGCGAGGCGCCGCGGGTCGAGCTCGTAGGCGTAGGACCCGAGGTCTGGCTGGACGACGGCGTAGCGAGTGGCTGCTCCGTACGGATCGAAGGAGACAAGCTTGTGTGGTCACGTGGTGCAGCTAGTGGCGACGAGAGTTCCGTGCTCTACGCCTTGGAGAAGAGGGAGATACTGCTCCGTGTGCGAGGCCGGGCCCTGGTCGTCGACGGCTCGGCGCGCGACTTCGCCGGGCCGGTAGGGGCGCTGACGATCTCTCTGCCGGGTGCGGCGGTGGCCGATGTGCATCTGTGCGGGGTGACGCAGGCCGAGATGGCCGACGGAAGGACGTTGCGGCTCCCACTATCACACCGCTTCGACCATTGGCTCATAGCGCCGGTAGCCGGTTGCTTACGTCTCACCAGCCGTGCGGCAAGTGCTGTGATCGAGATGAGGATCAACGCGTACCGGCCGAAGTCGGTGCCCGCGAAAGCCGGAGAGGACTTCGCGAAGGTCGAGGCGTACCAATTGGAGCAGATCGGCGATGACTTCGAGCAGGATGCTTGGCGCGGCCCGAACGGTCCCGACTTGCGCGGGCCAGCCCTCGTCGTGCAGTCGTGAGCGACAGGCTTTCGGCTCCGAACTGATTAGCCGAAGCGGTCGTCGACCAACCCCGCGAACTCCTCGACCCGCCGGCCCAACTCGATGCGCAACGTGTTGGCGTCGGTGGCGATGGTGACGAAGTCGACGCCCCAGCCGGCGGCGACCGCGGCGAACTTGGGGCCGTAGCTGTGCAGGCCGACGACCAGGCCGCGCTGGTGGCAGGCCTCGATGATGCGCCTTACGGCCGTCTGATGCTCCGGGCGGCCGCTGTCCATCTCGGGCGGGAAGCCGAGTGAGAGGCTGAGGTCGGCGGGGCCGACGTAGACGCCGGTGAGGCCGGGCGTGTCGAGGATGGCAGCGAGGTTCTCGAGCGCCTTGCGGGTCTCGATCATCACGAAGATCAACAGCCCGTCCTTCGCGCGCTGGAAGTAGTCGGGCACGACGACGGCCGCTCGCGATGGTCCGTAGCTGCGGTTGCCCTGCGGCGGGTAGTAGCAGGCGGCCACGGCCCGTGCCGCCTCCTCGGCCGTCTCGACCAGCGGCACGATGACGCCGGCCGCGCCCATGTCGAGCACGCGCATGAGGATGCTCGGCTCGTTCCACGGCACGCGCACGATCGTCGGCTTGCCCGCTGCCGACGTCGCCTGCAGCATGCCGGTCACGCCGTCGAAGTCGACCAGCCCGTGCTGCAGGTCGATGCACAGCGAGTCGAAGCCGGCGCGGCTCGCCACCTCCGCGACGAACGGCTGGGGGATCATCAGCCAGCAGTTGGTGGTGGTCTCGCCGCGGGCCCAACGGGCGCGCAACTCAGCTACGGCGTCCAGCATCGGCACCTCCGACGGGCGTATTGACAGGCTTCGAGTCGCGCACCTATTCTACTTTCTATAGAAAAGGGAATCGGCTTCACCATGCCTATCGACGCTAACACCGTCACTTGGATCGAGTACGCCGACCGCGTCTTAGGGGGAATGCAGATGTCGGAGCAAACGACCATCAACCGGGAAACGCTGTCCTCGAGAGTCGCCTTGCGCCTGCGCGACGAGATCCTCGCCGGCGAACTGAAGCCGGGCGAGCGCCTCAACGAGATCGGCATCGCCGAGCGGTACGGCGTGAGCCCCACCCCGGTTCGCGAGGCCATGCGCCTGCTGCGCGGCGACGGTCTGGTCGAGTACGCCGACCGCAAAGGCATGAGGGTGATCGAGCTCACCGAGCGCCAGATCACGCAAGCCTTCTCAGTGCGCACCGCCATCGAGCACCTCGCGCTCGACGAGGCCATGCCGCTCATGGGCCGCGCCGACAAGGAGCGCCTGGTCGAGTTGGCCGAGAGCGCTGAGGAGGCGAGGGGAGCCCCGGCCAGCCTGCTGTTCGAGCTCGACCGCCGGTTCCACGCGTACTTCGTCGACTTCTCGCAGAACCTCTGGCTCAGCGAGTTCTCGGGGCGCATCGCGAACGTCCTGACCGTCGCCCGCCTCGACCTCTTCAAAGCCCCCGATCTCGACTCGGTGATCACCGAGCACGTGGCCATCGCCAACGCCGTGCTGGAGGACGACCTGGACAAGGCCCACAGGGAACTCGACAAGCACATCAAGCGCGTGTGCGCGAACGCGATCGCGGCGCACGCGCGCATCCTCAGGCACCCGGACGGTGCAGGGAAGGACCCATCATGAAGCTCGTCACCTACCGCCCATACGTATCAGGAGCGCCGACCGTCGGCGTGCTCGAAGGCGACGACGTCGTCAACGCCGCTGCGCTACTGGCTCAACTCGGGGAGGACCCGGCACCGGCCAACAGCATGGAGGGCTTCCTCCAACTGCCCAAGGCCACGCTGAAGCGGGTCGGGGAGGCGGCAGGCAAGGCCGCGGGCGGCGACCATAGCCTGCCGCTGGCGAACGTCCGCCTCGAGGCGCCGATCATGCGGCCGAGCAAGATCATCGGGCTCGGCTACAACTACCACGCGCTGTGCGAGAACGAGGGCGTCACGCCCGGTGAGCATCCCGAGCTGTTCGTGAAGATGCCGACCTCGATCACCGGCCCGAACGACCCCGTCGTGGTCCCCAAGGTGATCGACAAGGTCGACTTCGAGGCGGAGTTGACGGTGGTCATCGGCCAGCGCTGCTCCCAGGTGAGCGAGGCCGAGGCCCTCGACTACGTCGGCGGCTACACCGTCATGAACGACGTCACCGCCAAGATCCTGCCGCGGCCGCCGGAGAGCGGCAGCGTCGTGCTGGCCCTCAAGGGCGTGGACACGTTCGCGCCGATCGGGCCGGCGATCCTCGTGGCCGACGAGTCGGTCGACCCCCAGGACATGCAGATCAAGTGCCGCGTCAACGGCGTCCAGAAGCAGGACTTCAACTCCAGCGACATGGTCCACACCGTCGCCCAGATCATCGAGTACATCTCGGCGCGCATCACGCTCGAGCCGGGCGACCTCATCACCACCGGCACCTCCCTGGGCATCGGCATCATCGAGAAGCCGCCAGTCTTCCTCGAGGACGGCGACGTCGTCGAGTGCGAGGTCGAGGGTATCGGCACGATCAGCAACGAGTTCGTCCTGCGCCACGTGCGCGGCTAGCGGCCATGGCGACCCGAACCGTTCTCGGGCACTGGGACGTGTACGAGCTGCTGCACCGCGTGCGCAGCGGCGAGGAGGCGCCGATGGCGAACTCCATCCTTCCCGGGCTGCACAAGGGCAACGTCGGCGGCGTGTTCTTCGCCGTCGGCGGCGACTCCCGCAGCCACGCCAGCGGTTCGGACCTCCCCCTGCGAGGGACACTCACCTCGATCGACGTGGCGATGACCGCCTTGGAGCAGGCGCCTGGGGTCAAGCTGCTGCTCACCAGGCACGACGTCACCGAGCTCCGTGCCGACGAGGTCGGCTTCCTCCTGGTCATCGAGGGCGGACGACCGCTCGAGGGCAGCCTCGCTGTGCTCAGGCAGCTGTTCAGGCTGGGGATCCGCTGCCTGCTCCTCACCTGGAACGGCCGCAACGAGCTGGCCGACGGCGTGGGGGAGGGGCCGAGCGCTGGCGGCCTCTCCAGCTTCGGCCGCCAGGTGGTCAAGGAGATGCGCCGCCTCGGCATGATCCTCGACCTCTCCCATCTCGCGCCGGCCGGCTTCTTCCAGGCCATCGACCTCTACGACGGCCTGGTGGTGGCCACCCACAGCAACGCCAAGGCCCTTCACGACCACCCGCGCAACCTCACCGACGAGCAGATCAAGCTCGTGGCCGAGACCGGCGGCGTGGTCGGCGTCGCGTTCATGCCCGCCTTCCTCTCCGAGGGGACGCCGACCGTCGAGACCGTGGTCGACCACATCGAGCACATCGCGGGGCTGGTCGGCGACGCCCACGTCTGCATCGGCCCCGACTTCTCCTACGGCCCTACGGCCGAGGAGCACCGCAAGCAGCGCAAGTACGAGGGGATCAAGGTCGACCTCACGGTTCCCTACCCGATTCCGGACGCCGCGGCGCTACCGAGCCTCGAGGAGGCGATGAGGCGCCGCGGCTTCGACCAACCGGCGATCGCGAACATCCTCGGTGACAACCTCCTCAGCCTGATGGAGGCGGTATTGCCGCCCACCGATTTCGACCCGGGAGCCTGACGCGACAGGCCTAGAGAGGGCAGGTGCGGACCGCGTGTCTCGCCACGCTGGCCACAAGAGGCGCCACACGCTCGCCGCTCGCGCTGAGCGGCCCGGCGGTGTGCCGTGTTGATCTACACGCTTAGGCGCTTGGCGAACCTCCTGCCGACGCTGCTCATCGTGTCGTTCCTGGTCTTCGCCATGGTGCGGCTCATCCCGGGCGACCCCGTGTCGGCCATCGCAGGCCCCGATTCCAGCCCCGAGATCCGCGATCAGATCAGGGAGTCGCTGGGGCTCAACGAGCCGCTGATGACGCAGTACCTCGTCTACCTAAAGGGCATCCTCACCGGCGACCTCGGCGACTCGATAAGGTCGCGCCAGCCGGTCTGGACCGAGATCGGCCAGCGCCTGCCGGCCACGCTCGAGCTGGCCGGCGCCGCGATGCTGATAAGCCTCGTCGTCGGCGTTGTCCTCGGCGTGCTGGCGGCCCTGCGGCCCGGCGGGCCTATCGACGCGTTCGCGCGCTTCGTCTCGCTCTTCGGCGTATCCTCACCGACCTTCTGGACCGGCCTGCTGTTCATCCTCGGCTTCGCCTACTACTGGCGGGTGTTCCCGATCTCGGGCCGCGGCGGGCTCGAGCACCTGGTGCTGCCGGCCGTCACCGTCGCCCTCACCAGCGTTGCGTTCATCAGCCGCCTGACGCGGGCCAGCCTGCTCGAGGTCCTGTCGCAGGACTACGTGCGCACCGCCAAGGCCAAGGGCACGGCGCCCGCCAGGGTCGTCGTCAAGCACGCCCTGCGCAACGCGCTTATGAGCCCGATCACCGTCGCCGGACTGGAGTTCGGTCGCCTGCTCAGCGGCGTCATCGTCATCGAGATCATCTTCTCCTGGCCTGGGACCGGCCGCTTGCTGATCAACGCCATCCAGTTCCGCGACTTCCCCGTGATCCAGGGGCTGGTCCTGGTGTTCGCGCTGATGTTCGCGCTGGTCAACCTCCTCGTCGACCTGCTCTACGCCGCCCTCGACCCGCGGATCGCGCTCGACTGATGGCCGACACCGCCGCCCCCGCCACCACTGCGACACGAGGTCGCCGCCGCCGGCGCCTGCCGTTCGGCGTCGCCGTGAGCTTGGTGATCCTCGCCTTGTTCGTGGTGTCTGCAGTGTTCGGCCCGCTCTTCCCGCTGCCCGATCCCTACCGGCAGAGCCTCATCGAGTCGCTGGAGGGACCCTCCAGGGCGCACCCGCTGGGCACCGACCAGCTGGGGCGGGACATGCTGGCGAGGATCGTCGCCGGCAGCCGCTACTCGCTGATCATCGGGCTCGGCGCCATCGGGGTCGGGGCGCTCACCGGCGTGCCGCTCGGCATGCTCGCCGGCTACCGCCGCGGCTGGCTGGACCAGGTCGTCACGCGCATCATCGACGTCTTCCTCGCGTTCCCCGGCATCATCCTCGCGCTGGTGGTCGTGGCCATTCTCGGCCCCGGCCTCTCCAGCCTGGTGCTGGCCGTCGGCCTCAGGTCCTTTCCCGTGTTCGCTCGCGTCGCGCGCGCCGAGACGCTGGCGCTGCGCGAGCGCGAGTACGTTCAGGGCGCCAAGGCCCTGGGATCGCAGGCGACCAGGGTGCTGTCGCGCCACATCTTCCCCAACCTCCTCAGCGCGCTCATGGTGATCGCCACCCTGCAGATGGCCACGGCCATCCTCATCGGGGCGACGCTCACCTTCCTCGGCGTCGGCATCTCCCCCGAGCTACCCGAGTGGGGCGCGATGATGAACGCCGCACGCCCCTACATGCTCCGCGCACCCTTGCTGATAGTCATCCCCGGACTGGCGCTGATGTCGGTGATGTTCGCCCTGAACTTCGTGGGCGACTACGTCCGCGACCGCGCCGATCCGTTCTCCAGCCGGTGAGACCGCTCGTCAAGGAGGTGAGTAGAGGCCCAGCAGGTGAAAGCAGCTGATCAACCCCAGATTCCGTACAGCAGTTCCCGGAGGCACAGATGCACCAACCACAACGAAGGACAACGGTCGGCACGTTGAAGGCCTGGAAGCTCGCCGCGGCGTTCCTGCTCCTGAGCGCGGCCGCCGCGGCGTTCGCCCAGAACCAGGACACGACGCTCGACGTGCTCGTCCCCGCCGAGTTCCCCGACATCGACACCTGCGAGACCGTCAGCGGCGACCAGAGCATGGTCAAGTACCACGTCTACAGCCGGCTGTTCACCTTCAACGAGGGCATGGAGCCGGAGCCCGACCTGGTCGTCGACGAGTCGATCAGCGAGGACGGCACAGAGTGGACGTTCGAGCTCCGCGAGGGCGTGACGTTCCACGACGGCACGCCCTTGAACGCCGAGGCCGTGGCGTACACCATCGAGCGCATGGAGAGCGAGGGCTGCGGCCAGTTCGCGCTCTTCGAGCCCATCGTCGAGGTGAGGGTCGAGGGCGAGACGACCGTCACCCTCGTCACCGACGGACTCTTCCCGGCCCTGCGCAACAACCTCGCGCACCCCGACGCCGCCATCATCAGCCCGACCTCTCACCAGGAGTTGGGCGCCGATTGGGGCCAGCGCCCGGTCGGCTCCGGCCCGTACGTCTTCCAGGAGTGGGTCAGCGGCGACCACATCACGCTGGTCCGCAACGACGACTACTACGGTGAGCAGCCGTACTTCGAGGTCATCAACTTCGCCTTCGTCACCGACGACACCAGCCGCGCCCTGGCGATCGACACGGGACAGGCCGACGTCGCGCTGCGCATCCTGCCGACCGACGTCGACCGCCTCACAGCCAACCCCGACCTGACGATCGGTCAGGTCGTCGGGCGCAGCATGTTCTACCCGATGAAGGTCACCGACGGCCCCTTCAGTGACGTCCGTATCCGCCACGCCGCCAACTACGCTGTCGACAAGGAGACGATCATCGAGCGGGTGCTGTTCGGCGCCGGCACGCCCTCGCAGTCGCTGGTCGAGGCGGTGCAGTGGTCGATCCCCGTGGGCTTCTACGAGTACGATCCCGAGCGCGCCAGACAGCTGCTCGAGGAGGCCGACGCGGTCGGCGTCGAGATCACCCTGCTCTCGCCTGCCTCCCGCTACCCCTCGGACGTCGAGGTGGGTCAGGCCGTCGCCGGCTACCTACGCGAGGCCGGTTTCACCGTGAACCTCGAGGCGCTCGCCGACTGGCCGACCTACGTCGACCGGGTCGAGCGAGGCGACTTCGACCTCTTCTTCCTCGGCTGGGGCGGCTCGACCGGCGACCCCGACAACGCCTTCCGCCGCACGCTCTACGGCGGCAACGCCGGCGAGCTGTGGAACCCCGGCGGGTACGACAACCCCGAGGTCGACCGCCTGATCGACGAGGGCGGCTCGGAGTTCGACCTGCAGGCGCGTCAGGCGGCCTACGAGGAGATCCAGCGCATCGTGTGGGAGGATGCCCCCTGGCTGTTCATGTTCAGGGCGTCGATCTTCTTCGCGCACGACGCCGCTCTGCAGGGCATCAAGGTGCTGCCTGGCACCGAGATGCCGTACTTCTGGCTGGCGCACTACTAGGTGCAGTAACCGAAGCCAGCAGCCACCAAACCGAGTTCCCGGCGGTCTTATCGACGCCGGGAACTACGTCGCTTGGCGGCAGCGTCAGGGGTCGTCACCTGCGACCCACAACGCGCCGCATCGAGGAGCAACTGTGAACCCACCAGTCAACATCACGCGCGAGGAGATCCGCGGGCGCCAGGAGGCGGCCAGGGCCGGCGCCGTCGACCTGGACACCGCGGCGCTGGTCGCCGTCGGCGGGCCGTACTACGACCGCCCAGGCGACCTGCTCTACCTCAGCGGTCACCAGCCGCCCTTCCCCAGCTCCAACTTCGAAGGCGACTACCGAGGGCTCGGGTTCGGGGCCGTGGTCCTGCCGGCAACGGGCGGCGCCTACCTGGTCACCGACACCGTCGCCTACCGCGAGGAGCGCATCGCCGCCGACGAGATCGCCCCCGCGCGCAACGTGCCGGCGGAGCTCAGGCGCCTGTTGGAGAGGCTCGGCCTGGCGGGCAAGCGCGTGGCCTTCGTCGGCCTCGAGGTCGCCCCGCACGCCTTCGTCGCAGAGGCCACTGCCGACCTGGCCGTCGAGCTGGTCGCTGCCGACCCGGTCGTGCGCCGGCTGAGGCGCAAGAAGAGCCCGGCTGAACTGGAGGCGCTGCGTCGCGCCGCCGAGGTCGCGGAGATCGGGATGGCAGCGGCGCTCGACGCCATCGAGCCGGGCCGCACCGAGTCAGAGGTCGCCGCTGCAGGCATCGGCGCGACGATCGCGGCCGGCGCCGACATGGTGCGCAACATGCGGGTCATGTCCGGCCCGTTCGCCGGTTGGCCACACCGTTGGCCACCAGCCACCGACCGGGTGCTGCAGGAGGGCGACACTGTCTGCATCGACCACATCGGCGCGGTGAACGGCTACCAGTTCGACATCCTCAGGGCCAAGGTCGTCGGCGAGGGCACGAAGGAACTGCACGACCTCATGCAGGTCGCCCGCGAGGCCACGGAGGCGGCGATCGCGACGTGCGGTCCCGGCGTGCCCGTCAAGGACGTGGTCGCGGCTGCCGACGCCGTGATGGAACGCGCCGGCCAGCTGGAGCACAGGGCCCGCTTCACCGGCCACGGCATCGGGCTCGAGACCGTCGAGGCCCCGCTGATCATGCAGACCTCCACCGAGGTCCTGGCCGAGGGCGACGTCATCTGCCTCGAACCCGGCATCCTCAAGCGCGGGTCGTACGGCGCGCGCTTCGAGTACGAGGTGGCCATCACCGAAGGCGGCTACGAGGTGCTGGCGCGCTGAGCGCCGCGGCTACGGGTGTTAGCGCGCATCACTCGGCGGCCTCGATCAAGCTCGGCTGCGGACTTCAGCGCAGCGGCCTCAGCGCAGCGGCCGCCCCGCCCCGCCCGCCAGCAGTCGCT
>CAZQVC010000031.1:0-7218 GCA_964596625.1 uncultured bacterium | reverse complement strand
CGGCCGCCCCGCCCCGCCCGCCAGCAGTCGCTCCAGCTGGTCGCGGCTGAGGTTGAGCACGTCGCCCCTCTGGCCCAGGGCAGCTGCGCCCATGACCACGCCGCGGCGCAGCCCCGCGCTGTGGTCGTCGTCGAGCGCGCCGTCGAGCACGCCGGCCGCGAAGGCGTCGCCGGCCCCGAGACGGTCGACGACCTTGGCCGCCACGCCTTCGGCGCGGTCGGTCGTGCCGGCTTCATGGGCCACCGCGCCTTCGCCGCCGATGGTCACGACGGCCCGGCCTCCGCGGGTGCGCTCGGCGAGCGCCCGAGCGACGTTCGCCGGCTCGTCGACAAGGCCGAACACGTCCTTGGCGTCCTGGGTCCCGCAGATGAGCAGGTCGACGTGCTGCAGCCGTGGCTCCAGCCACGCCCTGGCGCTCTGTGCGCTCCACAGCTTCGCTCGGAAGTTGACGTCGAGGCTCACCTTCACCCCGCGCGTCGGGGCGCGGCCGAGAGCCTCGTCGACGGTGGCGGCCGGCCCGGCCCCGAGGGCGGGCGTGATGCCGGTCAGGTGCAGCCAGCGGGTGTCGAGCAGCAGCTCCCAGTCGATGTCGTCGGGCCGCATCCCGGCCGCGGCCGAGCCGGCCCTGTCGTAGGTCACGTCGATCGGGTTGGGCGGTGAGCCCAACTCGACGAAGTAGGCCCCGAGGCGCGAGTCCGGCACCCTCACGACGCCGCCGACGTCGACGCCGCTGGCGCGTAGCCGGCGCATGGCCCACGACCCCAGCGGGGAGTCGGGGAGCAGCCCGACCCAGGCGGTGCGTCGGCCGAGCGCGGCCAACGCAGCGCAGACGTTGCTCTCCGCCCCGCCGAGGTGCGCTTCGAAGCGGTCCGCCTCGGTCAGCCGCTGGCCGTCGTTCACGCTGAGACGCAGCATCGACTCGCCGAGGCTGGTGACGTCGAAGCGTGGCGCGGTCGCGCTCACGCCCGCGCTCCCGACGCCCTGCCGTCGAGCGCCCGCTCGCGGGCTGCGTCGATCCCGCTACGGATGACCCGCGCCTCGGCCCGGAGCGACGCGAGGTCCTCCAGGTGTGCCGTGATCGAGCTGCCCAGCCCGACCGCGACGGCGCCGGCGGCGAAGTAGTCGCCGAGGTTGGCCGCGTTCACGCCGCCAACGGCGACGAACTCGACGTCGTCGAACGGGGCCGCCATGGCGCGCACCAGCGCCGGACCGCCGACGTCGCAGGGGAACAGCTTCTGCAGCGTGGCGCCGAGCGAGTGGGCCTCGGCTATCTCGCTGCCGGTGTAGACGCCCGGCAGGTGCAGGTGTCCTCGCCTCGTCGCCAACTCGACGCTCTGCGGGTCGAGGTTCGGTGCGACGGTGAACTCCGCTCCGGCCTCGAGCGCGGCGCGCAGTTGGCTGGCGTCGCGGCAGGTTCCGGCGCCGATGAGGGCGGCGTCGCCGAGCTCGGCCCGGAGCAGCGCGACGTTGGCCAGCGCGTCGTGCGAGTTGAGCGTGACCTCGATGACGCCAAGGCCCTCCTCGGCGAGGATCGAGGCAGCGTCGAGCAGCGAGCGGCCGGAGAAGGCGCCGCGCAGGATGACCACCGCGCCGACGTCGCGCACGCGCGAGGCGGCCTGCGCCGCTGAGGCCTTGAGTGCTGTTGGGTCGTGCAAGCGGATCTCCTTCGAGCCCAGCGTCACGGCGGCTGCCGGAGTGGCGCGCCGCTGCAGGGTCAACAGGGTCGATCGTAGTTCATACGGCCCTCAGCGCGTCAGCAGTCGCAGCGGGTGTGGGTGCAGCAGGAGCGCCCTCTCCGAGAAGAGCTCGCCGAGCGCGCCGAGCGCGGCGCGCGGGTCCTCGATGGGCGGCGCCAGGTAGCGCTTCGGCGGCTCGACGTTCCAGGCTGGCGCGTCGCCGGGCAGGTCGGCCAGTTCGCGGGCGCGCTCGACCGCCAGGGCGACGTCGCCGAGTCCGTCGACGAGACCCAACTCCAGCGCGTCGGCGCCCGACCAGATCCGCCCGCGACCGATCTCGTTCACCCGCTCTTCGCTCAACGCGCGACCCGACGCCACCCGCGCGACGAACCGGTGGTAGACCTCCTCGCTGTAGCGCTGCAGCAGCGCGCGCTCCTGCTCGTCGAAGCCCCTCGCGCTGGTCATGATCTCGGCGTAGCGGCCGCGTGTCAGCGACTCCGGGTTGAAGCCGTAGCGGGCGTTGAACTCCTCGAGGACCAACTTGGTCATGACCACGCCGATGGAGCCGGTGATCGTCGTCGGCGCGGCGATCACCTCGGTGGCGTGGGTCAGCACGTAGTAGCCGCCACTGGCGGCGAGCGCGCCCATGACGGCCACGACCGGCAGGCGCTCCGCCAGCAGCTTCACCTCGCGCCAGATCAGGTCGCTCGCGAGGGCGGAGCCGCCGCCCGAGTCGACGTGGAACACCACGGCTGCGGTCCGCCCGTCGGCGCCGGCCGCGCGCAGGGCCCTAACCACCGTCTCGGAGCCGGCCAGCTCGTCGCCGAACAGCGGCAGGGGCAGGGGCAGCCTGCGCGACCTGCCGGGCACGATGTTCCCGCTCAGGGAGACGACCGCCACGCGCTTGCTCGCCACCGGTCTGGTGCTGAGCGGCAGGAAGCGCCTGCCGGTGGCGAACGGCTGGTGCTGAGCTGTCATGAGCTCGTCCTCGTACGCCACCTCGTCGATCATGCCGAGCGCTTCGGCCTGTACGGCCGAGGTGACGCCCTCGTCGACCCAGCGGTCGACCTCCTCCTGCGTCGTGGCTCGCCCTTGCGCCGCGCTGATCGTGATGATCAGCTTGAGGCTGTCGAGCAGCGCGCCGTACTGTTCGCGCTGGGCGTCGCTCATCGACGAGCGCACCAGCTGGTCGCCGGCGTTCTTGTACTCCCGGATCGCCAGCTTCTCGAACCTCACCCCGACGCGCGCCAGCGCCTCGGCCATGAACGTCGTGCTGAGTCGCAGGCCGTTGACGAAGAACTCAGCACCCTCCGGCGCGACGATCCTCTCGGCCGCAGTCGCGAGGTAGTAACCGGCGGTGTCGAAGCGGTCCGCCATCACCACCACGCGCTTGCCGCCGCCGCGGAGCCTCTCGAGCTGCCGCCGCAGCGCGTATGCGGTGGTCAGATCCACGCTCAACTGGTCGTAGCGGAAGACGACGCCCTCGAGCCACTCGGCTTTCAGTAGCGCCTCCACCACGTTCTCGAGCTCCTCGAGGCTGAGGCGCCTCTCGCCCATCGAGACGAGGCGGGCCAGCATCGGCTGCTTCCGTTTGCGCCAGGGGTAACTGCCGCTCAGTTCGATCACCAGCCAGCGCGGCCGCTCGCCAGGCAGGGCGCCTACGACCGCGTTGCGCAACGAGGTAAGGCCGTTGCCCAGCCTCCCGACGAGGTCGGCCACCAGCGTGCCGAAGTCTCTTCGTGTGCTGCTCATGCCCTGAATCTACCGGGGGGACGAGCTACCTAAGGCCGCCGCGCCGACTACGCTCACATCCGCCAGATCAGAGGGATCAACAGCGTCGAGAGCAGGCAGGTGATGACCGTCAACGGGATGCCGAGGGTCAGGTAGTCGCGGAAGCGGTAGCCGCCGGGCCCCATCACCATCAGGTTCGTCTGGTAGCCGACCGGGGTCGCGAAGCTCGCTGAGGCCGCCATCATGATCGTGATCGCGAACGGCACCGGGCTGATGCCCATCGCATCGGCCATACCGACGGCGACGGGGAACATCAGCACGGCCGCAGCGTTGTTGGTGATCAGCTCGGTAAGGAGGACCGTCACCAGGTACAACGCCAGCACGTTCAGGTGTGGGTTGCCGCCCGAGACCACGGTCAGCGCGCCGGCCATGTCATCGGTGACGCCGGTGAGCTCGAGGGCGCGGCCGAGGCCGAGCGCCGAGCCGATCACGATGAGCACGGTCCAATCGACGGAGCGCCTGGCCGAGTCGGGCGAGACGCAGCGGGTCAGCAGCATGACCCCGCCGGCCAGCAGCGCCGCCACGACCATCGGCAGGACGCCGGTGGCGATGAGCGCGACCATCCCTGCCACGATCACCGTGGCGAAGGCCCGGCGCTCGAAGTGCGGCGGTGAGGAGTCGGGTACCGGGCTGACCAGGTGGAAGTCACGGGAGTTGCGGTGCGCGTCGACGAAGCCGCTGGGGGCTTCCAGCAGCAGTGTGTCGCCGGGCAGCAGCACGATGTCGCCGACCTTCTCCTTGAGCCTCACTCCGTTGCGGGCCACGGCCACCACCGCCGCGCCGTAGTAGTCCCGGAACCTCCCGCTGCGGATGCTGCGGCCGATGAACGGCCCCGTGTTGGACACGACGGCCTCCACCAGGATGCGGTCGGGCCGCCGCCCTTCGAGCTTGAAGACCTGGCCGTCGCCAGCCGTCAGGCCGGGCACGCGCTGCAGTTCGAGCACAGCGTCGACGGGGCCGACGAACACCAGGCGGTCGTCGGCTTCCAGCACGTGTTCCGGATCGATCGTCGCCCACCTGCGCTCGCCTCGCTCGAGCTCGATCAGCTTGAGGTGCGCGAGCGTACGCAGGCCGGCCGACTCGACGGTCTTGCCCACCAGCGGCCCCTCGGGGGTGACGGTCATCGCTGCCGAGTACTCGCGCGGGTCGACGAGTACCTCGGACAGCGGTTGGCGGGCCGGCAGCAGCCGGTCGCCGACCAGCAGCACGATGGCGATGCCGACGACGGCGGTCGGCAGGCCGATGGCGGCGATCTCGAAGAGCCCCAGCCCGATGTCGGCGCGCTGCCTCAGCAGGCCGGCGACCACCAGGTTGGTGCTAGTGCCGATGAGCGTGATCGTGCCGCCGAGCACGGCGGCGTACGACAGCGGGATCATCAGTTTCGAGGTCGAGATCCCGAGGTTCTTGGCCCACTCCCTGGTGGCTGGGATCATGATCGCCACCAGCGGCGTGTTGTTGAGGAACGCCGAGACGGCCGCCACCGGGCCCATCAGCCTCAGCTGCGCTCCGCGCACCGAGCGCGGCCGGCCGAGCAGCCGGCGGGCGATCCACGACACGACCCCCGTGTCGCGCAGGCCGGCCGCCACGATGTACATGGCCCCAACGGTGATGAGCCCCTCGGAGCCGAAGCCCATCAAGGCGTCCCTGACGGGCAGCACGCCGAAGACCAGGAGCAGGGTGAGCGCACCGGCGAACGTGAAGTCGACGGGCGCGCGGGTGAAGGCGATGGTGGCCAGGGCGCCGAGCGTGACGACGACGGCGAAGACCGCATCGAAGGGCACGAGACAGTCTCTCACGCCGGTTCCTGAGCCGCATGACGCCTGCCGCGACGGCCGCCACGGCCCTCGCGTGCGCCCGGGCAGCGCGGCCTTATACTCTCTCGAACTCAAGCTGCAGTGCGTGAAGCGGGCCGGCGCGGCGCCGGTCTCGGCCGGTCGAAGGAGAGTGCGTGACCCTCGGGGAGCGGGTGTTGGCCGTCCTGGGCGTACAGCGCGACGAGGCTCGCCTCGTCGGGCGCATGCTGCTGCTCTACTTCGTCCTCATCGCTGCGCTGGTCCTCATCCAGTCGATGGCCTTCGGCCTGTTCATCGCCGAGTTCGGCTCGGCGCGTCTCCCGTACGCCTACCTCGCCATCGCCGGGCTGGCGAGCGTGGTGAGCTTCGCCTACCTGCGGCTCGCCGCGCGCGTCTCGTTCCAACGCCTGCTCACCGCCAACCTGGCGTTCCTCGCGCTGGGCAGCCTCGTCCTCTGGCTCGGCCTCCGTTCGCCGCTGGCCGGTGCCGCGACGTTCCTCCTGCCGGTCTGGTTCCAGATCTTCGTCACGCTCGCCAACCTCGTCGTCTGGCCCCTGGCCATGCGGCTGTTCGACGTGCGCCAGGGCAAGCGGGTCTTCGGCCTCATCGGGGCCGGCAACTGGATAGCGAACATGCTGGGCGGGCTCGTTGTCGCGCCGCTCGTGGCCCTGCTCGGGACGGTCGACCTGCTGGCGTTGGCCGCCGTCGTGGTGGTGGGAGCCTGGCTGCTGCTGCGCGGGATCGCGCGCGACCATCTCCAGGCGGCGGCCGGCGAGCCCTCTGGTCGGGCTGCTGAAACGCAGCGTCCGAAGGCGCCCTTGGGCTCATACGCCTGGCGCATCTTCGCCTACACCGCCGCCTGGTGGCTCGCCTTCTACTTCGTCGACAACCTCTTCTACGCCCAGGCCGGCGCGCAGTACCCGGACGCCGAGAGCCTCACGGCGTTCATCGGACGCTTCCTCTCCGTGACGGGCGCCGTCGCGCTGTTCACCACGGTCGTGCTCACCAGCCGCGTGCTGCGGCGGTTCGGGCTCGGCGCTGGGCTGCTCACGCTACCCGTCCTCGTCACCGCCGCGGTGGCAGCCGTGGCGTTCGGCGGCACGCTCGGGCTGCCCGCGGTGATGCTGTTCTGGCTGGCCACCTCGGCCAAGTTATCGAACGTGGCCTTCGGCTTCTCGCTCTCCCAGACGTCGCACAACGTGATGTACCAGGCGCTGGAGGGGCGCACGCGCGAGCGGGTCCAGACCCTCGCCGAGGGCGTGGTGCAGCCGATCGCGATCGGTGTGGCCGGCGCGGCGCTCCTGTTCATCTCCTCCCTGCTGGGCCTTTCCAGCGTCGGCCTCGCCTGGGTCCTCACGCCGCTCGGCCTCGTGTGGATCGTGCTGACGCTGCGCGTGAGCGCCGCCTACCCGCACGCGCTCGCTGGGGTATTGAAGCGGCGCCGTTGGGGCGAAGGCCCGCCGGCGCCGCTCGACGCCGCCGCGCTCTCGCTGCTGACGGCCAGCCTCGAGGAGCAGCGGCCAGGGCCGGTGCTGTTCGCGCTCGGCAGGCTCGAGCCCCGCGACGCCGACCTGGGCGAGGGCGTGTGGCGACACGTCCTGGCGCATCCGGTGTCGGAGGTCCGCGCCGAGGCCGTGGCGCGGCTCGCAACCGCGACCACCTCCGGGATGCCGAACGGCGTACGCCTCTTGGAGGAGCGCCTGGCGGCCGAACCCGAACCGCCGGTCATGGCGAACCTGCTGAGAACGCTCAGCGGTCTGGGCTCGGCGCGTGCGATCGAGGCCGCCGCGCTGGCGCTGAACGCGCCGGAGCCCGCCGTACACCCCGCCGCCATCGCCAGCCTCATCAGGTACGGCGGGGTCGACCAGTCAACCCGTGGGCAGGCCGCGCTCGACGGGTTGCTGGCCAGCGCTTCGCCCGCGCAGCGCGCGCTGGCGGCCCGCGCGCTCGGGGAGCTC
>CAZQVC010000030.1:20211-25074 GCA_964596625.1 uncultured bacterium | reverse complement strand
CCGACGAACAGGATGGTGCCGCCGCGTTGGGCGACGCCCTTGAGGAAGTCGAAGGCCTTCTCGCTCTCCACCAGCGTCTTCTGCAGGTCGATGATGAAGATGCCGTTGCGCTCGGCGAAGATGTAGCGCTTCATCTTCGGGTTGCAGCGCTTGGTCTCGTGACCGAAGTGCACACCCGCTTCCAGCAGTTGCTTCATTCCCAGGTACGACATGTGTTCCTCCATAGCGGGATGTTGAGGTTGGATTTGCAGGCTGAACGAAACCCGACGGTTTCCAGGCCCGAGCCCACGCGAACGGCATGCCGACCGCCGCGGACTAGCCCCTGTTCAGGTGGTGGCTCGACTCCCGGGGACATCCCGCTGCCCCGCGAGTCAAACCTATGAACTATACAACTATTGGACGGTGTTGAGGGCCTCTTGGGCTGCCGAGTATGTCGGGTCGATCTCGAGCGCCCGACGGTACGCGTCGGCGGCCTTCTGCCGGTCGTCCTGCGAGCCCCTGCGCTGGTAGGCCTGGCCGAGCCAGTAGTAGGCGTCGGCGGTGGGGTTCGGCTCCGACAGCAGCACGCCGTGCTGAGCCCGCCTGATCGCCTCGTCGACCTGACCGGTCTCGAGGTGGGCCCGCGCCAGGTAGGTGAACAGCGGGGGCAGGAAGACGGCGCCGTTGAGCTGCACGGCCTCCTCGAGGCGCGGCAGGCTGGCCTGCACGTCGCCGCACTCGAACAGCACGATGCCGAGGTTCGAGGCCGCGGAGAGGTTGGTCGGGTCGAGGTTCACGGCCTGCGCCAGCTCGTACTCCGCCGTGTTGCAGTCGCCGAGCCGGTACGCCATGTCGCCGAGGTTGTTGTGGGCGGTGGCGCTGGTGGGGTCGAGGACGACGGCCCTGCGGAAGGCCTGCTGCGCCAGCTCGAGCTGCTCGGTGTCGCGGTAGACGCGGCCCAGGTTCACCTGCAGCGTGCTCTTCTCGACGTTGTCGAGGTCCTGGTCGCCGGCGGCGAGGTCGGCGGCGCGCTCGAGCGTGGTGCGCGCCTGGTCGAGGTCGCCGAGCTGGTAGAGGACGATGCCCTTGGTGTTCTGCACGCTCGCCCTGTTGGGCGCGATCGCCTCGGCCCGCCTGATGGTGTCGAGGGCGTCGGCGAGGCGGCCGCTGTAGGCTGACGAGTCGGCCTGGTACTGGTACTGGTAGGCGTTCGCCAGGTGGACCAGCGCGTCGACGTTCTGCGGGTCGGCTTCGAGCGCCGACTGGAACGCGTCGATGGCGGCGGGGTACGCGGCCTGGCAGGAGAGCGCCCGGCCCTGGCCGATGAGGGCCTGGGTGTTGCCTTCGTCGAGGCGCAGCGCCTCCTGGAAGTAGAACTGCGCGAGAGAGCAGTCGCCGCGATCGAGGTAGAACTCCCCGTCGCTCACCAGCGTCGTCGCGTCGGGAGCGCTCTCGGCGCCGTCGTCCTGGGCGAGAGCCGTGGGCCACACGAGGGCCAGGACGGCGACGGCCAGAAGACCGAGGAGATGGTTACGAGGGTGCTTGGTGCTGATCAACGTGTCCTCCGACGACCTGCGGATCTTTCGCGAGTACTGGATGTGTGAATCGTAACATCTCGCCTTCCGCGGCCGCATACGCGCCAGGGGGTGCCGGGCGTTTTCTGGCGTCAATCATCGCGTCGCTAAGTGAGAGCGCCGTGTGCTGTCGGTTGCGAGAAAGATCACTCCTGGAGCCGTCCGAGACGGTGTTCGCGGGAGGCGAACCGGCGCGCGCTTCGCTCGCCGACCGTGGCCGAAACGCGCCGCGCGCGGTAGCATGTCGACTGGCCGCAGCGTTCGCCCCCAAGCGAGGTCGGCGAGCGCGGCTCCCACGGCGTGCTCGAAGCCATTCGGGCCGTCGGGGGCGAGATCTTTAGGAAGTGAATGACCCGTGGCGACATCCAATCCGGTAACGACGGCGGTCAGCGGCGACAAGCCGGGAGCTTGGGCCAGGGCCGGACGCCTCACCAGGCGCCTCGCCTGGGTCGCGCTGGTGGCCAACGTCGTGGTCATCCTGCAGGGCGCGGTGGTCCGGATCACCGGCTCCGGCGCGGGCTGCGGCAGCCATTGGCCGACCTGCAACGGCACCGTCGTCCCCCTGCAGCCGTCGCTGGAGACGGCCATCGAGTTCAGCCACCGCCTGCTCTCCTTCGGCGTGCTGGTGCTCGGCGTCTGGTTGCTGGCGCGGGCGCTCAAGACCCGCAAGGAGCGGCCGGGACTGGCGACGTTCGCCACCGTGGCGATGGTCTTCCTGGTGATCGAGGCGCTCATCGGCGCCGCGACCGTGCTGCTCGGCCTCACCGGCGAGAACACCAGTGTGGCCCGTGGGGTGTGGGTCGCCAGTCACCTTGTCAACTCCCTGCTCCTCATCGGCGCGCTCAGCGCCACCGTGGCCTACACGCGTGAGCAGCCGCCCTCGTACCCGCTGCGCCTCTCCGACCAAGGCATGCTCGCGACCGTGCTCGGCGTCGCGCTGCTGGCGGCGCTGGTGCTCAGCTTCACGGGCGGCATCGCCGCCATGGGCAACACGATCTTCCCCTCGGACTCGCTGGCCGAGGGCTTCAGGGCGGACTTCGACCCAGAGTCGCACCCGCTCATCCGCTTGCGCATACTGCACCCGCTGATCGCGGTTGCCGTAGGCACCTACCTGTTTATCGGGCTCGGCCTCAGCTGGTGGCTGAAGCCGGTCCCCCAAGCCCGCCGCATCGCCCAGACGCTCCTCGGCGTCTACCTGGCCCAGCTCGTCGTCGGGGTGTTCAACCTCGCGCTGCTGGGGCCGGTGGTGCTGCAACTGCTTCACCTGCTCCTGGCCGTGGCGGCGTTCGCGCTGCTCGCCGGGGTGAGCGTGACGATGCTCGGCGGCTCCGCCGAGTACTCCCGCCGCGAGGCCAGGCGGGGTGCCACCTTGGAGGGCGCATGAGCGACACCGCAGTCGTCAGTCCGCGCAGGGCGACCTGGCGCGACTACCTGATCCTCACCAAGCCGAAGGTGATCAGCCTGCTGCTGCTGACCACGGTCGGCGCGATGTTCATCGCCCAGGGCGGCTTCCCCGGCTGGGTTCCGCTGTTGGGGATCCTGATCGGCGGCTACATGTCGGCCGGCGCGGCCGGCGTCTACAACATGATCTACGACCGCGACATCGACGTGAGCATGAAGCGCACCGCCAAGCGCCCGATGGTCACCCAGGTGGTCTCGACCAGGAACGCCGTGATCTTCGCGGTCGCGCTCACCCTGCTGTCGTTCGTCGTGATCATGCTCACCACCAACGTCACGGCGGCGCTGCTCTCCTGGGCCGGCATCGCCTTCTACGTCCTGATCTACACGATGTGGCTCAAGCGCAGCACCTGGCAGAACATCGTCATCGGCGGCGCCGCCGGGGCGATCCCGCCGCTGGTCGGCTGGGCTGCGGTCACCGGCAACCTCTCGCTGATGGCCTGGCTGCTGTTCGGCGTGGTGTTCGTCTGGACGCCGGTGCACTTCTGGGCCCTGGCGCTGATGGTCAAGGACCAGTACGCCTCGGTCGGGGTGCCCATGGCGCCGGCCGTCATCGGGGAGCGCGCGACGGTCATGCAGATGGTGATGTACACCGTGCTGACGATCGTGCTCACGATCTTGCCGTTCTTCATGCACGAGTTCAGCCCCGCCTACTTCATCGCCGCTTTGGCCCTCAACGTCGTGCTGGCGATCAGGGTCGCCGCGCTGTTCCGGGTGGTGAGGGCTGGCAGCTCCATCGACCGCGTCACCGCGCTGCCGCTCTACAAGTACTCGATGTCGTACCTGGCGCTGCTGTTCCTGGCCATGGCGGTCGACCGCATCCTGTTCTGATGACCCGCGGCGACGCCGGAGGCGGGTCGCCTGCTCCTCAGGGCGCCCGCAAGCTGCTGCGGCCACGGTGGCTCTTCGGTCACCTGCTGGCGGTCGGGCTGGTCGCGCTGTTCATCTCGCTCGGCCTCTGGCAACTGCGCCGGCTCGAGCAGCGTCAGGCGCACAACGAGATCGTCGTCGAACGCAGCGCGCGCGAGCCGGTGAGCCTCGACGCCGCCCTCGAGCAGAGCGAGGCGGCCGGCGAGGTGCTCGAGTACCTGCCTGTGACCGCAGAAGGCGAGTTCGCGCCCGAGCACGAAGTACTGCTGCGCGGCCGCAGCCTCGGCGGCCAGCCCGGCTTCAACGTGCTGACGCCGCTGGTCGTAGGCACGGCAGGGGCCCAGCCGACCGCTGTCTTGGTCGAGCGCGGCTGGGTGCCTTACGAGCACGACTCGGTGCCCGTCACGCAGGCGCCGCCTCCGTCGGGAACCGTAGAGGTCAGCGGCCGCCTGCTGGCGCCTACCGGTCCGCCGGAGGGCGCCAGCGCCCGCTTCGCCCCGCGCGACCCCGCCGAGGGCAGGCTGGTGCAGACCTACTACGTCGACGTCGAGCGCCTGGCCGCGCAGATGCCCTTCCGCCTGGTCGACGCGTACGTCCAGCAGACCGGCTCGTCGCCGAGCCAACCGGCCGAGTTGCCGTTGCCCCTGCCCGCGCCCGCCGTCGACGAGGGTCCGCACCGCGGCTACGCGATCCAGTGGTTCTCGTTCGCGGCCATCGGCGTGATCGGCTACGCGCTCCTGCTGCGCAAGGTCGTGCGCGATCCGTAGCTCGATTCTCTTACGCGTCCTGCATGTCGCAGGTCCTGCTAGGTCGCCCCAGGCAGATGCCGGGGGCCGAGGCGCTAGGTCCTTCGAAGGCGGACCCGCAAGGTCCTGCAAAGTCGGACCCGCTAGACCCTTCAAAGTCGGACGCGCTAGACCCTTCTACAAGACTCTCCGCAAACCGTGATGTAGCTACATCGCCGTTTGCGGAGAGTTCTCAA
>CAZQVC010000030.1:18413-20111 GCA_964596625.1 uncultured bacterium | reverse complement strand
CGGCGGCGCCAAGCCGCAAAGTTGGCGCTAGGCCATGGCGCCCGTGAGCTCGCCCTCGATCGCCTTCATCAGCTCGCGGAACGGCACCACGAACTTGCCGATGCCCTCCTCCTCGAGCTTGTGCGAGACCTCGTCGAGCTCGATGCCGAGCGAGGAGAGCTCGGCCACCACGCGGCGCGCCTCCTCCAGACCGTCGGTGACCCGGGCGGCCGGATCGCCGTGGTCGCGGTAGGCGTTGAGCGTGTCGAGCGGCATGGTGTTGATGGTGTCCTCGCCGATCAGCGGCTCGACGTACTTGGTGTCGGGGTAGCTGGGGTCCTTGGTGCCGGTCGAGGCCCACAGCAGGCGCTGGACCTTGGCGCCGGAGGAGCTCAGCTTGGCGTAACGCTGGCCGCGCTCGTCGCCGGCGTCGCCGCGGCCGAAGCGCTGCTGGAAGATCTCGTACGCCAGCTTGGCGCTGGCCACCGCCGCCTTGCCGCGCAGGGAGCGGGCCAGCTCCGCCTTGTCATCGCCCTTCTCGGCCATGGCGTCGAGCAGCGGGTCGATCATCACGTCGATGCGGCTGAGGAAGAAGCTGGCGACGCTGTTCACGTCGTCGATCGGGTTGCCGTCAGCGAGCCTCTGCTCGAGCCCGGCGAGGTACGCGTCGATGACCTCGCCGTAGCGCTCGAGGCCGAAGAGCAGCGTGACGTTGACGTTGATCCCGTCGCGCGTCAGTTGGGTGATCGCGTCGAGCCCGGCGTGCGTGCCAGGGACCTTGATGAACACGTTCGGGCGGTCGAGCAGCTTCCAGAGGTGCCGGCCTTCCGCCACGGTCGTCGCGGTGTCGTTGGCCAACTCGGGGGAGACCTCCAGCGAGACGAACCCGAAACGCCCGCCGGACGAGTCGTAGGTCTCGCGGAAGAGGTCCGCAGCGTCGCGGATGTCGTCGACCACCAACGCCTCGTAGGCTGCGCTCGGGCTGTCGCCGGCCCGAGCGTGACGGGCGATCGCGTCGGCGTAGTCGGTCGAGCCGGTGATGGCCTTGTGGAAGATCGCGGGGTTGGAGGTCACGCCGCGCAGGCCGTCGTCGGCGATCAGCTTCGCGAGGGTGCCGTCGACCAGCCAGGAGCGCCTGATCTCGTCGAGGTACACGCTCTGGCCGAACTCTTGTAGTCGTTTGAGGGGGTTCATCTCTCACCTCTGCTTTCGCTGGTTCGATGTTACGTCAGCGCGGCTGGCCGCTCACGTCTCCTCGAAACCCGTCGCCAGCACGAGGTCGCCGTCGAGCTCGAGCCGCACCCGCGGCAGCGGCTGCACTGCCGGGCCGCTCACGGCGCGCCCCGCGCGCAGCGGGTCGAACACGCTGAGGTGGCAGGGGCAGGTGATGGCCGGGGTCTGGGTGCCGTAGTTGAAGCCGAAGTTGATGGCCGCGACGTCGGTGTTGAGGTTGGTCAGGCAGTGCTGGTGGGTGCAGACGCGGCTGAACGCCGCGAGGTTGACGCCGCCCGCCTGCAGACCGCCGGGGATCGGGCCGGGCAGCCGCAGCGCCAGCGCCGGCAAGGTGCCGGCCAGCACGAACTCGACGGCGTCCCAGTCGGCGGCGAAGGTCGCGAGCGGGCCGACGGCTGTAGGCGTGGCGGCGACGAAGGCGGGCTGCGCGGCGGGGCGGCGCTTGAGGAAGTGCACGTTGATCGCCTCGTACAGGCCGTAACCGGC